>JBKOWZ010000101.1:0-32940 GCA_046724665.1 Actinomycetota bacterium
TCCGACCGCAACCCGCCGGTGTTCGACCCCGCGACGCACTCGGCCACGCTGCCCGAGGCGTTCAAGCGCTCGTACAAGGCGTACATGGACACCGAGTACTGGCGGCTGTGCCTGCCCGAGGGCATGGGCGGCACGGCCTGCCCGCCCTCGCTGCGCTGGGCCACCGGCGAGCTGGTCCTCGGCGCGAATCCGGGGGTCTGGCTGTACGCGGCAGGCACCGACTTCGGCCGGGTGATCTGGGAGCTGGGCACCGAGGAGCAGCGCAAGATCGCGGCGCTGATGGCGCAGAAGCTGTGGGGCGCCACCATGGTGCTCACCGAGCCGGACGCCGGCTCGGACGTGGGCGCCGGCCGCACAAAGGCGGTCAAGCAGCCAGACGGCTCGTGGCACATCGAGGGCGTCAAGCGCTTCATCACCGGCGGCGAGCACGACCTGGCCGACAACATCATCCACATGGTGCTGGCCCGGCCGGAGGGCCACGGACCGGGCACCAAGGGGCTTTCGCTGTTCATCGTGCCGAAGTTCCTGTTCGACTGGGACAGCGGCGAACTCGGCGAGCGCAACGGGGTCTACGCCACCAACGTCGAGCACAAGATGGGGCTGAAGGTCTCCACCACCTGCGAGATGACCTTCGGCGCCGACCGGCCGGCCAAGGGCTGGCTGCTCGGCGAGGTGCACGACGGCATCGCCCAGATGTTCAACGTCATCGAGATGGCCCGGATGATGGTCGGCACCAAGGCGATCGCCACCCTCTCGACCGGCTACCTCAATGCCCTGGAATACGCGAAGGCCCGCGTGCAGGGTCCCGATCTGCCGCGGGCCACGGACAAGAACGCGCCCCGGGTGACCATCACCCACCACGCCGACGTGCGCAGGCTGCTGATGCAGCAGAAGGCTTACGTCGAGGGTTTGCGGGCCCTGGTGTTCTACGCGGCCGCCTGGCAGGACCGGCTGTACGCGGCGCGGGCGACCGGCGGCCGGGACGAGCAGGCCGAGGGCATCAGCGATCTGCTGCTGCCGATCGTCAAGGGCTACGGCTCGGAGAAGTCCTACGAGCAGCTGGCGCAGTCGTTGCAGATCTTCGGCGGCTCGGGCTACCTCCAGGACTACCCGGTCGAGCAGTACATCCGGGACGCCAAGATCGACACCCTCTACGAGGGCACCACCGCGATCCAGGGCCTCGACCTGTTCTTCCGCAAGATCGTCCGGGACCAGGGCAAGGCGCTCGGCCACGTCAAGTCGCAGATCCAGGAATTCCTGGACTCGAACACCGGCGGCGAGCGGCTGGCGGCCGAACGGGAGCGGCTCGGCGCCGCGCTGGCCGACGTCGAGGCGATCGGCAACGCGCTGTTCAACCAGGCGATCAAGGCGATGGAGGAGCCGCGGGCGGTGCACGTGGTCGGGCAGTCCACCACGGACTTCCTGTTCGCGCTCGGCGATCTGGTGATCGGCTGGCTGCTGCTGCGCCAGGCCGCGACCGCGCTGGAGCGGCTCGGCGAGGGCGGCGGCGCGTCGGCCAAGGACGTGCCGTTCTACACTGGGAAGGTGGCGGCGGCCTCCTGGTTCGCCGGCCATGTCCTGCCGCTCCTCGCCGCCCGGCGCACGGTCGTCGAGGCCACCGACAACGCGCTGATGGACCTGCCCGAGGAGGCGTTCTAGACTCCCGGGTCCTCGGGGAAGCTACCGATCCGTTCGGCGCGTGCGAGCGCCCGGTCGGATTGGTGATCGGGCTGTGCGGGCCGGGTCCCCGGAAGGGATGAGCTCCTTCCGCGGGACCTGGTTCTCCGCGTATTGCGGCCTCTGGGAACTGAATACGGCCTCTCATGTGGACTGGCCGCGGCAGGCCCGGCTCGTGGAGCACCCGGTCGGTGCCGGGAGCAGACGGCCGCCGATCGCAACGTCGAGCTGTTGCTGCCTGCGCCGCTCTGAGCGGACCGTGCGGGACAGCAGGCCCTTGGCCTTACGAGGGTACGCACCCTCTAAGCTGGGCGGCATGGCACAGTTCGACCGCTCGCACACCGACAACCTGCTGGCATATCTCGCGGCCTCGCCGACGCCCTACCATGCCGTGGCCGAGGCCGCGGCGCTGCTGGACAAGGGCGGCTTCAGGCAGCTGGCCGAGACGGCTGCCTGGGACGAGCAGCCGGGCGGTCGGTACGTGATCCGCGGCGGCGCGCTGGTCGCCTGGTACCTGCCCGAGGGCGCCGAGGCGTCGCGTGCCTTCCGGATCATCGGATCGCACACCGACTCGCCGAACCTGCGGGTCAAGCCGCAGCCGGACACCGGGGTCGCCGGCTGGCGGCAGGTCGCGGTGGAGGTGTACGGCGGCGTGCTGTACAACAGCTGGCTCGACCGCGACCTCGGCCTGGCCGGGCGCCTGGCGCTGCGCGACGGCGGCGAGCGGCTGGTGAACATCGACCGGCCGCTGCTGCGGGTGCCGCAGCTGGCGATCCACCTCGACCGCGGCGCGAACAGCGACGGCCTCAAGCTCAATCCGCAGGTGCACCTCACGCCGGTCTGGGGCCTCGGCGAACCGGACGAGGGCGACCTGATCGCGTTCCTGGCGCAGGAGTACGGGCTGCACCCGGCCGACGTGCTCGGCTGGGACCTGATGGTGTACGACGTCGCGCCGCCGTCGTATCTCGGCCGCGACGCCGAGCTGATCGCCGCCCCGCGCCTTGACAACCTGCTGTCCGTGCACGCGGGCGTCGCGGCGCTGCTCGCCGCCGTGGAGGCGGGGATCGGCGGCGGCCCGATCCCGGTGCTGGCCGCGATGGACCACGAGGAGAACGGCTCGGTCTCCACGACCGGCGCCTCCGGGCCGTTCCTCGAGACGGTGCTCGAGCGGCTCGTGGAGACCCGCGGCGGCGGTGTCAACGCGCGGGCCCGCGCGTATGCGGGCTCGTTGATGGCCTCCGCGGATCTGGCGCACGCGGTGCACCCGAACTACCCGGAGCGGCACGACCCGGGCCACCGCCCGACCGCGAACGGCGGCCCGGTGCTCAAGGTGAACGCGAATCAGCGCTATGCGACCGACGGCGCGACCCGGGCGGTCTGGGCGCGCTGCTGCGAGGCGGCCGGAGTGCCATGGCAGACCTTCGTCTCGCGCAACGACCAGCCGTGCGGCACCACGATCGGCCCGCTCGCCGCGTCGCGGCTCGGTATCGCAACATTCGACATCGGTGTTCCGGCCCTGTCGATGCATTCCGTACGCGAGCTGTGCGGCGCGGACGATCCGTGGCGTCTGGCCGCGGCGCTGGCCGCGTTCCTGCGGCTGGTCTGATCAGACGCCGCGCAGTATGAGCGGCAGTCGAGTCGTGGCTCCCGGGACGAGGTTCACCGGAATGCCCCAGTCCTGCTGATGGACGTGGCAGGCGGGGAAGAACTCCTCCGGATCGGCGCCCTCCGGCAGCTCGTCGCAGGACGCTGCCTTGGCGGATACGTGCAGGACGCCCGACGCGATCGCGCCGTTGAGGACGAGCACGCGCTCCAGCGAGGTGTCCCGGCCCGCGCCGGCGAGCAGCAGCTCGGGCGGGGACGCGGAGACGACGAGTTGCGTGGACGGGCCGTAGCGCTCGTCCAGCTTCTGACCGTCCGGCGGTTCGAAGACCACTGACAGCGCGAGTTCGCCGGGTGCGACGTCGGTCGCGGGGCGCCTGGTACGGTAGGCCGCTGATTCGACGCGCAGCGCTTCTTCGGGCAGGCGTACTCGGGTCAGGCGATGCGCGGCGGACTCCACCACGAGCAGATGCCCGTCGGCGACGACCGCGTCGGAGGGCTCCTTCAGGCCTGTGATCAGGGTGCTGACTTGTTCGGTGGCGGGGTCGTAGCGGCGGATCGCGCCGTTGTACGTGTCGCTGACCGCGATCGAGCCGTCCGGCAGCGCGGTCACGCCGAGCGGGTGCTGGAGCAGGGCCTGGCCTGCGGCACCGTCGCGCAGGCCGAAGTCGAACAGGCCCCGGCCGACGACCGTCGTGACGGTTCCCGACTCGAGGCGGCGCAGGGCGGAGGACTCCGAGTCGGCGATCCAGACCCGGCCGTCGGCACCGACGGCGAGCCCGGAGGGCTGGGCGAACCAGGACTCTGCCGCCGGGCCGTCTACGAGCCCTTCGTTCGTCGTGCCGGCGAGTACGGACACTGTCTCGACGCCGGGGTCGTATACCCACAGCTGGTGGACGCCGGCCATCGCGACGATGACGCGGCCGTCCGCCACGGCCACGTCCCACGGCGAGGACAGGTCAACCTCGCGAGCCGGGCCGCTGGTAGCAGAGCCCTGTGACCACTGGCGGCCGGTGCCCGCCAGCGTGCGGACCTCGCCGGTCGTCAGGTCGATCGCGCGCAGGGCGTGGTTCACCGTGTCCGCGACGACGACCGTGCCGTCGCCCAGCAGGCACAGCCCCTGCGGCTCGCTGAAGCGCGCCTCGCCCTCCTTGCCGTCGATCAGACCTCGATGACCGGAGCCGAAGCGGCGCAGCACGTTCTCGCCGTCGGCGCCGAGCTCGACCACGCTGTGGTGCGACGTGTCAGAGACCAGATACGTGCCGCCGGTGTCCGGGCCGCCGCGCAGCGCGATCGCCTTGCCCGGGAAACGCAACGCGGTCGGCTCCGGCTCCGGCGGGGCGTACGGGCTGTCACCGCGGCGCAAGGTGCCCTTGGCTTCGTGCTGCGCGACGAGTTCCGTCAGCAGCGTACGCAGGCCGTGGGCGTGCCCCTCGCCGGACATCTGGGCGACGACGTAACCCTCGGGGTCGATGACGCTCAGCGTGGGCCAGGCGCGCACCGCGTAGGCCTTCCACGTGGTCAGCTCGGGATCGTCGAGCACCGGGTGCCGCACGTCGTAGCGCTCGCAGGCGGCCACCAGCGCGTCGCGGTCGGCTTCGTGCACGAACTTCGGCGAGTGGACCCCGACGACCACCAGGACGTCGGCGAACTCCTCCTCGATCGGGCGCAACTCGTCCAGCACGTGCAGGCAGTTGGCGCAGCAGAAGGTCCAGAAGTCGAGCAGCACGATCCGGCCGGCCAGGTCGGGCTCGGCGCCGCCCGCGGTGTTGATCCAGCCGCGGCCGGTGAGCCGCGGCGCGCGAACCCGGGGCTGCCTGATGTTGCGCATTGTTCGATTGTAGTCGAATGGAAAGACGATGATCGCGGCGCGAGCGCTACAGGCGGCGGTCCCTGAGCACCGGGAAGCTCTCGCGGACGGCCGGCACGCGGCCGGGATCGAACTCGGCCCAGACGATCTGCTCGCCCTCGCCGCCCTCGGCCAGGATGTCGCCCCAGGGGTCGATCACCAGCGAGTGCCCGGCCATCTCGACGCCCGCCTGGGTGCCGACGGCGCTGCACGCCAGCACGAAGACCTGGTCCTCGATGGCGCGGGCCCGCAGCAGGGTCCGCCAGTGCTCCACCCGGCGGGCCGGCCAGGCGGCGACCTGGAGCAGCGTCTGCGCCCCGGCGTCGAGCAGGCCGCGGTACATCTCGGGGAAGCGCACGTCGTAGCAGGTGGCCAGGCCGGCCTTGGTCACCGCCGCGCCGCCGGGGCCGGGCAGGTCCACGGTCACCAGCTGCTCGCCGGGGGACATGACCGCCGCCTCGCCCTGGTCGAAGCCGAACCGGTGGATCTTGCGGTAGCTGCCGAGCAGGGCGCCGCTCGGGTCGAAGACCAGCGAGGTGTTGTAGAGCCGGCCGTCCGCGGCGCGCTCGACGATCGAGCCGGCGTGCAGCAGGACGCCGCAGTCGATCGCGGTCTGCCGCATCAGCCGCGCGGTCTCGCCGTCGGGGGTCTCTGCGCCGTCCTGCCAGGGCTCCGGGTCGAACGCGCCGTGCAGCCACAGCTCCGGCAGCATGACGAGCTGCGCGCCGCCCTCGGCGGCCTCGCGCACCCTGGCCGCGGCCAGCTCCCGGCTCTTCTCCGGCGCGCGGCCAAGGTCCACGTCGAACTGAATCAGGGCTGCTCTCACACCAGTGAAGCTACCGGGTCCTCGAGCACTCGGCCAAGGTCGCGCAGGAACTTCGAGCCGAGCTCGCCGTCGATCATCCGGTGGTCGAAGGAGAGCCCGAGGGTGGTCACCCAGCGCGGCTTGATCCGCGCCTCGCCCTTCTTGTTCGTCACGACCCACGGCTGCTGCTTGATCGCGCCGAAGGCGAGGATGGCCGCCTCGCCGGGGTTGAGGATCGGCGTGCCGGTGTCCACGCCGAAGACGCCGACGTTGGTGATCGTGATGGTGCCGCCGCTGAGGTCCTCCAGCGGCGTCTTGCCCTCGCGGGCGGTCGCGGTGAGCCGGCCGAGCGCGACGGCGAGGTCGCGCAGCGGCAGCCGCTCGGCCGCCTTGATGTTCGGCACGACCAGCCCGCGCGGCGTCGCCGCGGCGATGCCGAGGTTCACCGAACCGTGGATCACGATCTCCTGCGCGGCCTCGTCCCAGGACGCGTTGACCTCCGGGTGCTTCGCCACGGCGGTCAGCAGCGCCTTCGCGACGAGCAGCAGCGGCGAGACCTTCACGCCCTCGTACTCGGGCAGTTCCTTCAGCCGTGCGACGAGCTTCACGGTGCGCGTCACGTCGAGCGTCAGGAACTCGGTCACGTGCGGAGCGGTGAACGCGGAGGACACCATCGCCGCCGCAGTGGCCTTACGCACGCCCTTGACGGGTACACGCCGCGTCTCGCCCAGAGGCGCGGCCAGCGCTGTACCCGTGCTGAATTCGGCCGCTGACGTGGCGCCTGCGGCGGCTCGCTCGACCTCCTCGCGGGTGATCACGCCGTCCTCGCGCTCGGGCGCGATCGTCGTGAGATCCACGCCGAGGTCCTTGGCGAGCTTGCGGACCAAGGGCTTGGCGAGAACCTGCGCCGGCCGCGGCGTTACCGGCTCGGCCGGTGCCTGTGGCCGCACGACGGCGATAGGCGCCGGGGCAGGTGCAGGCGGCGCGGGCGTCGTTGCCGGCCTACGCGGCGGCGCGATGTTCGGCGGTCCGTTCCTACGCGCCCGGCGCCTGGTGGAGCCCTGCGTGACGCCGTAGCCGACGAGCACCGGCTCGCGCTTCGCGTCCTGCGCCGCCGCAGCCTCTGGTGCCGCGGCAGCGGTCTTGGGCGCCGTTTCCGCGTCGGCGGTCTCGATCGCGATGATCGGCGTGCCGACATCGACCGTGGCGCCCGCCTCGACGAGCAGGTCCCGCACGACGCCGGCGAACGGCGACGGCAACTCGACGGCGGCCTTCGCCGTCTCGATCTCCACCAGGGTCTGGTTGACCTTCACCTCGTCGCCCACCGCGACGACCCACTGCAAGATCTCCGCCTCGGTCAGGCCCTCGCCCACGTCGGGAAGCCGGAACTGCTTGATTGCCATGCTGCGCTCCCCTCGGGTCAGTATGCGAACGCGCGATCGACGGCGTCGAGCACGCGGTCCAGGTCGGGCAGGTACGTCTCCTCGATCCGGGACGGCGGGTACGGCGTGTGGAAGCCGCCGACCCGGCCGACCGGGGCCTCGAGCCGGTAGAAGCACCGCTCGGTGATCTGCGCGGCCAGTTCCGCGCCGATGCCGAAGAAGACCGGGGCCTCGTGCACCACGACCAGCCGGCCGGTGCGGTCCACCGAGGCGGCGACGGTGTCCACGTCGAGCGGGGAGATGGTGCGCAGATCGATGACCTCGATCGAACGCCCCTCCTCCTCGGCCGCGAGGGCGACGTCGAGGCAGGTGCGCACCATCGGGCCGTGCGCGGCAAGGGTCAGATCCGTACCCTGCCGCACCACGACCGCCTGGTCGAACCGGTGCGCGGGGCCGGCCGCCTCGTCGAGTTCGGCCTTGTCCCAGTAGCGCCGCTTGGGCTCGAAGAAGAGGACCGGATCGTCGGACTCGATGGCTTGCTGGATCATCCAGTAGCCGTCCACCGGGTTGGAGCAGGCCACGACGCGCAGGCCGGCGATGTGCGCGTACACCGCCTCGGGCGACTCGGAGTGGTGCTCGACCGCGCCGATGCCACCACCGTAGGGGACCCGGATCACCATCGGCACCCGCACCTTGCCGAGCGAGCGCGCGCGCAGCTTGGCGACCTGCGTGGTGAGCTGGTCGAAGGCCGGGGACATGAACCCGTCGAACTGGATCTCGCACACCGGCCGGTAGCCGCGCAGCGCCAGGCCGAGCCCGGTGCCGATGATGCCGGACTCGGCCAGCGGGGTGTCGATGACGCGGGCGTCGCCGAAGTCCTTCTGGAGGCCGTCGGTGACCCGGAAGACCCCGCCGAGCTTTCCGATGTCCTCGCCCATCAGCACGACCTTGGGGTCGCGCTCCATGGCCCGGCGCAGCCCCATGTTCAGCGCCTTCGCGAGGGTGATCGGCTTGCGCGGCGTGGGAGCGCCGGACTCGAGGTCGCCGCCCGGCGCGGACGCGGTGCCCGCAGCGGGTACGCCGCTCATCGGGCCGCCTCCTCGTTCTCGAAGCCTTCGAGGTATGCGGCCAGCCGCTCGCGTTCGGCGTCGATCTGCTGGTGCGGATCGACGTAGACGTTGTCGAACATGCTCAGCGGGTGCGGGTCGGACAGCGCCAGGCAGGCGGCCCGCAGCTCAGCGGCCAGGTCGTCCGCCTCGGCGTCGATCCCGGCGAAGAACGCGTCGTCAGCCTGACCCTCGCGGGTCAGGTAGGCGCGCAGCCGAGCGATCGGGTCGCGGGCACGCCAGAGCTCGACCTCGTCGTTGCCGCGGTAACGCGTCGGGTCGTCGGAGGTGGTGTGTGCACCCATCCGGTACGTGTACGCCTCGATCAGCGTGGGGCCGTTGCCGGAGCGGGCACGGTCCAGCGCGGCGCGGGTAACGGCGAGGCAGGCGAAGACGTCGTTGCCGTCAACGCGCACGCCCGGGAAGCCGAAGCCGGAGGCACGCCGGTACAGCGGGACCCGGCTCTGCCGCTCGGCCGGCTCGGAGATGGCCCACTGGTTGTTCTGGCAGTAGAAGACGACCGGCGCGTTGTAGGAGGCGGCGAAGACGAAGGCCTCGTTGACGTCGCCCTGCGAGGAGGCGCCGTCGCCGAAGTAGGCGACGACCGCGTCGTCCGAGCCGTCCCGCTGGACGCCCATCGCGTAGCCCACGGCGTGCAGCGCCTGGGTGCCGATCACGATGGCGTAGAGCATGAAGTTCTTCTCGTACGGATCCCAGCCGCCGTTGTTGACGCCGCGGAACAGGCCGAGCAGGTTGATCGGCGGCACGCCCCTGGTCCACGCGACGCCGTGCTCGCGGTAGCTCGGGAAGGCGACGTCGCCGGGCCGCAGCGCCCGGCCTGAGCCGACCTGCGCGGCCTCCTGGCCCAGCAGCGAGGCCCACAGGCCGAGCTCGCCCTGGCGTTGGAGCGCGGTGCCCTCGGTGTCCACCCGGCGGACCATGACCAGGTCGCGGTAGAGGGAGCGTGCCTCTTCCGGCGACACCTCGAGCGGGTAATCCGGATGGGGGATGCGCTCGCCCTCGGGGGTGAGCAGCTGAATGAGCTGGAGCTGCTCGGCCGCGGGTTCGGCGGCCGATGCGGCGGGCTCGGGCGCCGGCGGCCGCTCCTCGGCGGTCCGCCGTGGGCGCGCCGGGGTCCGTGTCGTCACGTTCTTCACTCCTCATCGTCGGCGAGGACCACGGAGATCTTCCGCGGTGGCGTCCTATGGCGGCCGGCCACTGCGCCGTCTGCCGGGACTGTCGTCCACGGCCTTCGACGTCGCCGGTCGCCCCGTGTTCCCGGGATCGCCGGGACCGGGCGGATCGTTGCCGGGTCGCCGCGCCGCCGCCGCGGATGGTGACTGACGAGCGCGTCGACGAGGGTCAGGTTACCGATCGGTTGCTTGCGTCGAACAGTGCCTACCGACTTAATAGGCGTCTCAAAACTTGTCCGGTGCCTTACGTGTCGGAAAAGCGCCCAAACGCTTCAAGCGTCGCACTCACCCCACTTCACGCGAAGCGCGCCGCGACCGCGACGGCCAGATCGTTGGCCTCGGGCTCGCCGATGGTGACCCGCACGCCCTCGCCGGCGAACGGCCGCACGGTGACCCCGGACTCCTCGCAGGCCTCGGCGAACTTGACGGTGCGCTCGCCCAGGCGCAGCCAGTAGAAGTTCGCCTCGGTGTCCTCGACCTCGATCCCCTGCGAGCGCAGCGCGGCCAGGACGCGGGTGCGCTCGGCGACCAGGGCGGCGACCCGCTCCTCGAGCGCGGCGCTCGCGCCGAGCGAGGCCACGGCCGCCGCCTGAGCGACGATGCTCACGCCGAACGGCACGGCGCACGCGCGCAGCGCCGCGGCGACCGGCGTGTGCGCGACCGCGAACCCGACGCGCAGGCCGGCGAGGCCGTACGCCTTGGAGAACGTGCGCAGGACGCAGACGTTCGGTCGATCGCGGTACAGGTCGATGCCGTCGGCGACCTCGGGGTCGCGGTTGAACTCGCGATAGGCCTCGTCGATCACCACGAGGACGTCGGCGGGCACGCGGTCGAGGAAGCGTTCGAGGTCGGCGCGGTGCACCACGGTGCCGGTCGGATTGTTCGGCGTGCACACGAAGATCAGCCGGGTGCGTTCGGTGACCGCATCGGCCATCGCGTCGAGGTCGTGCCTCTCGTCGCGCAGCGGTACCCGAACCGAGGTGGCCCCGGCGATCTGGGCGAGGATGGGATACGCCTCGAAGGACCGCCAGGCGTACACGACCTCGTCACCCGGCCCCGCGGCGACCTGCAACAGCTGCTGTGCGACGCCCACCGAGCCGGTGCCCACGGCCAGATGCTCGACCGGCACGTCGTAGTGCGCGGAGAGTGCGTTGAGCAGTTCGAGCGAGCCGAAGTCGGGATACCGGTTCATCGATCCGGCGGCGGCGACCGCCGCCTCCATCACGCCGGGCAGCGGCGGGTACGGATTCTCGTTCGAGGCGAGCTTGAACGTCGGGCCCTCGCCGGGTTCGGGCGCCTTGCCGGCCTTGTAGGTCGGCAGCCCGCCGATCGCCTCGCGCAGTCTCGGCCCGGTCACCATGTCCGCCACTGTTGTTTCTGACACCGCTGTTTCTGACCCTGCTGCTTCCCTGACACCGCTGCCTGCCCTCTCGGAAGTCGACCGAGCCTCAGCGTACGACGCGGAGGGGGCAGGGTCACCCAGCAAAATGCCTACTAGCCGCAGATGCGAATAGTTTGCAATAGTGGCTCCATGACGCCGACGATCACCCTCGCCCGAGTCCGCAGCGCACTGCGCCCCGGCGAGTGGTACCGCCTGTCCGGGATGGGCGGTTTCATCCTGCTGCTGCACGTCGTCGGCTGGGGCATCGTGGCCTCCGTCGCCTCGCGGCACTACTCGCTCGGCACAACCGCCTTCGGCGTCGGCACCGGCCTGACCGCATACACGCTGGGCATGCGCCACGCCTTCGACGCGGACCACATCGCCGCGATCGACAACACCACGCGCAAGCTGATGTCCGAAGGCAAGCGGCCGCTGTCGGTCGGCTTCTGGTTCTCGCTCGGCCACTCCAGCATCGTCTTCGGGCTCGCGCTGCTGCTCTCGCTCGGTGTCAAGACGCTGGTCGGCCCGGTGGCGGACGACGGCTCCACGCTGCACCACTACACCGGCGTGATCGGCACGACGGTCTCCGGCGGCTTCCTGTACGTGATCGCCGCGGTCAACGCGGCGGTGCTGTGGGGCATCCTCAAGGTCTTCCGGGCGATGCGCCGCGGCGAGTTCGACGAGCAGCAGCTCGAGGAGCACCTGAACAACCGCGGGTTGCTCAACCGGCTGCTCGGGCGGGTGATGCGCACGATCCGCGAGCCGTGGCAGATGTACCCGGTCGGCATGCTGTTCGGCCTCGGCTTCGACACCGCCACCGAGGTTGCCTTCCTGGTGCTGGCCTCGTCCACGGCGCTGGCCGGGCTGCCGTGGTACGCGATCCTCTCGCTGCCGGTGCTGTTCGCCGCCGGGATGAGCCTGCTGGACACCATCGACGGCTCGTTCATGAACTTCGCCTACGGCTGGGCCTTCGCCAATCCGGTGCGCAAGGTGTACTACAACCTGACGATCACCGGGCTGTCCGTGGCCGTCGCGCTGATCGTCGGCACCGTGGAACTGCTCGGCCTGCTCGCCCAGCAGCTGAAGTTCACCGGCGCGTTCTGGACCTGGATCGCCGGGCTGAACCTGAACACGGTCGGCTTCGTCATCGTCGGGCTCTTCGTCGCCACCTGGGCGGTGGCGCTGGCCGTGTGGAAGTTCGGCCGGATCGAGGAGCGCTGGGAGGCGGAGAGTTAACGCGCGCGGTCAAGGCGCGCAGTCAGCAAGTCAGCGCACGCCGGTCGAGCTCTTGTTCACCATCAGCAGCTCGGCCGCCGTGGTCAGGCTCTCCACCGCGGAAGGCGACCAACGCACGTCCGGGCTGCGCAGCATCGGCGCGAGCTGCGGCGGGGTCACGATGGTGACGCCGAGCATGTTGCGCGGCGTGCCCGGCAGCTCGTCGGCGTGCACGGCGAGCACCGGATGCACCGTGACGATGCCGACCTCCTCGTCGTGCGCACCCGCGTCGGTCAGCAGTTCGCCGAGGATCCGGGCCCGCTCGGTCAGCTGCTTGAACAGCGCCTCCTGATCGTCGTGGCCGACGTAGAAGGACGTGCCGAGCATCCGCACCGACTCGCCGCGCCACTGCTTCGTGTCGATCAGGAACGCGCCGCGTGGGGAGACCACGAAGTGCTCTACCTCGAACGGCTCATTGGTCCCGACCACCACCCGGTCGTGCAGCACCGCCGCCTTGCCGCGGAACTGGGCCGCTTGCAGCGCCTTGCCGGTCTCCGACTCGGCGGCGGCACGCTCCTTGATCCGCACCAGCGAGTCTGGCCTGCGGAACATCACGTCCAGCACCGCCGCAGTGGCCAGCACGAAGTAGAGCACGCCGAAGAACGGGAAGTGAGTCGAGACGCCCGCGATGATCGAGAGCGCCGCGATCGCCGGTCCCCACCACAGGGCGGACAGCCCGGCGGCGCGCCGGCGCGTGGACAGGAACGTGCTGTAGCGCTGCGTGTAAGCAGCTTGCAGACTCTGACCTGCTCGTGGTGGGCCGTCGTTATGCGCAGCTCGGCCGAGTAGGGCCATCGGCAACCTCCTCAGATTCACCAGGGGTCGCCGACGCCGCACCGCGCTTTGTCGCGCTCGCCGCCAAAACCCTTCACAGCACGTTAGCGCCCTAAGGCGACACGCGGCAGGGATACCGGAATCCCGCTTCTGACCACTACCCTCACATCTCATGGTTGACCTGTCCGATTCGGTGGCCGTGGTCGGCGATGTGCACGGCTGCGTGACCCCGCTGCGGGAGGCGCTGTACCGCGCCGGGTTCATCGACGAGCGGGAACGCTGGATCGGCGGCCAGTCCGGGCTGTGGTTCCTCGGCGACCTCACCGACCGGGGCCCGGACGGCGTCGGCGTGCTCGACCTGGTCATGTCGTTGCAGGCACAGGCCGCCGACCAGGGCGGCGAGGTCGGCTGCCTGCTGGGCAACCACGAGCTCATGCTGCTCGCCGCGCACCTGCCCGAGGGGCGCAGGCCGCGCCTGCTCTCGGCTGGCGACGAGGACGACGTACACGCGCTGTTCCGCGAGCGCTGGATCGGAAACGGCGGCCGCGACGCCGACTCGAACCGGCTGACGGACGATCACCTGCGGTGGGTCGCCGGGCTGCCGGCCATGGCGCGCATCGGCGAGCATCTGCTCGTGCACGCGGACACCGCCGGGTACCTCGAGTACGGCGAGTCGGTCGAGCAGGTCAACGCGAGCATCGCGCAGCTGCTCGGCGACCCGGTGGACGTCGAGGAGATCGACCGGCTCACCCACCTGATGACCAAGCGCTTCGCGTTCGCCTCGGACGACGGCATGGCGGCGCGGGAGTTCCTGCGCGCCTTCGGCGGCCGGCAGGTCGTGCACGGCCACTCGCCGATCCCGCTGCTGCTCGGCATCGAGCCGCAGGCGGTCACCGGTCCGCTGGTGTACGCCGGCGGCTACGCGGCGAACATGGACACTGGCCTGTTCCTCGGCGGCCCGTGCCTGGTGTGCGCGTTGCCCTCGGTGCCCAACGAAGCGCCCTGAGGCGTTGGATGCTCCGTTACGCCGTCTGGGCCTGTGACGGCTGCGCCTCGACCGCCGGGGCGAGGCCGAGCTTGATCGGGTCCCAGATCCGTTCGCACAGGGCGCGGTAGAGGCGCTGGCGCTCGGTGATGGACGTGATGCCGAAGGTGTGCGGGTAGGCGCGGAAGTAGTCGGCGAGGCCGTGCCGCAGCATGAACCGCCGGAAGGACGGGTTGCGCTCGTAGCAGAGCGGGTGCAGCGAGCGGGCCAGCAGGTTCTGCGCGCGGTAGTGCTCGGCCTTGAGCGAGTACGGGTCGTCCCGGAACGCCGCGTTGATCTCCTTCGGCAGCAGCAGCAGCGCGCCGAAGCGGTTGCGCACCACCCGGAAGCGCTCCGGCGTGCCGACCTCCTCGGCGTACGGGCCGAAGTGGTCGGCCCAGATGTGCTCGATCTCGTACGGCCGCCCGGTCGGCCCGAAGCCCAGGTAGTCGGCGATCAGGTCGGGCTGGCCGCACTGGGTCTCCACCCACGCGGTCATCCGGGCCAGCAGGTAGCGCACCTGCTTGCGGTTGTCCGAGCGCAGGCCGAAGGTCTCGAGGCCGGCGAAGTCGTGCTCGAGCCCGGAGACCTCGGCGGACAGCAGGGTGCGCACCGCGTCCAGGCTCTGCGCGGTGCGCAGCGGCTCGATCAGCGCGCCGACCTGCCGGGCCAGGTCGCCGGACTGGAGCGCGGCGTAGTTGGCCATCCGACGGGCCAGCAGCAGGTCGCAGAAGGCCGCGACCAGCCGGGCCTTCTCCCGGAACACGGTGTCCGAGTCGGTCGGCCCGATCGCCGCCATCACCAGGGTGAGCTGGTGCGAGGCGAAGCCGTTCGCGGCGTTGTAGAACAGCGGCTCAAGACCCTTGACCGGCGCGGCGCAGGCCTCGACCAGCGCGCGGTACCGATCGGCCAGCGGCCTGATGGTCTCGCGGATGAACACCCGGTAGTCGCGCGGGCGCACCAGCCCGACCGCCTCGGTGTTCTGCCGCACCCACTCGTGGAAGGCGGTGCCGATGCGCTCGGCGGTGGCCGGGTCGGTCGGCGCGTACCTGGCGGCCAGCACGGTCTTGATGAAGTCGCCGGGCGCCTGGTCGTCGGTGACCGCGAGCTGCGACATGGTGCGCCGCCAGATCGCGTTCAGCGCGCTGTGGTCCTTGTCGGCGCGCGAGAGCAGGAAGGACTTGAGCAGGTCGAGCGGGGTCAGCCGGGCGCCCCGGTCGTTCATCGACTCGAAGATCTCCCAGCCGTGGTCGCGGTCCCGTGCGGTGATCTCCACCAGGAACACCCGCTCGAGCAGCCAGTCCACGAAGAAGGGCAGCGCCTCGCCGCGCAGCGCCGCCGGGAAGTCCTCGACCAGTTCCCGGTAGCGCTGGCAGATGGTGCGCACCGCGATCGGGGTCAGCTCGGTGACGGGGAAGTCGCGCCCGGCGCGCAACGCGCGCAGGGCCGGCTCGCGCTCGTCCACGTGCACGGTGAAGGTCGGCACGCCGTACTGGACCGTGCAGATCATGTTGTCCAGCACGGCGGCCCCGGCGTGGTCCTCCTGGTCGGTGAGCCGGTGGCGCAGGTGGATGAGCAGCAGGAGCAGCGTGGTGAACCGCTGCTGACCGTCCACGAGGTAGGAGACGCCGGGGGCGGGATAGGTGACGAAGGGACCGAGGAAGTACGGCCGGTAGCCCGCCACGTCCTCGCGGTCGTGATCGGGCCGCCACTGCTCGAGGAAGCGCTCGGACAGGTCGTGCAGCAGGTCGCCGACGTGCGTCCGGGTCCAGTCGTACTCCCGCTGGTAATGTTCGAGCCCGTACCGTCGCCCGGTGAACAGTTCCCTGACGGTGTGGCCTCGGCCGTCGATGCGCTCTTGTGTGTGCTTCGTCAAAGTTGCGCCGTCCCCGATACGCGAGACGCGGAACACGTGTCGCTGGAACAGGTGTCTCCGAAGTGCGCCTCCGAGCGCTGATTTTACTCCAGTGCGCCTCTTGCCCACCCTGTCGTCGGGAACATGCCCAGGTCAGCGTGGCGGAAAACCCAACGCGGGATTACGAGTCAGTGAAGCGATCAAGGCGGTCCATCGCGGCAGGCGCACCGCGCCGAGTCGTCTCCATCCTTCCCATGGAAGTACTCGAACAATCGCGGCCGTGCCGCCGGTGTCACCCGGCGGCGGCCGCGGCGGCGCTGCGGATCTCGTGGGTGATGCGCATCGAGCAGAAGTGCGGGCCGCACATGGAGCAGAAGTGCGCCTGCTTCGCCGGGGCGGCGGGCAGGGTTTCGTCGTGGAAGGCGCGCGCCGTGCTCGGGTCGAGCGCCAGGTTGAACTGGTCCTCCCAGCGGAACTCGAAGCGGGCGTCGGACAGGGCGTCGTCCCAGGCCTGCGCGCCGGGGTGGCCCTTGGCCAGGTCGGCGGCGTGTGCGGCGATCTTGTAGGCGATCATGCCCTGCTTGACGTCCTCGAGGTCAGGCAGGCCGAGATGCTCCTTCGGGGTGACGTAGCAGAGCATCGCGGTGCCGTACCAGCCGATCATCGCGGCGCCGATGGCCGAGGTGATGTGGTCGTATCCGGGGGCGATGTCGGTGGTCAGCGGGCCGAGGGTGTAGAAGGGCGCGTTGTCGCACAGCTCCTTCTGGAGCTCGACGTTCTCCCGGATCTTGTGCATCGGCACGTGCCCGGGCCCCTCGATCATCACCTGGACGTCGCGTTCGCGGGCGATCCGGCCGAGTTCGCCGAGCGTGCGCAACTCGGCGAGCTGCGCCGCGTCGTTGGCGTCGTAGATCGAGCCGGGGCGCAGGCCGTCGCCGAGGGAGTAGGTCACGTCGTACTCGCGCAGGATCTCGGTCAGCTCGGCGAAGTGGTCGTAGAGGAAGTTCTCCCGGCCGTGCGCGATCATCCAGGCGGCCAGGATCGAGCCGCCGCGCGAGACGATGCCGGTCTTGCGGCGCGCGGTCAGCGGCACGTAGTCGCGCCGCACGCCCGCGTGCACGGTCATGTAGTCCACGCCCTGCTCGCACTGCTCGAGCACGGTGTCCCGGTACACCGCCCAGGACAGCTCCTCGGCCTTGCCGCCCACCTTCTCCAGCGCCTGGTAGATCGGCACGGTGCCGATCGGCACCGGGGAGTTGCGCAGGATCCACTCCCGGGTCTGGTGGATGTCCCGGCCGGTGGACAGGTCCATCACGGTGTCGGCGCCCCAGCGGGCCGCCCACACCATCTTCTCCACCTCCTGCTCGATCGAGGAGGCGACCGCGGAGTTGCCGATGTTGGCGTTGACCTTCACCAGGAACGCCTCGCCGATCACCATCGGCTCGATCTCCGGATGCCTGACGTTGGCCGGGATCACCGCGCGCCCGGCGGCGACCTCGTCGCGGACCGACTCGGCCGGCACGCCTTCGCGCAGCGCGATGAACTCCATCTCGGCGGTGATCTCACCGCGGCGTGCGTACGAGAGCTGCGTACCGCCGCTGGGCCGTGCGTCGATCCACGGCTGCCGCAGCTTGGGTAGGCCGACGCGTACGTCGGTCCTGATCTCGGGATCGGTATAGGGACCGGAGGTGTCGTAGAGCACGACGCTGTTACCGTTCGAAAGGACGATCTCGCGCATCGGCACCCGGATCTCCCCGAACGCCCTGCCGCGTGAACCAGCGGCACTCTCGCCGCTCAGATAGGTCTTGCGAATCGCGGACACGAAAGTCCCACGCTCCCTACGCCGGCATTACCCGGACAGGTTCATGCGGTCGGCGACGACGGCCCGCTTTTCACGGCCTCGGCCAGTCGCCCTCTCAGCCCGGTCGGTCCCGAGCTCCCGCGGTCTTCAGTTTCCCGGCTCACCCTAGCGCGGCCGGGGCGCAACGCAATACGCGGCGTCCGCCCGGCCCCGTATCCCCCGGACGGACGCGTGCTTCGCCCGCGCTCGGCCCGGTCGTCGGGCCGAGCGGCGTGGATCAGAAGTCGCGCTTGTTGCGGATCTGCCGGCGCTTGTAGGCGGGCAGCGAGTTCATGAACCGGTGGTAGCCGTACCACAGCACACCGGCCGCCCCGGCGACCAGCGCGACGAAGAACAGCGAGCTGAACACCGCGGTGACCAGCGAGATCACGATCTTGGCGGCGATCACCACGCCGACGACCGCCAGTAGAGCCTTGAGCCAGAACGGCATCTGCCTTCCCAACCCCTTCAGGAGTGCTACGACGCCGCGCGTTACGGCGTCTGCAAGAGGAGAACGACCGGGCCCTCGCCCCCGTTCCCAATCCACGATATATCGCGTTGCCGGCAAACACCAGGGTACGGCTCGAACACGGCCTAAGCCCGCCGGGACCTAGCGCACCCCGGCGGGCTGTCGGTCGGGCGCCGCCGCCTGCCGCGGCACGGGGACCGTGTCACGGCTGTGAGAGCGGACGCCTGGTGATCCTATTGATACTGCTGATACTGCTGAGTCGCACTGAAACTGCCGTGTCGCACTGAAACCATTGACATGCGTTGCGGCCACAGTTCACTGACTAACCCTGTGGGGACAGGGTTGTTAGTGATACCGCTGATGTCCACCGGCTGACGCCGGTGTCGATCAGGCCTTCTTGGCGCGCGCGGTGGTGCGCTTCGAAGCGGCCTTCTTCGCCGGCCTCTTGGCGGCGGGTGCCTTCTTCGCGGTCTTCCGCGTCGGACGCGCGGGCGCGGCGGCGGGTTCCTCCGCCTCGACCGGGGTCGTCACGACGTTGGCGAACGCGCTGCGGCACTTCTCCAGCAGCTTGCGGAGCGACTGCTGGTCCGCCTTGCTGAGCTGCCCGTTGAGCAGCTCCTCCACCTCGAGGATCTTCTTGTCGGCGCGGCCGAGCAATCTCTTGCCCGCCGCGGTGATGGTGGTCTCCATCGCGCGGCCCTGACCCGGAACGGTCCGCCGTTCGATGAGGCCCTTGACGGTCAGGTTGCCCAGAACCGTCGTCATTGTCTGCGGAGTCACCAGGCACCGGCGGGCGAGTTCGGCCCCGCTGATACCGGGCGTGTCAGCAATCACCAACAGCGCCTGGTACTGCGGGACGGTCAGGCCCATCGGGCGCAGTGCCGCGTCTTTCGCTCCGGAGAGCTCTTGCTCAAGGCTCTTGACCATGTGGCCGAGCCGGTCATCCACTGCTGTCATGGCGTCGATCATATCCTGTGTCGCACAAAATGCCCGTTTTTGTGGCGGGCTCTGACGCGGATGGGTGATACACAACGCTCTGCGAGCGCCACCCTTACCCTTCTACAACAGCTTGCCACACCTTCTTGGCTGAAGCGCGCCACTTGCGGGAACATGCGGCTATGAAGAATTACGTGATCAAGATCCTCATCAACGGCGTCGGGATCTATGTGGCCTCAATCCTGGCCAAGCCGCACGTCCAGTTCCAGGGCACCGGGCTCGGGCTGGTGTGGACGGTTCTGCTGGTCGCGCTCATCTTCGGCCTGGTGAACACCTTCATCAGGCCGGTCGTCAAGCTGTTCAGCTTCGGCCTGCTGATCGTCACGCTGGGTCTGTTCACGTTCGTCATCAACGCTCTCATGCTCTTGCTGACCTCGAAGATCTCGGAACACTTCTCAGTGCGCTTCCACGTCGAGAACTTCTGGTACGCGCTCGTCGGCGCGTTCATCGGGACCGTGGTCTCGCTGGTCCTGCACGCCCTGCTGCCCACCGACAAGAAGTAGAAGTAGAGGTAGCAGCCGCCGAAGCTCAACCGCCGGGCACACGATCATGACCGAAGAACAAGGCCAGTGAACAACGACACGGACATCAGCGGCGGTGCGGACGGTGGGCGGATTCGCCGTCCGTACCGCGTCTGCTTTGTCTGCACGGGAAACATCTGCCGCTCGCCGATGGCCGAGTGGGTTCTGCGGGCGCGCCTCACCGAGGCCGGGCTGTCCGCCGCGGTGGCGGTGGACAGCGCCGGCACCGGTGACTGGCACGTCGGCGACGGCGCCGATCCGCGCACCGTGCGAGTGCTCGCCCGGCACGGCTACCCGTCCCGGCACGTGGCCAAACAGCTCAGGCCCGCCGATCTCGGCCGCCGCGACCTGGTGGTGGCGCTGGACTCCGGCCACCTGCGCACCCTGCGCCGCTGGGCCGGCTCCGAGCCGTCCGCGGGCACCGCCGAGCTGCGCCTGCTGCGCGAGTTCGACCCGGACGCACGGCCGGACCGGCTCGACGTGCCCGATCCGTATTACGGTTCTCCGGCAGGCTTCGAAGAATGCCTGGCGATGGTGGAGGGCGCGATGCCCGGTCTGTTGTCGCACATCGGCGAGGCGCTGGAGGCGGGGGCAGGGTGATCGGCGACCAGGTGGCGGCGGTACTCGGGGCAGCCGTGGCCGGGGTGACGGCGCTGGGCACCGGCGCGGGGGGCGCGGGCACGTACCGTGTTGCGCTGCTCGACGGCGGCTATGTGTTCGTCAAGGCGACCGGCGGCCAGGACCCCGGGTTCCTCGCCTCCGAGGCCGGCGGGCTGCGCTGGCTGCGCGAGGCCGAGAGCGTGCCGGTGCCCGAGGTGCTCGGGATCAGCGACTCGCTGCTGGTGACCACCTGGATCGCGCCGGGGCGGGCGACCGCCGAGGGGGCCGAGGAGTTCGGCCGGCAGCTGGCCACGCTGCACGCGCGCGGCGCGCAGTCCTACGGCGCCGACTGGCCCGGATACATCGGCTCGCTGCCGCTGGACAACGCCGAGGAGGAGGATTGGCCCGGCTTCTACGCCCGGCGCAGAGTGCTGCCCTATCTGCGCGCGGCGGCGGACCGGGGCGCGGTGGACGCCGACGGGGCCGCCGCGATCGAGCGGGTCTGCGAGCGGATCGAGCAGCTGGCCGGGCCGCCCGAGCTGCCCGCCCGGATCCACGGCGACCTGTGGGCCGGCAACATCCACTGGGACACCCGCGGCCGCGCCTGGCTGATCGACCCGGCCGCGCACGGCGGCCACCGCGAGACCGACCTGGCGATGATGGCGCTGTTCGAGCCGCCGCACCTGGACACGATCGTGGCCGCGTACGACGAGGTGTACCCGCTCGACGATGACTGGCGCGAGCGCGTCAGCCTGCACCAGCTGCACCCGCTGCTGGTGCACGCGGTGCTGTTCGGCTCGTCGTACGGCGCGCAGGCCGCCGCAGCGGCCCGGCAGTACCTCTGAACCGCCGAGATAACGTCCCGGCCGCTGTATGTGACAGTCCTGTCCCAGGAAGGCAAATGCTGGGTGCGGCAGGTATCAGACCTGCACACGGCCGTACTAGAGTTGCCGACCGACGAGGCGGGGCGCGGATACGAGCATTGATCTCACGGGCGACCGATGGAGCGTGACGAGCGGTGAGCTTGGGCTACTGCGGCTCCTGCGGCGAACCGGTCGAGGGCCGGTTCTGCCGGATGTGCGGCGCACCCTACGCGCCGGTGCCCGCCGAGGCCGTGGCGGCGACCGTGGTTCACTCGGCCCAGTCGCCGTACCAGCAGACACAGCAGGTGCACCGGGCCACGCACGCCCAGCCGCCCGAGTCCGACTTCGAGTCGCTGTTCCGGCCGCCGGAGGGCCAGGTCAGCCCGCATGGCCGTACCCAGGTGATGCGGCCGGTCCAGGCCGACTACCGGATGCCGCCACCCGCGCCGGCCGGCCCGCAGCCCGGCACCGTGAGCCCGTTCGGCACCGCGCCGACGCAGGTCGTGCATCCCCGGCCGGGTGACGGACATCCCCCCGGTCCGGGGCGGAACGACGAGGACTGGGACGACGACGAGCCGCGCGGCATCCGCAAGCCGGTGGTGTGGGCGACTGCGGCGGCCGTCGCCGTGGCCTCGGCGATCATCCTCGGCCTGATCTACATCGGCAACCACAACGGCGCGCACGCGGCCGGCGACGGCGCGACCACCACGCCGACCACACCGTCCTCGGCCCAGCAGACGGTCACGAGCGTCGATCTGGCTCCGGGTTCGGCGAGCCCCTCCGCCAGCGCCTCGGCGTCGCCGACGTCGGCCCAGGGCAGTACGACGCTGCCGCTGAGCATCGGCTCGACCGGACAGTACGTCCACTACGTGCAGACCCGCCTGCGCCAGCTCGGCTACTACCACGGCAGCGTCACCAGCCATTACGACCAGGCGACCGCGCAGGCCGTCACCAAGTTCCAGGACCGGGCCGAGGTGACCGGCGACCCGTCCGGGACGGTCGGCAGGTCCACGCTCACCGCCCTGCTCGCGGCCGGATCCCAGCCCAATCTGCACGTCGGCCAGCGTTCGGGCGACGTCAGGCGGTTGCAGGAGGCGCTGAACTCCGCCGAGAACGCCGGGCTGACCATCACCGGACGGTACGACGCCGCGACGTTCGCGGCGGTCGGCCACTACCAGCAGCAGATCGGCGTCGATCCGACCGGCTCGATGGACCAGGAAACCTGGGACGCGTTGCAGTCCGGCAAGACGGTCTGACGCAGCACTGCTGCCGTTACCACTGCCGCCGCTTGTTACCGCAGCCCGGCGGCCGTCAGCAGCCGGTCGCGTTCCTGCCGGTTGATCGAGGTCCAGCGCACCGAGCGGATGGCGCCCTCCAGCGCGAGCAGCGTGTGCACGCACTCCTCGCCCGGGGTCTTGTCGGCGATGAGCTGCCAGGCCTGCAACGCGCCGAGTTGCTTCAGCTGTTCGAGAGTGTGTATGCCGACGGAACCGAGCCGTTCCGAGAGCACCGGCCCGATGTTCACCGCGCGATCCATCGGCGTGCCCCGGGTCGATCCGCCCACCGCCATCGCCGCCGCCCTTCCTTCGCCTCCGTCGGTCCGCGCTTCGAGCCTCGCCCAGCGGTGCGCCGTCGGCCACCCGGTTCGCCCTTACGACTGACGCGCACGACGGGAGCGCTGTGTCATCTGACGCGTACACCGTGTCATCTGAATTGTGTAGCAGGGACGCGCCAATGAGACTGGGGTCATGGCCTGGCTACTCGTCATCTTCGCCGGTTTCCTGGAGACAGGGTTCGCGGTCTGCCTCAAGCAGAGCAACAGCTTCTCCAGGCTCTGGCCGACAGTCGGCTTCGCGCTGTTCGCGATCGGCTCGTTCGCGCTGCTGACGCTGGCGCTGCGCCGGCTGGAGATCGGCCCGGCCTACGCGGTCTGGACGGGGATCGGGGCGGCCGGAACAGTCATCTACGGAATGTTGTTCCTCAACGAGGACAGTTCCGTGGCGAAGCTGGTGTGCGTGTCGCTTATCGTGGCGGGCGTGATCGGGCTCAACCTCTTCGGTGCCGTGCACTGACTGTGCATACTGTCCATCGCGCACCGACTGCCGTACGCCCGACCCACAGGGCGGCCGTTATCCTTACCGCGTAAGGACCAGCAAGGAGGGCCCATGGACGTCTCCGCGACGTCTGCCACGGAAGACAAGCCCTTCGGCTCGGCGCCGCCCACGGGGGGCCAGGTGACGCCGTCGCTGGAGGACACCGTAGCCTCGGCCGAATCGGCGCTGACCGAGGCGCAGATCGCCCTGGAGACCACCCGGCTCGACCTCGATCGGCTGACCAGGCTGCACCATCACCACCTCGGGCCGCTCTACGACCGACTGGACCAGCTCGACCTGCTGATCGCCGAGGCGCGCGCCTCGATGACGGGCGACGCCGAAGCCGCTCGGCTCGCGTACGAACTGAGGTACGGATCGGCGGGCCAACCCGTGTTCGATCCGCTGACCGATCCGCTGCCGGCGGAGCCCGAGCCGGTGCCGCTGATCGACCCCGAGTACGCCAGCACGCTGCGGTTCATCGACTCGGCCGAGCCCGCCGAGGAGCAGCCCAAGAGCCCTGACCCGGCCAAGACGCTGCAACGCCTCTACCGAGACCTGGCCCGGCGCGCGCACCCCGACTTCACGCAGGATCCGCGGGAGAAGGAACGGCGCAACGCCTTCATAACCCGGGTCAACGACGCGTACCGCCGGGCCGACATGTACGAGTTGCAGCGGCTGGCCGAGGAGTGGGCGGTGATCAGCGCCAACGGACCGGAGCCCGGCACCGAGGAGCGCTCGCTGTGGCTGCGCCAGCGGCTGATCTGGCTGCGCGCCCGGACCGCCGAGGCTCGGGTCGAGCGCGAGACGCTGCTGTCCAGCCCGCTGGGCCAGGTGCTCGCCGAGTTCGGTGCCGAGCGCGCGCTCGACGCCCTGTACGCGCGGCTCTACGAGCAGATTCAGTACAAGGAGCAGGAACTGCACGGGATCTACACGGCCGCGCCCGCCGGTGCGGTTCAGTACCCGGACCAGCAGTTCCAGTACCCGGACCAGCAGGCCGCGGCGCCGTACCCGGTGCAGCCGATCCAGCCGATGCAGATCGCGCGGGATCAACCGGACCTCGGGCTGCTAGGAGGCTAGCCGGACAGGCCGGTGGCCAGCGCGCGGCCGACGGCGCGGTCGAGCAGGTAGGACTGGATGTCGCCGCTGGTGCTCTTGACCTCGATCACCTCGTCCTCGATTCCGGGCCCGAAGCGCTCGGTCAGCTGCGGGGAGATCATCGCGGTGGGGTCGGAGTGCGCCACCACGTTGAACCAGCGCCGGACGGCGGCGGGCCAGTGCCCCTGCTCGTTGCGCGGCGCCGGCTCCAGCCGGGTGAAGACCTGCTGCGGTCCGCACATCGCGGCGCCCAGGGAGACGAACGTGACCGTGGCGCCGTCGCCGAGCGCGCACAACGCCTCGTACGCGATCAGCGCGCCCAGGCCGTGGCCGACCACGACGCGGGTGTCCGGGAGTATCGCGCCCTGAGTCCGGTCGCGGGCCTCGTGACGCAGCTTCAGGTCGGTCAGGTAGCGGCTGAGCGCTTGGGCCTCCGCGCCCGCCAGATCGGGCAGGCCGCGGAAGTACGCGCTCGCGCCGAGCGCCGCGGACAGTTCGGCGGGCTCGGCCGGCTCGCCGCGCCGCTCGGTCGTGGCCGCTGACGCGCCGAACCGCGCGATCCGGGCCGACTCGGTCCACCAGGCCCGCAGCAGATCCTCGACCAGGTCGTCATGGCCGCCCTCGACGGCGGGCCGGGCGAACAGATCAGCGAAGTCGAGCACTACCACGTCGCCTGCACGCGGTACCGGTCCCCGCATCGCGCGCACCGAGGACGACAGCGCCGTGACGACACGCTGCACCGGGTCGGTGCGGCGCACCCCCGAATCGGCCGATCGCGGGCCCGGACCACCCGGACCCGGAACGACGACAACGAGCGCCACTGTCAACCCCCTCGTTCGTCGATCCGTGCTGTTCACCACGCCGCGACGTCGCACGGACGGCAGGTGCAATGCCCCCAACACACCTATGCGCCGGTTGCGAATCGTCTGCGGCGTCCACCTTGTGGCCTAGGGTAACCGACTAAAGACGCCAGGTGAGGCGTGTAGCAGGAATTTGACCGTGTTCTCATCCGGCTGCAAGATGCGCCGCCGATACGGCGTCGGCATCGGCGCCCGGGCGGTGCGCAGCACGATCGGGCTCGAACGCCGGTTCAGGCGGAGCCGCCCGCGCGCGCCGCGTCGAGCCAGTCGCGGGCCGAGGCGAACTCCTCCTCGCTGGTGCCGAGGCGCACCGTGGGCGCCTGCCCGTCGGCGCGCGGGTACGAGCCGAGGAACCGCAGATGTTCGCTGCTGCGGCGCAGACCCATCAGCGCCTCGCCGACCCGCGCGTCGGCGATGTGGCCCTCGCAGTCGATGAAGAAGAAGTAGCGGCCCATCGCCTTGCCGGTCGGCCGCGACTCGATCCGGCACAGGTTCACTCCGCGGGTGGCGAACTGCTCCAGGATCTCCATCAGCTCGCCGGGGTGGTTGTCGCGCAGCCCGACGGTGATCGAGGTCTTGTCCACCCCGGTCGGCGGCGGCACCGAGCCGGGCCGGGTGACGACGACGAACCGGGTCTGCGCGCCGGCGATGTCGTGCACCGGCTCGGCGAGCACGGCAAGTCCGTAGCGCGCGGCGGCGAAGGAGCCGGCCAGCGCCGCGTCGTAGATCCCGTCCCGCACCTGCTGGGCGGCGTGCGCGTTGGAGGTGGCGGCCTCCCAGCGGGCGTCCGGCAGGTGCTCGGCCAGCCAGCGGCGGCACTGCGGCTCGGCCACCGGATGGCTGGCGATCGTCTTGACGTCGTCGAGGGCCGTGCCGGGCCGCGCCAGCAGCGCGAAGCCCACCGGCAGAAGCAGTTCCCGGACGATGACCAGCGGCTCGCCGGTAGCCAGCTCGTCGATGGTGGCGGTTACCGCGCCCTCGACGGAGCTCTCCATGGCGACGACCGCGGCGGAGCACTCGCCGCGCCGTACGGAATCAAGCGCGGCGGGAACCGTCGGAAAAGGCACCGGCTCAACCGAGGTGGCCTCCGGCAACGCGAGCAACGCGGCCTCGGTGAAGGTGCCTTCGGGTCCGAGATATGCGTAACGGACTGATTGCAGAACCGACATAACCCCCACCGTATCCTGCCCCTACACCATTGCGGCGTGCCGCCGTCCGAGTGATCGAGCCACGACACGGTGTCGGTTTTAGCACATTTTGAGCGCGTATTTATCCTCGCGAGCGGTAATACGTAACTGCGTGCCCGTTGACCGTGGGAGGTTGTGGCTCGTGGATGTCAACTGGACCCTGCTGCTGCCCCGGGAGGCGGAGAGCGTGGGGAAGGCCCGGCGGATGCTGCGGGACAGCGCGACGCTCGCCGGAGTGGATCCGGAGGTCTCCTACGACCTGGGCGTGGCACTGACCGAGGCCTGCGCGAACGTGATCGAGCACGCCGGCCGGGCGGAGGGCTACTGGGTGGCGGCCGGGATCAGCGAGGACCGCTGCTGGATCGACGTGATCGACAACGGGATCGGCTTCGCGCCGCGCCGGCTGGCCGAGCACATCTCGTCCGCGATGCGGCACCGGGCGCACCTCGCGGCCGTGCCCCTGGCGGACACTCCGGAGGACGGTCGGGGCCTGATGCTGATCGAGGCCCTGTGCGATCGGGTGGACATCCGCAACCATCCGGCGCGTGGCGCGATGATCCACTTCGAGCGGGATCTCAAGCCGCGCGCGACGATGGCGGCATGACACCTGACGCCGGACGCCTCAGCGGGTGCGGTAGATGATGTAGTTGATACGTGGACGTACTGATACTTGCGGGCGGGGAAGCGCGGCGCCTCGGCGGCGCGGACAAACCCATGGTCGAGATCGGCGGCTCGACTCTGCTTGATCGGGTCATCGATGCCTGTGTAAAGGCCATGCACGATGCACCGCCATCCGGTGCCGGATCTACTACTGAAGTTGCAGCCGCAAGTGCCGAGACCGGTGCACCCGGCGCTCTCATCGTCGTCGGACCGCACCGGCCGACGCGTCGTTCGGTGCGGTGGGTGCGCGAGGAGCCGCCAGGGGGCGGACCAGTAGCGGCGATCGCCGCTGGTCTATCCGTGTGTAGAGCGCCTTACGTCGGCGTGTTCGCGGCCGACCTCCCGTTCCTGAACGCCGAGACCGTCCACAGCCTGTGGACAGCGATCGCCGAATCAGACGAATCCGACGGTGCCGTCGCCACAGACGCCGACGGACGCGAGCAGTGGCTGGCCGCGGTGTACCGGCGTGACGCACTGCTGGCGCGAATCGCCGATCAAGGTGCGGACAAGCTGCGCGGCCTTCCGCTGCGCCGCCTGGTGAAGGAACTGCGGCTGCTGCGGACGGCACCGGCCGGGCAATCAGTGCTCGACTGCGACACCTGGGAGGATGTGGCGGCGGCCCGGCGGCTCGCCGCGCCCCGGGGCGCGTTCCCGAGCGATGAGAGGAAGTAGCGCGCGATGCTCGACTCCTGGCTCCACGAAGCGGCCGCGGAACTCGGCCGCCCCGAACTCGCGCTCACCGAGGAGCAGCAGTCCGCGCTGCTCGACCTCGCCCGGGTCGCCGCGCACGCGGTCGCCCGGCCCGCGGCGCCGCTGACCACGTTCCTGGCCGGGTACGCCCTCGGCGTCGGCGGCGGCCTGGACGGCCTCGACAGCGTCGTGTCGGCGCTCTGCGCCGCCGCCGAGACGCATCAGGGTGATGCCGGGAGGTCATAGGGTAGGAGTTATGAAGGCGATTCAGATCACCAAGCCCGGCGGCCCCGAGGTCCTCGTCTGGGCGCAGGCGCCCGACCCGGTTCCGGCGGCCGACGAGGTGCTGATCGCCGTCACGGCCAGCGCGGTCAACCGGGCCGATCTGCTTCAACGCGCCGGCTTCTACCCGCCGCCGCCCGGCGCGAGCCCGATCCTCGGCCTGGAGTGCTCGGGCCGGATCGCCGCCCTCGGCGACGGCGTGACCGGCTGGAAGGTGGGCGACGAGGTGTGCGCGCTGCTGGCCGGCGGCGGATACGCCGAGCTGGTGGCCGTCCCGGCGGGCCAGGTGCTGCCGGTGCCGAAGGGCGTTGACCTGGTCACCGCGGCGGGCCTGCCCGAGACCGTGTGCACCGTCTGGTCGAACGTCTTCATGGCCGCCGGGCTCCAGCCCGAGGAGACGCTGCTGGTGCACGGCGGCGCCGGAGGCGTCGGCACCACCGCGATCCAGCTGGGCAAGGCGCTCGGCGCGAGGGTGGTGGCCACGGCCGGGTCGCCGCAGAAGGCCGCGCGCTGCCGTGAGCTGGGCGCCGACGCGGCGATCGACTACCGCGCCGAGGACTTCGTCGCCCGGTTGGCCGAGATCACCGCGGGCCACGGCGCCGACGTCATCCTCGACGTGATGGGCGCCGCCTACCTCGGCCGCAACGTGGCGGCACTGGCGGTCAACGGACGCCTGGTCGTCGTCGGCTTGCAGGGCGGCACCCGGGGCGAGCTCGACCTCGGCAAGCTGATGTCCAAGCGGGCCGCGATCATCTCGACCTCGCTGCGCGGCCGGCCGGTGGCCGAGAAGTCCGCGATCGTGGCCGCTGTGCGCGAACACGTCTGGCCGCTGGCCGCCTCGGGCGTCCTGAGCGTGGTCGCCTCCGCCGACCAGCGCTTCCCGCTCGCCGAGGCCGCCGCGGCGCACCGCCTCGTCGAATCGTCGGGGCACGTAGGTAAGGTGCTGCTCGTTGCATAGCCGTGTCCACACAGATCGTGTCCATGCCGAAACGATCCGTCCCCTGGAGCAAGGGATGAACTCGCAGAACCCGCAGATCCAGAACGAGCCCGGTTACCGTGGCGGCCGCTACGTCGTGGTGGGGCCGGACGGACTGCCGGTCGTCGAAGACGGCGGCGAAATGGCCGACATGCCCGACGAGCAGAACGGCGAGGACCCGGCCGGCGTCGCCGAGATGGTCGAGCAGCCCGCGAAGGTCATGCGGATCGGCTCGATGATCAAGCAGCTGCTCGAGGAGGTGCGGGCCGCGCCGCTCGACGAGGCCAGTCGGGTGCGGCTCAAGGAGATCCACAAGTCCTCGATCGCCGAGCTGGAGAAGGGCCTGGCGCCCGAGCTGATCAGCGAGCTCGAGCGGCTCTCGCTGCCGTTCGCCGAGGACGGCGTGCCCAGCGAGGCCGAGCTGCGCATCGCCCAGGCCCAGCTGGTCGGCTGGCTCGAGGGGCTGTTCCACGGCATCCAGACCGCGCTGTTCGCCCAGCAGATGGCGGCGCGCGCGCAGCTGGAGCAGATGCGCCGGGCGCTGCCGCCCGGGGTCGGCGACCAGCAGCAGCCGCAGCGGCCCGGCCCGGCCGGCGCCGGACCGTACTTGTGACCGGCTGACGGGGCGGTGCGCGATGCGAAAGATCGTCTTCCACATGGGGATGTCCCTCGACGGCTACATCGAGGGACCGAACCGCGAGCTCGACTGGCACATGGTCGATGACGAGCTGCACGAGCACATGAACCGGCACCTGGCCACGATGGGCGCGTTCCTCATGGGACGCACCGTCTACGAGCTGATGGAGAGTTACTGGCCGGACGCCGACAAGGACCCGTCGGCCGGGCGCCCCGAGATCGAGTTCGCGGGCATCTACCGGGACATGCCGAAGATCGTGTACTCCACGAAGCTGGAGCGGGTCGGCCCGAACGCCACGCTGGTGCGGGGCGTCGTGCCGGAGCAGGTCGAGCAGCTCAAGGCGCAGCCCGGCGGCGACTTGTCGCTGGGCGGCGCCGGGCTCGGCGCGTCGTTCATGCGGCTCGGCCTGATCGACGAGTACCGGATCTACGTGCACCCGGTCCTCGTCGGCGCCGGTAAGCAGCTGTTCCCGCAGGGCACCGACCTGACGAAGCTGCGGCTCGTCGAGAACCGGACCTTCGGCAACGGCGTCGTGCTGCTGCGCTATCAGCCGGTTTCGGTCCCGAGCTCGGGGGCCGATTCAAGCCGGTGAGCCGAACGCGTTGGCCTGGAGCGCGAACAGTTCGGCGTAGCGGCCGCCGAGCGCCATGAGCTGCGCGTGGTCGCCCTGCTCGACGATGCGGCCGTGGTCGAGCACGATGATGCGGTCGGCGTGGCGCACCGAGTGCAGCCGGTGGGTGACCAGGATGACGGTGCGTCCGGCGGCGCGGTCCAGCACGGTCTGGAAGGTGTCCATCTCGGCGCGCGGGTCGAGCGACGCGGTCGGCTCGTCGAGCACCAGGATCGGCGCGTCCCGGAAGTAGGCGCGGGCCAGCGCGATCTTCTGCCACTGCCCGCCGGACAGGCCCACCCCGCCGAGGAACTCGTTCGCGATCAGCGTGTCGAGCCCGGCGTCCAGCCCGTCGATCACCGACCGCGCCCCGCCAAGCTCGGCCGCGGCGGCGAGCCGCGCCTCGTCGGGCTCGGCCAGGTGGCGGCCGATGGTGATGTTCGCCCGGACGGTGAACGGCCAGTGCGGGAAGTCCTGGGAGAGCACGGCGGTGTGGCCGGCTGCCTTGGCCCGCGCCAGGTCGGCGGTGCTGGTGCCGTCCCACCGCACATGGCCCTCGTCGGGCAGGTACAGGCCGGTCAGCAGCCTGGCCAGGGTGCTCTTGCCGGAGCCGTTCTCGCCGACCAGCGCGACGATCTCGCCGGCCCGGATCTCCAGGTCCACCCCGACCAGCGCCGGGGTGCGGGAGTTCGGGTAGGTGAAGCCGAGGTTCTCGGCGCGGATGACGGCCGGCGGGCCCTGCGGCTGGACACCGGCGTCGGAGATGCGCTCGCGGTCGGCGCGGGCGATCGCGTCCTGCCAGTCGGTGAGGTAGAGGCCGTACTCGAAGACCTGGTTCAGCGCCCTGACGAGCACGCCGAGCTGCATGGTGCCGGTGCGGATCGCCAGCACCGCGGTGCCCGCGGTGGCCAGCGGCACGGTGCCGCGCCAGAGCAGCACGCCGAGCAGCACGTACGCGGCGCCGGTGGCCAGGCCGGTGACCGAGCGGGCCTGGAGCGAGGTGATCGCGTCGGCGCGGGCGAGCCTGGCCTGCTCGCGCTCGAAGGCGTCGGCCAGCCGCGCGTAGTGCCGCAGCAGGAAGGAGCCGGCGTCGTGCTGGCGCACCTCCTCGGCGGGGATCTTGTCGGTCAGCAGGTCGGTCAGCCGCCGCTGCTGGCGCACCCGCTCGAGCCACTGGATCCGGGAGAGGTTGCGCCGCCGGTTGGAGACGACGGTCGCGGCGCCGTCCGGCAGCGCGGCCAGCACGAGCAGCGGCAGCAGCAGCGGATTGAGCACGGTCAGCACGCCGGCCGCGGCGGCGATCCCGGCCACCGCGGTGGCCACCGAGGCGAGCTCCTCGACCATGTGCTCGGCCCAGCCGGCGCCGTACTGCGCCGCGTCGAGCAGGTCGTGGAACTCGGACTGCTGGAAGGTCAGCAGCTCGACCCGGGTGGCCCGCTCGAGCAGCTCCCCGTAGGCGAACCGGGAGACCCGCGGCCGCAGCCGGCCGGAGGCGGCCTTGGCGAGCGCGCCGAGCAGCGCTCCGCCGATGCCGGAGAGCGCGACCAGCAGCAACGCGGGCAGCGCGGCGCGCACCCGGCCCGGGGTGGGCCCGGCGGCCAGCAGGTTGACCAGCACCCGGTTGGCGGCCAGCAGGCCGAAGGCGGTGGAGATCCCGGTCGCGGTCTGGCACACCAGCACGGTGAGCACGGCCGCGCGGTCGGCCCGCCAGGACAGCCGCACACACGCCGCGACCAGGCCGGGCAGCCTGCGCGCCACGGAGCGCAGCGACATCTGTTCGTACTCGAAGTCGTGCCGGGCCCAGCCCGCCTTGATCTTGATCCCGGAGCCGAACAGCGGATCGCCGGCCGGGCCCGGCGGCGCGGCGCCGGCGCCGTCCGCCTCGGAATCCGAATCCTGCGGAACCTCCCGCGGCAGCTCCCCCGCGACCCCGGCCTGCGCCGTCATGACCCATCCCCTGCTCTCGCCCGACACCCCGCGTCTCCATGGAACCAGCGGGCTCTGACAAAGAACAGCAGCGGCCGGGGGCGATGGCGCTCGTCCCCCGGGCGGTCGTGCGCGGTTCACGGGTGTCACGACCCGTAGACCTGTGCCCGCTACCCGCAGAACGCGTCAAGCACTTTCTCGTAATGGTGCGTCCACCACACCACCAGCGCCGACGCGGCCGGGAACTGCTGGTCGGTGCGCTCATCGCGGCGTTCGTACCGCCAGCTGAGCATCCAGAAGTCGGTCAGCCGCTCCCACCACAGGCGGTGCACGGCGGCCGGAAGTTCGTCGGCCATCCACGGCAGAACGCTGAGGTAACCCTGTACGTACTCGCGTACCCGAGGCAGGTCGAGCTGCCCGTCGTGCGGGTCAACAAAGATGATCAGCGCGGACCGCACCAGCTCCTCGCCGTAGGGCAGGGCGGCGAGGCGGTCCCAATCGACCACCGCGGTGACCTCTCCGCTCGGCCCGTGGAAGACGTTCAGGCCGTGGAAGTCGCCGTGTACGTACCCGACGGTGAGCTGGGCCTGGTCCGCCGGGCGCCGGTGCGCCAGGTCGCTCAGCAGGCCGAGCCGCTCGACCAGCCGGAACTCGGCCAGGTCGTCGATGCCGTCGCGGGCCGGCCGGCTGCGCACCAGTTCGAGCAGTCGCA
>JBKOWZ010000155.1:0-10350 GCA_046724665.1 Actinomycetota bacterium
GCCGTTCACCGCGGCCGAGGCGTGCGAGGAGCCGCCGGTGCCGGCCTGGTTGCCGGACGCGCCGCCGCCATGCCGGCCGGCCGCCCCGGTCAGGGTGGGCACGAGGTCGAATCGTGCGCCGGTCGCCATCGTCACCCCGACGGCGAGGACCAGCACGCCCGCGCTGCCTGCGACAATCACCCGGTTGCGCTGGCGCGTGCGGGCCCGGTGCTGGATTCGGGCCAGACCGTCCGGCGGCGGCCCCGCCTGGCCGACCGCGGCCACGCTGGCGCGCAGCGCCTCGGCGAGGCTGGCCTCCGCCGGGGAGGCCGGCTCGTCGCCGAGCGCGAACAGGCTGCCGCTGCTTGAAGTACCTGTCGCCGTGTCCCGTGCCGCAGGACCGTGGGGCGCCTTCGCCCCCGGATGGTTCGAATGCCCCCCGGCCGGGCGGCGCGATGGCCCGCTTTGCGGCGGGACGACGCCGTCCATGCTCATCGATGCTCCTCCATGCGGGCGCGCAGCGCCTCGATGCCGCGCGATCCGTAAGCCTTAACCGAGCCGATCGACACGCCGAGCGCCACGGCGACCTGGGCTTCCGTCAGGTCGGCGTAGTAACGCAGCACCAGGACCTCGCGCTGGCGGCGCTGTAGCCCGCGCAGCGCCTGGATCAGCGCGTCGCGCTCAAGCGCGTCGTACGCGCCCTCCTCGGCGCTCGCCGCGTCGGGTAGCGGCTTGGGCAGCAGCCTCAGGCCGATCAGCCGCCGACGCAGGGTCGAACGCGACAGGTTCACCACGGTCTGGCGCAGGTAGGCGAGCAGCTTGTCCGGCTCCCTGACCCTGGCACGCGCCGCGTGCACCCTGATGAACGCCTCCTGGACGACGTCCTCGCAGGAGCTGAGGTCGTCCAGGAGCAGGGCGGCCAACCGCAACAGAGACGTGTAGTGCGTCTGATATGTCTCCGTCAGCAGATCGGTGGTCACGTCGACGTCAGTGGCCACCGCGCCCCCAGCCGAGTGGGGCGTTTCCCGGATGGTGACCGGGAGCACGCCCTCCGCGAACGCCGCGGCCGGATACCCGGCGTCGGCGCCCGCGGCGGGCGCGTCCGGGATCGGCGCCGCCAGGTCGGCCAGGCCGGGGGTAGGACCGGTCCGCGCGGTTGTGCCCGCGATGTCCAGGTCCAGGCTCTGGTCGGTCAAGGTGGCTGTCACGGCAGTTAGACATCTGAACCCCCTCGGACGTTGTACCCCATCCGAGTGGATCTGTAGATGGGGCACCGGGGGTTTTCACGAAGGGCAGGATCCCACCGAAATGGGCCTCGCGAGAACCTTCTGTCGGAAAAACGCCCGGGAGGGTGATGGCGCCGCGCGCCCGGCGCGGTCAGCGCGCGATCAGTTCCCGGGCGACCAGTTCGGCGATCTGCGCCGTGTTGAGCGCCGCGCCCTTGCGCAGGTTGTCCCCGCAGACGAAGAGCTCGATCTCGCGCGGGTCGTCCAGGCTTGAGCGGATCCGGCCCACCCAGGTCGGGTCGGTGCCGACCACGTCGTTGGGTGTGGGGAACTCGCCGTTCGCCGGATCGTCGCACAGCACTATCCCCGGGGCGTCGCGCAGCGTCTCGTGTGCCTGCTCGACCGTGATCTCGCGCTCGAACGAGGCGTGCACGGCCAGCGAATGGGTGGTGACCACCGGGACGCGCACGCAGGTGGCCGAGACCTTCAGCTTCGGCAGCCCGAGGATCTTGCGCGACTCGTTGCGGACCTTGAGCTCCTCGGAGGACCAGCCGTCCTCCTTGAGCGACCCGGCCCACGGCACCACGTTGAGCGCCAGCGGGGCGGGGAACGGGCCGAGGTCGCCGACCGCGCGGCGCAGATCGCCGGGCTGCGAGCCGAGCGAGGTGCCGGACACCTTGGCGAGCTGGTCGCGCAGCGTGTCGATGCCCGCCTGCCCGGCGCCCGAGGCGGCCTGGTAGGAGGCGACGATCAGACCGGTCAGGCCGAACTCGGCGTGCAGCGCGCCCATCGCGACGATCATCGAGAGGGTGGTGCAGTTTGGGTTGGCGATGATGCCCTTGGGCCGGTTGCGCACCTGGCCCGGGTTGACCTCGGGCACCACCAGCGGGACCTGCGGGTCCATCCGGAAGGCGCCGGAGTTGTCCACCACGACGACGCCCTTGGCCGCGGCGATCGGCGCCCACTCGGCGGATACCTCGTCGGGCACGTCGAACATCGCGACGTCCACGCCGTCGAAGGCCTGCTCGCTGAGGGCCACCACCTCGACCTGCTCGCCGCGCACGGTCAGCCGCTTGCCGGCCGAGCGGGCTGAGGCGATCAGCCGGATCTCGCCCCAGACGTTCTGCCGGGTGGACAGCAGGTCCAGCATCACGGTGCCGACCGCGCCGGTCGCGCCGACGACGGCGAGCGTGGGCAGCTTGGCCGCGTAGTGGTTGTGCGCGCCGCCCCGGGAGGAGGAGGGGCTCGAGGGGCTCATCGTCCGGTCCCTCCGTACACCACGGCCTCGGCGTCGGCGTCGAGGTCGAAGGCGGTGTGGATGGCCTGTACGGCGGGCTTGACCGCGTCCGCACGGCAGACCACCGAGATGCGGATCTCGCTGGTGGAGATCATCTCGGCGTTGACCCCGGCCTCGGAGAGGGCCTCGAAGAAGACCGCGGTCACCCCGGGGTGGCTCTTCATCCCGGCGCCGATCAGCGAGACCTTGGCGATCTGGTCGTCGTAGGCCAGCGAGTCGAAGCCGATCAGCGGCTTGACCTTGGTCAGCGCCGCCACCGCCTTGGCCCCGTCGTTCTTGGGCAGGGTGAAGGAGATGTCGGTCAGGCCCGTCGCGGCGGCCGAGACGTTCTGCACCACCATGTCGATGTTGATCTCGGCGTCGGCCACGGCGCGGAAGATCCGGGCGGCCTCGCCCGGCTTGTCCGGCACCCCCACCACGGTGACCTTCGCCTCGCTGGTGTCGTGCGCGACGCCGGCGATGATCGCCTGCTCCATCTCGGCCCCTTCCATGCTGTTGCGGATCCAGGTGCCCTCCAGCCCGGAGAAGGAGGAGCGCACGTGGATGGGTACGTCGAACCGGCGGGCGTACTCGACGCAGCGCAGGTGCAGGATCTTCGCGCCGCTGGCGGCCAGCTCTAGCATCTCCTCGTAGCGCACCGCGTTCTGCTTGCGCGCGCTGGGCACGAGCCGCGGGTCGGCGGTGTACACGCCGTCTACGTCGGTGTAGATCTCGCACACCTCGGCGTCGAGGGCGGCGGCGAGCGCCACCGCCGTCGTGTCGGAGCCGCCGCGGCCGAGCGTGGTGATGTCCTTGGTGTCCTGGGAGACGCCCTGGAAGCCGGCGACGATGGCGATGGCGCCCTCGTCCAGCGCGGAGCGGATGCGCCCCGGGGTCACGTCGATGATCCGGGCCTTGTTGTGCACCCGGTCGGTGATCACGCCGGCCTGGCTGCCGGTGAACGACCGCGCCTCGTAGCCGAGGGTGCCGATGGCCATCGCGAGCAGCGCCATCGAGATGCGCTCGCCGGCGGTCAGCAGCATGTCGAGCTCGCGGCCCTCGGGCAGCGGGGAGACCTGCTGGGCGAGGTCGATCAGCTCGTCGGTGGTGTCGCCCATGGCGGACACGACCACGACGACCTCGTTGCCGGAGCGCTTGGTGTCGATGATGCGCTTCGCGACGCGTTTGATGCTTTCGGCGTCGGCTACCGAGGAGCCGCCGTATTTCTGCACCACTAGGCCCACAGTGCGCTCCTGGGGTCGGGATCGCGGAGTCGCCGCCCAGTGTAGCGAGCAGGTGTGCACCCCCTGCGGTATTTCACATGCCGAGACCTTGTCTCAAAAGCCAGCCCGGTTCACTGCCGTCACTCGCGCAGCCGCGACCTGGCCACGATGGACTGGAGCGCGCGCACCGCGGCGGAGGCGGCCGGGCCCCAGTCGGTGAGGTACGAGAACTGCCACCACCACAGCGCCTCCAGCGTCCGGCCGGCCCGGTAGTGGGTCAGCCCGTGCGCCAGGTCGGCGACCGCGCTGGCGATGTCGTCGGAGATGCGCCGGGTCTCCAGCTCTGGCTGGGTGGCCAGCGGGTCGAACAGCTCGCGGTAGCTGTCGCAGGGCTCGAGCAGCTCGGCCAGCTTCTCGCGCAGCTCGTCGAGGTCCGGGTCGGGGCCGGGGTCCTCCTCGAAGCGCTCCTCCGGCACCACGTCCTGCACCGCGCCGAGCCGCCCGCCGGCCAGCAGCAGCTGGGAGACCTCGAGCAGCAGCATCGGCACCGCGGAGTCGGGGGCGTCGCCGCGGGCCACGGCGCGCACGACCACGAGGAAGGACTCGATCTGGTCGGCGATCTGGTCGGCGAACTCGGCGAGTTCCGCCGCGCTGTCCAGGACGGCCGGCAGCGGCACGGCGGCGGACGCGGCCGCGGCGCCCGGCGGGGCGGTTTCGGTGGTGGTCGAGCGGTCAGACATCGAGTGATCTTCTCCCTTCGAAAGCCCGGCCGAGGGTTACCTCGTCGGCGTACTCCAGGTCGCCGCCGACCGGCAGGCCAGAGGCGAGCCGGGTGATGCGCAGCGCGCCGTCCGCGGCGAGCGGCTTGACCAGGCGGGCGAGGTAGGTGGCGGTGGCCTCCCCCTCGAGGTTGGGGTCGGTGGCCAGGATCAGCTCGACCACCGTGCCGTCGGCGAGCCGCGCCATCAGCTCGCGGATGCGCAGGTCGTCCGGGCCGACGCCGTCGATCGGCGAGATCGCCCCGCCGAGCACGTGGTAGCGGCCGCGGAACTCGCGGGTGCGTTCGATCGCGACGACGTCCTTGGGCTCCTCGACCACGCACAGCACGCTCGGGTCGCGCCGCGGGTCGAGGCAGATCCGGCAGCGCTGCGCCGAGGCGACGTTGCCGCAGACCTCGCAGAAGCGCACCGTCTCCTTCACCCGCAGCAGCACCTCGGCGAGCCGCCGCACGTCCACCGGATCGGCCTGGAGCAGGTGGAAAGCGATGCGCTGCGCGCTCTTCGGCCCGATGTTGGGCAGTCGGCCGAGTTCGTCGATCAGATCCTGGACGACGCCTTCGTACACGCCGAGCACCGCCCCCCGCGCCGAGCGGCGGGCGCTGCCGTCGCCACCCGCTGATCCGTCGTCGTCGGCCGCGCACGCGTGAGTGCCGGTGCCGGTGCTGCCGTCAGCGGCTGTGTCCGTGACCGTGCCCGAGTGCTGGTGACGCTCATGTCCCGCTGCTCATGTCGTGGTTCATGTGCTGGCTCATGTCGTGATCCGTAGAAGGCGTGGAGGTCACAATCCCGGCATGCCCCCGCCGAGGCCGAGGTTCCCGAGTGCGTCGAGCCCGCCGCCGAGCGGTCCCATCTTCTCCCGCTGCAACCGGTCGGCCTCCTCGTTGGCCGCGTGGATCGCGGCGATGACGAGGTCGGACAGGGTCTCGGTGTCCTGCGGGTCCACCGCCTCCGGGGCGATCTTCAGATCGACCAGCTCGCCGAGCCCGGTGACGGTGGCGGTGACCAGGTTGCCGCCGGCCGAGCCGGTCACCCGCCGCTCGCCGAGTTCGTGCTGCGCCTGCTGGATCTGCTGGGCTTGCTGGAGTAGCGATCCGATGTCGAATCCGTCCGGAAACACCTCGGGCTCCTTGTCGGCTTGGCTTCGATGACGCTGGCGGTGACGCTGCGATGATGTTGTGGGTGACGCCTGCCGGTGACGCCGCCGTCGTATGTCGTTATGTCGTGACGCCGACTTTCGTCAGTATCAGGACGAGCCTATGCGGTCGCGGGCTTGGCCGTCCGTTAGTCAGTGTCGGACCCCTCCTCAAGCACCGTCGCACCCAGTTCGCGCACCAACAGGTCACGCGCGGTCGGCCCGGCGTCCGCGACGTCCTCGTCGTCGTCGAAGTCGGGCTCGTCCTCCTCCGGCGGGGTCGTCGGCTGTGCGAAGGGCGGTGGCGGCCCGTAACCGCTCGCCGCACCGGCGGGCCCGACCGAGCCGACCGAACCAGCCGAACCGGAATTGGCACCTGGTGCCGCCGCCGGACCAGGACTCGCACCCGAGCCCGGGTTCGAGGACGGTGGCGCAGACCCGGCTGACGGCGCGCTGTGCGCCGCCGGACCACCAGTCCCAGCCGCTGCCGCCGCCATCGACGCCGCCGAGGCCGTCACGGCGACCGGTCCGGGCGCGCTCGCCACCGGCAGCGGCCTGGGAGCCGCAGTTCCGGCGGAGGGGTCCACCAACGCGTCGATCTTCCAATCCGCCCCGGTGACTTCGCGCAGCGCCTCGCGCAACGTCTCCTCGCGGTTCGAACCGTGAAAGTTGTCACGCAGGCCCGGATTGCTGAAGCCGAGTTGGAGCAGCCGCCCCTCGACGCCGACGACTTGCACGCTCTGCAACATCACCCAGGCGACCTTGCTGCGCCGCGCCACCGCCTCCAACACCTGCGGCCACGCCTGGCGCATCGCCGCAGGATCGGACATCCCGCCGGCGCTCGGCTGCGCCGCAGGCGCATGCCCCGGCGCGGGTACCGTCGATCCCCCTGGCTCCGCTGTCCCCGGAGGCGGCGGCTGGCTCGCCGGAGTCGGCACGGCACCCTGCGACGCAGAGCCCTGTGACACAGAGCCTTGTGACGCCCCGTCGCCCGACGCGGTCCCGCCGGATCCGCCCCCGCTCTGGGCGTTCTGACGCCGCCACGGAGGCATGACCTGGCCCTCTGCCGCGCCTGGAGCCTGCTGCTGTTGCTGCGGCGCCTGCACCCGAGCAGCAACAGGCGATTCCACAGCGTCATGGGCCGCAGTAGCCGACACCGTCACCGGCGCCGAAGCCACTGCCATCGCGGGCTCCGCCGCCGCGTTCGCCGGACCCGGCGGCCTGGGTACCCGTGGCTGCTCAAGTGGTGCCCCACCGGCCATCGCTCCGACGCCCGACACGTCGCTGAACGCACTCACGGCCACGCCGCGTTCGAGCCGGTCCAGCCGCGCCGCGACGCCCTGAACTGAATCGTCGGCGCTCGGTAACAGCACCCGCGCGCACACCAGCTCGAGCAGCAGCCGGGGCGAGGTCGCCCCGCGCATCTCCAGCAGCCCGGCGTTCACCAGGTCGGCCGCGCGCGACAGCTCGGCCGGGCCGAAGGCGGCGGCCTGCTCGCGCATCCGCGCCAGCTGGTCCCCCGGCACCGCGATCAGGCCCCTGTCCGCCGCGTCCGGCACGGCCGCGAGGATCACCAGGTCGCGCAGCCGCTCCAGCAGGTCGGCCAGGAAGCGGCGCGGGTCGTGCCCGCCCTCCACGACGTGGTCCACCGCCTGGAACGCGGCGGCGCCGTCGCGCGCAGCGAAGGCCGTCACCGCCTCGTCCAGCAGCGTCGCGTCGGTGTAGCCGAGCAGCCCGACGGCCATCTGGTACGTCACGCCGCCCTCGCCGGCGCCGGCCAGCAGCTGGTCGAGCACCGACATCGAGTCGCGCACCGATCCCGCCCCCGCGCGCACGACCAGCGGCAGCACGTCCGGATCCACACGGACCGACTCGCGCTCGCAGACCTGCGCGAGGTAGTCCCGCAGCACGCCGGGCGGCACCAGCCGGAACGGATAGTGGTGCGTACGCGACCGGATGGTCCCGATGACCTTCTCCGGCTCGGTGGTGGCGAAGATGAACTTCAGGTGCGGCGGCGGCTCCTCGACCACCTTGAGCAGGGCGTTGAACCCGGCCTGCGAGACCATGTGGGCCTCGTCCAGGATGTAGATCTTGTACCGCGAGGAGACCGGCGCGAAGAACGCCCGCTCGCGCAGGTCCCGCGCGTCGTCCACGCCGCCGTGCGAGGCGGCGTCGATCTCGATCACGTCGATGGAGCCGGGCCCGCCGCGAGCCAGGTCCTGGCAGGACCGGCAGCTCCCGCACGGCGTCGGCGTCGGCCCCTGCTCGCAGTTCAGGCAGCGGGCCAGGATCCGGGCGCTGGTGGTCTTGCCGCAGCCGCGCGGCCCGCTGAAGAGGTAGGCGTGGTTCACCCGCTGGTTGCGCAGCGCCCGCTGGAGCGGCGCGGTCACGTGGTCTTGCCCGATGACCTCCTCGAAGGTCTCGGGTCGATACCGGCGGTACAGCGCGAGTGACACGCCTCCGAGCGTAGTCGTTCCCGCCCACAGCGGGCCGCCGTCTCGGCACAGTTGTGGATAACTCGCGCACCTCGCGCGAAGACGCGAAAGACCCCTCGCGCACCCGCCAGAGCCTGCTTACCCTTGCTGCCTTCCGGCCCTGGGGGGGTTCAGCGGGGTGACGCCACACGAGGGGTCCGCAGAAAAGGATAGCCCATGCCCACGGCCCTCGAGCACCGCCGAATTGGTAGCCGAGCACCCACGCACGTCCGGTAAGCTTGCCGACGGAGGATTCGCCTAGTGGCCTAGGGCGCACGCTTGGAAAGCGTGTTGGGGGCAACCCCTCACGAGTTCAAATCTCGTATCCTCCGCTCACGCAGGAACCCCTGACCAGCGCAAATCATGGTCAGGGGTTCCCTTGCGTTCCGGACTAGTGAAGCTTGGACGATGACGGGGCTCAGTTCGGGTCTCACTAGTCGCGTCTCGGTTGCGCTTCGCGCCATGGGCTCGGCGCTCTCGGATCACCTGCTGCACTCGCAGGACACGGCATGTCGGTAGGAGATGGTCGCCGTGTCCTACTGGCCCAACAGCCGCGCTTTCGCCACCTGGAATTCCTCTTCGGACAAGACGCCGCTCTCGACTAGCGCCTGGAGCTTCGCCAACTGGCCTGCGAAGTCTTCTGAGCCAGAGACACTGCTGGGAGCGTGTTGCTGGGTGATTGCATCTTCCACGGCTGCGCGAAGCTTCTCGAACGCGGGCTGCTGACGCTTGGTGAAGATCACGGAGTTTTCGTCATTCGCCGCAGACTTGGTCTGCGATCCGAACGAAGATCGCCGTTCGACGCCGCCTGGCAGCGTGAACTGGATGAAGCCGTTCATCACCGGCCCTGCCGGTTTCCACTGCACAGCGGTGATCTGTGCGATTGGGATGCGCTTCTCCCCTTTGCCAAGGGTGGCTCGGGCCAGGAAGCCCTTACGGGTAATCGTGACGAAGTGGTCATCGAACTGTACCTGACCGCCCTGGCCCTTCACTTCAATCATGTCTCCATCGTGCTGCCCGACACACTCGCTCGCATGTCGGGCAGGCCACCAAGGCCAGCTGCGCTTAGTGGGCATCTTGGGGTGATTCCTGGCGCGCTGGTCGCACGATCGGTTGACGGTGTCGTAAATGGACCTCTTGGTCGTCGAAAGTGCGCTGGGCTGGGTGGATGAGTGGACGTAAGGCGTATCGCAGTGATCTGTCGGACGCCGAGTGGGCGGTGATCGAGCCGGAACTGACCGCGTGGCGCGCCCCGCGGCTCGAGCGCAAGGTCAGCGCGGACAGCCAGCCGGTGCATGACTTGCGGGAGGTCGTCAACGCGATCCTGTATGTCAACCGCACGGGATGCGCCTGGGAGTACCTTCCGCACGACTTCCCGCCGTTCAAGACGGTGTACGGGTACTTCGCCGCCTGGCGCGACGATGGCACGACCGAGCGTATCCACGAGGTGCTGCGGCGCAGGCTGCGCCGGGCGCGAGGACGCACCGAGGACCCGACCGCGGTGGCCATCGACTCGCAGACCGTCAAGGCCTCGGGCAATGCCGCACCGGACACCGTCGGCTATGACGGGAACAAGAAGATCCGGGGCCGCAAGCGGCACATCGCGGTGGACACGCTCGGCCTGCTGCTCGTGCTCGGCGTCTCAGCGGCGAGCCTGGCCGACTCCCCGATCGGCCGACAGGTGCTCGACCACGTCGCGTACAAGGCGCCCACCGTGGCCAAGGCGTGGGTGGACGGCGGCTACAACGACAAGGTCGTCGAGCACGGCGCGGCCTTGGACATCGACGTCGAGGTCGTGCGGCGCGAGCCCGGCGCCGGCTTCAAGGTCCTGCCGCGCAGGTGGGTGGTGGAGCGCACCTTCGGCTGGTTCATGCTGCACCGACGCCTCGTGCGCGACTACGAGACGAGGCAGGAAAGCTCACGCACGATGATCCACTGGTCGATAATCGGCGTCATGAGCAGGGCCCTGACCCGCACCTCCACACCAACCTGGCAAGACCACACCCAGAAAGACACCTAAACGCCGAATCACCCCAAGATGCCCACTTAGGACTTGTAACAAAATGAGTTCCGCAGCTGTCGCCAACAGATGATGGCGCAGTCGAGAGTGACGAAGGCGTACCCGAGTTGGCTCACTTTAGTGTGCAGGCTGGTTGGCGTTGTTGAGTGCTTCGAGTGCTTGGCGTAGGTCTGCGGGTAAGGGGTCTGCGGCGGTGATGGTGTGGGTGCCGGCTTGGATCTGGATGGTGCGGTAGCGGCGG
>JBKOWZ010000127.1:0-5989 GCA_046724665.1 Actinomycetota bacterium
GCCGGCCGGCCCGCAGCGCGGGGGCGAACGCGGCGGCCGCGACGACCGCGAGCGCGGCGCAGGCCGCCGCGACGTCGATCCATGGGGCCACGGACTGCGGCGGCGTGCCGTAGGCGCCGTGTTCGCGGTCCAGCAGCGGGAGGGCGAGCACGTTGCCGAGCACCAGGCCGAGCGCGATGCCGACAGCCGACGGGATCAGCGCCTGCGCCAGATAGGCGCGCACGACCTGCGAGGGCGTGAACCCCAGGGCTTTGAGGACGCCGATGCGGCGCAGCGAGGTGCCGACCGAGCCGCTGACCACGTTGCCGATGATGAGCACCGACATGACCAGCCCGAGCACACCGAACGCGACCATGAACGGGACGATCGGCCCGGTGTTCGACTGTGCGCTGATCTTGGCGCTCAGGTACGACTGCGCGCCGGTCAGCGCGCCCGGCGGCAGGGCGGCGGCCACGGCGTCGCGGTCCGCGACGATCTGCGCGTCGGTGCCCGCGCTCGCGAAGCGGTAGAGCATCTGGAAGGTCGGCGCGGCGCCAGGTGCGCGCAGCGCGGGGATCTCGGCGGGTTCGACCCAGCCGTCGGCGGTGCCGGTCACCGACTGCGCGACCCCGACGACGGTCAGGCTCGGGCTGCCGGGCAGCCGTGGGAACGTCAGCTTCGCGCCGACCAGGTCGCGCGGCCCGAGGATCCGGTCGGCGAGCACGATCTGGCCGGGCCCGGTGATCCAGTGCCCCTTGACGAGGGCGAGGTCCTCGACCGGCCCGCCCGGATCGGCGCGCCCGACCAGGGACAGCGGCGGCAGCCCCTCGCCGTCCAGGTCGCCGCCCACGATCGTGCCGCGGTCGGCCGCCGCTGTAGGGAAGGGGCCCGCGGCGGCGGTGACGCCGGTGACGTCCGCGGTCGCGGCAAGTTGCGCGCTGGTTGCCTTCGTGCCGTCGAACTGCCCGGCCAGGTGCGCGCCGTGCTGCCGGGAGAAGGCGTGGTCGAACGGCGCGCGGGAGGCCTCCATCAGCGCGATGGCGAGCACGGCGGCGGTGACAGCCATCATCGTGGAGAGCACGAGCACGAGTGTCTGCACCCTGCGGCGCCCGACGCCCGCGCGCACGACGCGGCCGAGCGCGCCGCCGGAGCCGATCCGGCTCATCGCGCGCCTCCGCTCGGCGCGCCATCGGCGGCGGCAGCCGCGACATCCGATGCGATCCGGCCGTCAACGAGGCGGACGGTGCGCGTCGCGCAGTCTTGGGCGAGCTGGAGGTCGTGGGTGACCAGCAGGATCGTCTGGCCGTCCCGGTTGAGCTCGGCGAGCAGTTCCCGCACCTCGTGCCCGGACGCGGTGTCCAGCGCGCCGGTCGGCTCGTCGGCCAGCAGCAGCGCCGGGCGGTTGATCAACGCCCTGGCGACGGCCACGCGCTGGCGCTCGCCGCCGGACAGGCGGCCGGGGTAGGCGTTCGCGTGCCGCGCGACGCCGAGCGTTTCGAGCAGCTCGGCGGCCCTGGCGCGGGCCCGCGCGCGGGGCGTGCCGGCGAGCTGCGCGGGAAGCATCACGTTGTCGGCCACGGTCAGGTCGTCGAGCAGGTTGAAGAACTGGAAGACCATGCCGATGCGGGCTCTGCGGTACTTCGCGCAGCCGGTCTCGCCGAGTTCGTCCACGCGCACGCCGTCCACCAGCACGCTGCCCGCGGTGGGCTTGTCCAGCCCGGCGATCAGATTCAGCACGGTGGACTTGCCGCTGCCGGACGGCCCGAGGATGGCCAGCGCCTCGCCGCTCTCCACCGACAGGGACAGGTCGTCCACGGCGGGCGGCCCGCCGTCGTACCTCTTGCTCACCTGGCGCAGCTCGATCAGCGGCGTGTCCACGCCGGCCTCCTTCGACTTTCTTCCGAGTGCCGTCGCTGCGACGGCGCGTCGAACGTAGGGGCGAGGGCGAGACCGCACGTCGGCCGCCGGGCCGAAATCGCGTACCGTGCCGGGCGTACTGGGACTCACCTCATCCTGGAGAGCTAGTCCAGGGGTGTACGGCCTCCCCGACAGGAGGGATGTGCGCCCGCGCCGGGCGCAAGACAATGGCCTGGTGAACGTGACAGCGCCGACGAAGGGCGGGCCCGGCTTCGGGCGAGTGACGGACTGGCTGCGGCGCCAGGCCGCCGAACTGGTGCGCCCGACCCGGGCGCTGACCGCGCCGACCCGGCGGATGTGGTACTTCGACACGGCGCTCGGCCTGGTGCTCGCCGCGATCGCGGTGCGCTCCGTGCAGGACCATCGGGAGGGTCCCGACGCGGTGATCTCCCGGCCAGGCGGCGGATTCCTCGTGCTGCCCGGCTCGACCGACGCGCCGACCTCGTCGATCGTCCTCGTCCTGCTGGCCTCGGCGACGCTGGTGCTGCGCCGCCGGTACCCGCTGACGGTCTTCTGGGTCGTGCTCGTCTCGACGCTCAAGCTCGACAGCGCGCCCACCGCGCTGTTCTGCACGGTCATCATCGCCGCGTACTCGGCCGCCGCGTACAGCCCGTACCGGTCGGCCGCGATCGGCAGCCTGATGCTGGCGGCGGTGATCGTCGCGAGCACGCTGCGTTCGGCCATCCCGTCGATCCCGAACACGCTGGGGCCGTTCGTGGTGCTGATGCCGATCGCGTGGGTGGCGAACTCGATCCAGACCTGGAAACAGCAGGCGGCGGCCAATCTCGCCCGGCTGCGCGCGGTCGAGGAGGGGCAGGAGCAGGCGACCCGCGAGGCGGTGGAGCTCGAGCGGGCCAGGATCGCGCGGGAGCTGCACGACGTGGTCACCCACAACGTCAGCGTGATGGTGGTGCAGGCGGGTGCGGCGCGCAAGGTGATGGACGCCGCGCCGCAGCAGGCCACGCAGGCGCTGCTCGCGGTGGAGGCCAGCGGGCGCACCGCGATGGCCGAGCTGCGCCAGGTGATGGGGCTGCTGACCAGCGCGGTAGACGGGGACCTGGACGGATCCGCGGGCTCGGGCCCGGGCGGCGGGCCCGCCGCGGAGGCGACGCTCGCGCCGCAGCCCGATCTCGACCAGCTCGAGGCGCTGGTCGGCCGGGTGCGCGGGACCGGCGTGCCGGTGACGCTGATATTCACCGGCACCCCGCAACCGCTGCCGCCCGGCGTGGGGCTGGCCGCGTACCGGGTGGTGCAGGAGGCGCTGACGAACACGGTCAAGCACGCGGTCGGCGCGTCGGCACAGGTCACCGTCGCCTACCAGCCGCAGCGGCTGCGAATAGAGATCACCGACACCGGCGGCGTGGCCGGCGAGGCGGCCGCGACCGGCAACCGCAGGGGTCTGATCGGACTTCGGGAACGGCTGGCGGTCTACGGTGGCAGCCTCGAAGCGGCGCGGCGGCCGACCGGCGGGTTCCGGGTGGTCGCGGTCATCCCGCTGGAGGGGCCATGAGCACGGCCGCGAGCGTGGCCGACGGATCGGTGCAGGCACCGCTGCGCGTCGTGATCGCCGACGACCAGGCGCTGGTGCGCACCGGTTTCCGGATGATCCTGGCGGCCGACGGCATCGAGGTGACGGCGGAGGCGGCGAACGGCCTGGAGGCGGTCGAGGCGACCCGGCGTACCCGACCCGACGTGGTGCTGATGGACGTCCGCATGCCCGAACTGGACGGCCTAGAAGCGACCCGCCGCATCCTGAACGGCGTCAGCACCGGCACCGCCACCAGCACCGGCACCAGCGCTGGCTCCGGCACCGAACCTCGGGCCCAGAACCCCGACGACCGCCCACGCGTCATCATCCTGACGACGTTCGACCTTGACCGGTACGTGTACGAAGCACTCAGCGCCGGAGCGAGCGGCTTCCTGCTCAAGGACGTGACGCCGGAGCATCTTGTCGCCGCGGTACGTCTGGTGCGCTCAGGCGATGCGTTACTCGCGCCGTCGATCACCCGGCGGCTGGTCGAACGCTTCGCCCGACCCGATGCGAACGCGCAGGCACAGGCACAGGTACGCGCGCAGCGGTCACGTCCAAATCTGGCCGTGCTGACGCCGCGCGAGTCGGAGGTGCTACAGCAGCTCGGCAGAGGGCTGAGCAACTCGGAGTTGGCGGCGTGCTTTCAGCTGAGCGAGGCGACGGTCAAGACCCATGTCGCGCGGATCCTCGCCAAGCTCCAGTTGCGTGACCGCGTACAGGCCGTGGTCGTCGCGTACGAAAGCGGACTGGTCCGCCCCGGCGACAACGATCAGCCGCCGGAACGGACCAGATGGGACTGAGCTGTGCATCTGAGCACGTAACCAAGGCTCTACTTCACGCGCGGCTCGCAGCCGCCTGTTCGCGCTCCTTGCGGCGCTCGGGCCGGGCGACCGCGACCAGTGCCACAGCGGCGAGCAGCATCACCGCCGCACCATACTCGCGCGCGGCGGGGAGCAGTCCGCCGTGCACGATCAGGAAACCACCGATCACCGCAGGCAGACCGAGAGCGAGGTAGGACACGACGTAGACCGCGGACAGCAGCCCGGAGCGCTCGTGCGGCGCGGCCAGCGGGACGACCGTGCGGACCACGCCCTGGAATCCGGAGCCGAAGCCCGAGCCGGCGATCACCGCGCCGATGAAGAACACCAGGCTGGACTTGGCCTCCATGCCGAGCAGCGTGACGCCGACGCCGAGCAGCAGCGAGGCGGTGCCGAGCAGCATCACGGTGCGCGGTGTGGCGCCGCGCAGCAGCATCACGGCGAGCGCGCCGCTGCCGGCGAGGACGAACAGCGACAACCCGCCGAGGACGGTCGAGCGTGAGCCGGTCACCATCCCGACCACGGCCGGTCCGACCGAGGCGTAGAAGCCGCCGAGCCCCCAGACCGCGATCAGTACCGGCACCGCCTTGAGCAGCGGTCCGCGTGCTGCCCGAGGCACGGTCACTCGCGGTCGCAGCGAGGCCAGCGCCCCGGCTTCGCGCGCCGAGGTCTCGCGCATCCGGGCCACGCCGAGCGCCTGCACAGCGAAGACGCCGAAGAGCAGTAGGTAGACCAAGCGCGTGGGTGCGGGCAGGTACTGCACCAGCGCGCCGGAGAGCAGAGCGCCGCTCGCGGTCCCGATCAGTGGCGCGACGGCATTCGCGATCGTGCCCTTCGCCCGGTCGAGATCGAGCATCCCGGCGCCGACCGCGCCGGCCGCGCTACCGGTCGCAATACCCTGGACGACGCGTGCGGCCATCAGCGCGGCCACGCTGCCCGCGGTGGCGAAGACGAGCATCGACGCGGCTTGCAGCGCGATCGCGACAAGCAGCACCGGGCGTCGTCCGACGTGGTCTGACAACGAGCCGCCGACCAGCAGCGCGGCGAGCACAGCCACGGCGTAGACGCCGAACACGACGGTGGTCGTGATCGGCGAAAAGTGCCAGGCGGACTGATAGGCCTGGTAGAGCGGGGTGGGCGCGCTGGAGGCGGCGAGGAAGGCCACGATGATCGAGGCCTGGAGGTAGAACGCGACGCGGTCCGGCAACTGGCGTCTATGGCGTGTACCTGGAGCCGTGGTCAACGGATCGAGCGCGGACACGGTCAGCCGCGCGATCGGAGGCAGCGCAGTCGCAGGTGCAGCCGCCGGAGTCGAGGGCGCGGCCAGGACCGGGGCCGGAGCTGAGCGCACGGTCAGGCCCGGGGCCAGGCTCGGGGGCACGGTCGCGCTCGGAGCCGGGCTCGGGGCCGCGGCCGGGCTCGGGGGTACGGTCGCGCTCGGAGCCCGGCTCGGGTGCACGGTCGGGCTCAGGGCCGGGGTCGGGGGCACAGTCGGAGCCGGGGTCCGAGCTGTGGGCACGGTCGGGGTCGTGAGCGAAGGCGGGGTCTGCGGCGACACGATTGAACTCCCTCCATCCAGACAGGTCTGTCTGTACGCAGCACACTACACAGACCTGTCTGTTATAGTCCAGGCAAGGTCTAGAGGAGCGCTGCATCGATGGAGACCACGTCAATGGAGACCACAGGGACATCGCAGTCACCGACATCGCAGTCAGGGGCAGCGCGGCCAGGCACAGCACAGTCA
>JBKOWZ010000293.1:0-5955 GCA_046724665.1 Actinomycetota bacterium
CGGCGAGCGCGAGCAGGGCCGAGAGCGCGGCGGCCACCGCGAGCGCCGAGCGCGCGGCCGAGGCGTCACCGGCCGCGGCGGCGAGCGTCTGCGGCAGCCGGGTGTTCACCGTGACCGCGAGCAGCCGCGGCGACTGCGCGATCGAGTCCTGAAGGCGACCGGCCCGCCGCGCCAGCGGCGCGATGTCGCCACCGGAGATCCGGGCCAGGTCGGGCCGCACCACCCAGCTCGCGGAGTCCAGCTTCAGCGGCCCGGCGCGCAGCGCGGTCGGATCGACGATCATCGGTCCGTACTCGGCCGTGTTGCCGTTCACCGCGACGCCGGTCGGGCCGATCGCGGCGAACCGCCAGTACGGCGACTGCGGATCGGTCTCATGAAAGATCCCTGACACATGCAGCCCGACCGGGGCCGCGGAGAAGCTGTCGGCGCCGGCCAGCGTGCCGCCGACCGGCAGCGCGAGCAGCCGCGCGACGGTGTCCGGCAGCGCGATGTCCAACGGCCGGCCGCGCTGCGCCGCCGCGGGCCACGACCCCGCGACGAGCGTCGCGTGCGAGCCGACGGCCTCCACGGCGGCCGGCACGACCACCGTGGTGCGCCGCCGGCCGGAGTCCTGCGAGGCCGCCGGGCCGTCCGTCAGGTTCAGCGCCCGCCCGATCTCGGCCCGCTCGACGTGAAAGGGATACGGGTCGAGCGCCGCGCGTATCAGCCCCCGCAGCGCCGCGTCGGCCCGCGCCACGCTCGGCAGCGACATGTCCCCGGCCACCGTGATCGAGGTCTCGGTCTCCTTGGTCGCGGCGACGCGTTGCACGGCCGCGCGCGGCAGCGCTCCCCCGCCGATCGCGGCCAGCGCCGCGGCCAGCGTGGCGGCGGTGAGCGCGATCACCACGACGCCCAGGATCAGCGCGCCGTGCGTCGTCGTGCGCTTCACCACCAACGGCGCGGCCACCGCTCTCCCCTTCGCCGGCGATCCGGTTCCCCGAAAACTTTCGAACGGCGGCCGAAAACTTACCCGCGCCGCCACGCCACGTCAATGCCGGACAGCCCGGCCCGTTGACACGTTCACGCGGCCGTTCTACGGTTCCGGCGAATCCGGGCACCGATTCATCCCTTCCACCATGACAAGGGAACGGTTGCCCATGCAGCTCAAAGTTCTCAGACGCGTCGCCGCGCTCGCGGCGACCGTACTGGCCGCCACCGCGCTCAGCGCGGTCACCGCGGCCTCGCCGGCAGTAGCGTCCGTGGCCTTCACCTCCACCGCGGTCAACCAGGCCGGCGGCGCGTGCCTCGACGACCCGAACTCCTCCACCACCGCCGGGACGCAACTGATCCAGTGGTCCTGCAACGGCGGGACCAACCAGAACTGGACCTTCACCCCGGTCTCCGGCACCAGCGCCTCGTACACGATCGCCAACGGCGCGTCCGGCCAGTGCGTGGACGTCAACGGGCGTTCGACGGCTGACAACGCCCTGGTGATCCAGTGGACCTGCAACGGCCAGACCAACCAGCAGTTCACCCTCGTACCGGTCTCGGTGAGCGGCGCGGCCAACACCTTCAATCTCCAGGCGGTGCACTCCGGCAAGTGCGTCGTGCCCAGCGGCGACAGCACCGCGAGCAACACCGGGCTGGTGCAGCTGCCGTGTTCGACCGCGACGACGCGAGTGTGGCGGCTGCCCGCCTACACCAGCGGCGGAACCGGCGGGAACACCGTGACGGTCGCCAACCCCGGGACGCAGAGCACGAACGTCGGCGCCTCGGTCTCGCTCCAGATCAGCGCGAGCGACTCGGCCTCCGGCCAGACGCTGACCTTCTCGGCCACCGGCCTGCCCGCCGGGCTGTCGATCAGCTCCTCCGGCCTGATCTCCGGCTCGCCGACGACCGCCGGCGACTCGAGCGTCGTGGTCACCGCGCGGGACACCACCGGGGCCACCGGCGCCGCCTCGTTCAGCTGGGCGGTCAACACCTCCGGCCAGACCTACCTCGGCATCCCGGCGGTGGCGCCCAACGCCTGCGGCGACTCCAGCCTGCCCAACGCGTACGGCACCAACTTCCCGACCCCGAACGACCCGTACGGCCAGGGCTACTTCAACGAGACCGCGCTCGGCTGGGACGGCAACTACTGGCCGGTGTTCAGCTTCCTGTCAGGATCCTTCTTCGCCCGCGGCGTGCCCGCCACGTACAACGCCAACGGCACCGCCATCTGCGGGGCGATGTACTCCTTCAGCGTCTACAACCTCGGCGGCGGCCGGCCGGCGCAGTCGGTGCAGTGGACCGAACAGGCCGGCTACCTGCCCGCGATGACCACCTCGTTCAGCTCCGGCAGCACGGCCGTGTCGATCAAGGAGTTCGAGGACAAGGTCACCATCGGCGGCAACCCGGTCGGCGTGGTCTACGCCCGGGTCTCGGTCACCAACAACGGCGGCTCGGCGATCACCGTCGACCCCGGCGCCTCAGGGCCGAACCTGGTGCGGCTGACCAGCAGCTCGCTCGACACGGTGCAGCCGGGGGCGACCAGCAACCACGACTACCTGGTCGCCGTGGACAACTTCGGCAGCGGCGCGTCCCTGCTGACCGGCTCCACGCTCAGCTCGAACGCGCCGAACTACGACACCGCGAACAGCCAGATGGCCGCCTACTGGAACGGCCGCATCGCCGAGACCGCCTCCTTCTCGCTGCCCAACGTGTCCCTGCCGAACACCGGCAACCTGGCCAACCCCGGCACCGCGCTGAACAACGCGTACAAGGCCGGGACCGTCTACAGCCTGATGATGCAGATCGGCCAGGCGCAGTTCTCCGCGGCGAACAACTACTTCTGGCTGCTCAACCACGACGTGCCCGGGGAGCTGAACGCCCGCCTGGAGACCGGCGACTACCACGACGCGCAGAACCTGCTGCTGACCGGGCGCATCTCGCAGAGCCCGGGCTTCGACGAGCACGGCGCGAACTGGTACTACGACGGCGACTGGAAGACCCCGAGCTCGTGGGCGCACTACCTGGCCAAGACCAACGACACCGCGTTCGTGAGCAGGTACTTCCACGACGACTCCGGCGGCTCGAGCCAGTGGGGACCGAGCCTGTACACGATCATGCACACGATCTACACCGGCCGGCTGGCCTCCGACGGAGTGCTGAAGTCGAGCTTTGACAACGACTCCTCGGGCCGCTGGCTGTTCGACGACTACTCGGCGCTGGAGGGGCTCGCGGCGTACAAGTACATCGCGACCCGGATCGGCAACACCGCCGAGGCGCAGTGGGCGGACTCGGCGTACAACTCGCTGCTCAGCCACCTGAACACGGTGGTCGGCAACAACGAGTCGGCCCACGGCTTCAACTACCTGCCGTGCGCCGTGGACCAGGCGAACTCGGCCAACCGCTGCAACACCTACAACGACGCCAACTGGGCCTCCCCGGTCTGGGTCGGCCAGAACCAGTGGTCCACGACGCTGATGGGCGGCACGCTGAACGGCATCGTCGGCGACCCCGCGCAGGGCGACAACATGTACGCCTGGGGCTTCGCGCGGCTGTCCGCGAACGGCCTGCCGTACCCGACCTTCGGCGCCTTCAACGGCTATTCGACCGCTTACAACACGGCCTACGCCAGCAACGGCCTGTACGGCACGAACTACCGCGACCTGCCGATCACCAGCTACGCCTGGCAGATCGCGACCACCACCGGCGGTCCGAACGCGTGGTGGGAGGCCAACGGCTCGGGCCCGAGCTCCGGCAACCCGTGGGTGGGCAACCACGCCGGCCCCGAGTTCGGCGCCTGCCCCTACGCCTGGCCGATCTCCGCGCAGCAGGAAGGCCTGCTGCACTCGATCGCGGCCGAAGGGCTGTCCGCGACCGGCAGCGGCCCGTACACGTACACCAGGCCGCTGTACATCGGCCGCGGTGTCCCGAACGCGTGGATCGCCTCCGGGCAGACCGTCTCGGCGAGCAACCTGACGACGTCGTATGACATCGCCAGCGGCGCCCGCACGACGTACGGGGTCTCCATCGCGGTGACCAAGCCGTCCACGCGCGTCGTGACGGTGAACCTGAGCGGCACGCTGCCCGGCGGCGCCGTGCTGATCCAGCTGCCGATCTTCAACTCGGTCGGCGTGACCGCGGTGACCGGCGGAACCTACAACTCCTCGACCCACACGGTGACCGCGTCCTCGGGCGCCACGCAGGTCGTGATCACCCTGGCGAGCTGATCGCCTTTGCCAGCGCGGCGGGCCGGACCAGCAGCACCGGCCCGCCGCGTGCCTTCGTCCCGCCGTCGTCCGCGGCTTCGTGCGGCGCGCGCACGCGGTTCCAGTGATGCGCAGAGTCTTGACGTACGTGGCCCGGCAACCTACCTTCACTGTAGGAAAGTTGAGGAAAAGGATTTCCTGATTTTCCTTGGCCGACCGAGCACACCACCGCCGTCAGCGCCACCATCACCGCCGAGGAGTCCCGAGTGAGCCCCGCGCAGTCCTCCACCGCGTTTCGGCCCGGCCCGGTGCGGCCGACCGAGGGTGGTATCGCAGTGCGCTCCCGGCCGGAGTGACCGTGCTGCACGGCACAGGCTGCCCGCAGGTTGACAGGCCCCGCTGCCGCCGCTCGGTGCCCGCAGCGGCAGCGGTCTGCTTGCCCTGATCCACGGCGCCGCGGCCTCGCGGCCCGGCGCCGTGGATCAGGGTTCCGTCACGGCCGGATCAGCCCACCGGCACGATCGTCCACCGCTGGTTGTTGCTGCTGGAGGACGCGTACTGGCCCAGGTCGGAACCGTTGGCGGTGCGGCCCATGCCGTCCAGCATCAGGCCGGTGCCGCGGTTCTTGATCTGGACGCTGTTGCCGGTGGTGAGCACCGACCACTGCTGGTTGTTGCTGCTGCTGTCGCTGTACTGGCCGGCGGCCGAGCCGTTGGACGTGCGGCCCATGCCGTCGAGGAACATGCCGGTGGCGATGTTCTTGATGCGCACATAGTTGCCGTAGTTCTGGATGTCCCACTGCTGGTTGGCGTTGCCGCTGGAGAAGGCGGACTGGCCCGCGTTGGAACCCGCGGACGTGCGGCCCAGGCCGTCGACGTACAGGCCGGTCGCGACGTTGCGGATGGACACGTGGGTGGTGCCGCCGGTGCCGATGCCCCAGGCGTATTGCAGCCTGTTGAGCCCGGAGGCGTTGACCAGCGACAGCTTGATGGACGAGCCGCTGCCGCTCTTGCTGGTCAGGCTGTACCAGTCGCCGTCGCGCAGGCCGGGCCAGTACACGCTGCCCATGCCGAGGGTGCGCAGTTCGCTGCTGACGCCGCGGATGTAGTCGGCGAAGAACGAACCGCTCGGGATGTTGTAGTCGATGGTGTTGTACGAGACGCCGTTCTTGCTGCCGGGGCTCATCGGGCCGCCCCACTCGGTGGCGATGGTGCGGCTGGCGTACGAGCCGATGTAGCCCGCGATGTGGTTCGCCCACTCGGTCTCGTCCTCGTAGCCCGCGAAGAACGAGTAGTCGTGCACGGCGAGCAGGGTGTTGTTCAGCCGGCTGTCGCCGCCGACCGCGGGCACGTTCTGGGCGTAGCCGGCGCCGTCGAGGATCACCCGGCCGCGCGGCACATTCGGATACCTGCTCAGCCAGCTGTTGTAGAAGTTGTTCAGGTCGGTGGTGCTGTAGCCGTAGGGCTCGTTGATGACCTCGAAGTAGGCGTTGGCGTTGCCGCCGTACTTCGAGACGACGGTGTCCCACATCGCGTTGAACGCCGACGTGCTGGCCGGCCTGCCGTTGCTGACCGCCCAGTAGGCCAGGATCACGTTGCCCTTGGCGAGCGCCGCGTCGATCGCGCCGGTGTACGTTCCCCAGAAGGTGGAGACCGTCGGCTCGTTGATCGGTATCCGGACCGTGTTGGCCCCGGTGATCGAGTAGAGCTGGCCGACCACCTGGTTCGCCACGACGCTCGCCGAGGAGTAGGTGTCGGAGGAGCTCAGGCCGGAGGGGTAGAGC
>JBKOWZ010000250.1:0-13351 GCA_046724665.1 Actinomycetota bacterium
GCGCAGATCAGCGCGGCGCACTGCGCGTCGCTCAGCACGTGCTCGATCTCGTGCGCCTTGAGCAGCGTGTTCACCGGCACCACCACGGCGCCGGCGGCCAGGATGCCGAAGTACGCCATCGGGAACCGCGGCTCGTTGCCGACCAGCAGCGCCACCCGGTCCCCCGGCCCGATTCCGGTGCCGGCGAGCGCGGCGGCGTACTGCCGCGCCCGCCGCCACAGCGTCCGATAGGTCAACCGCTGCGCGCCGAAGACCACCGCCGGCTTGTCCGGGTTGCGCTGCGCGGACTCGGCGAGCACGGCCGCCAAGGACAGGGTCATGACATCACGTCTCACTCAGTCGATCGGGCTTTCACGTTCCGGGGCCGGCCGCTCGCCGGTGCGCCGCGACAAGCATCAGCGTGCGTACACGCGTGGCACGCGCGGGATCTCCAGTTCCTCCCAGATGCCGTCGAGCGCCTCGGCGAACTTCTCCACATCGGTGGTGGTGTGCGTCGCCGAGGGCGCGACCCGCAGGATCTCCTCGCCCTCACGCACGCTGGGCGCGTTGATCGCCTGCACGTAGATGCCGTGCCGCCGCAGCAGCAGCGCCGAGGCCTGCTGGCACAGCTGGTCGTCGCGCACCAGCACCGCCACGATGTGCGAGTCCGGCGACCTGAACGGGATGCCGCGCTCGTTCAGCAGCCGGTGCAGCAGCTGCGCGTTCGTCGCCAGCCGGCCGCGCTCGGCCTCGCTGGAGCGCAGGTGCTGGACCGCCGCGAGGGCGCCCGCGGCCAGCGCCGGCGGCATCGAGGTGGTGAAGATGAACGCCCGCGAGAAGCTGCGCACCGCATCGACCATGGCCGCGGGACCGGCGATGTAGCCCCCTGCGGTGCCGAAGCCCTTGGCCAGGGTGCCCATGTAGACGGTGAAGGCGTCCGCGATGCCCTCTCGGGCGGCGATGCCGGCGCCTTCCGGCCCGTACATGCCGACCGCGTGCACCTCGTCCACGAAGGTGGTGGCGCCGTACTGCTCGGCCAGCCGGGCGATCTCGGCCATCGGCGCCACGTCCCCGGACATGGAGTACACGGACTCGAAGACGATCAGCTTGGGCCGCGCCGGGTCGGCGGCGGCGAGCAGCTCGGCCAGGTGCCCGGTGTCGTTGTGCCGGAAGATCGCCTTCTCGGCCCCGCTGTGCCGCAGGCCGTCGATGATCGAGGCGTGGTTGAGCGCGTCCGAGAAGACCAGGGTGCCGGGCATCCGGCCGGCCAGCACGGTCAGCGCGCCGTCGTTGGCCGTGTAGCCCGAGCCGAAGACCAGCGCGGCCTGCTTGCCGTGCAGGCCGGCCAGCTCCTTCTCCAGCAGCACGTGGTAGAAGTTCGTGCCGCCGATGTTGCGCGAGCCGCCGGAGCCGGCGCCGAAGGCGTCGGTCGCGGTCTTCACCGCGTCGAGCACCGAGGGGTGCTGCCCCATGCCGAGGTAGTCGTTGCTGCACCAGACGCTGATCTCCTGATCCAGGCCGTGTCCGGTGCCGCCGCGGGCGATCGCGCTCGGGAAGCGCCCGGCGCGGCGGCCGAGCTCCAGGAAGGAACGCTTGCGGTCGCCGAGCTCGCGCAGCTCGGCGGCGAAGAAGTCCTCGTGCTGGGTCATGCTCTCCACTCCTGTAGATCGGTACCGTGCTCGGGCGGGGCGCGGGATCCGGTCGAAGCACGGCTCACGCGGCGGTCGGGTCACACGCTCGGGTCACGCGCTCAGGTCACCGGATAGAGCTCGCGCAGCCGGTTCTTGTCCGGCTTGCCGGAGGCCCCGAGCGGCAGCTCGTCCAGGACCCGGATCTCCTCCGGGGCGTGCACCGGGGAGAGCACCACGCCGATGTGCGTGCGGATGTGCGCGACGCTCAGCTGCGCCCCGGGCCGCGGCACCACGGCGGCGTGCAGGTGTTCCAGGTTGTCCAGGTCGCGCACCCCGTAGACGGCGACGTCCGCGACGCCGGGCAGGGTGGCGATCTCCCGCTCCACCGCGGAGGGGTAGATCTTCACCCCGTCGGTCTTCACCACGTCGGCGACCCGGTCGAGCAGGTAGATGTAGCCCTGCTCGTCAACGGTGGCGATGTCGCCGGTCCGGTACCAGCCGCCGCTCAGCACGCGGCTGGTCGAGGCGGGGTCGTTCAGGTAGCCGTCCATCAGCATCGGCGAGCGCACCCACAGCTCGCCGACCTCGCCGACCGGCAGCTGCCTGCCGTCGGCCTGGTCGCAGACCTTGACCTCGATCTCCGGGAACGGGCGTCCGGCCGAGGAGCGCAGGTGCGCGACGCGGTGCTCGCCGGGCAGCATGATGCTGATCCGGCCGGCCTCGGCGCTGCCGTAGACCTGGAACAGGATCGGGCCGAAGACCTCGATCGCCTCCTCGAGGCGGGCCGGCGCGGCCGCGACGCCGGTGTAGATCAGGGTGCTGAGCGTGGAGAGGTCCGGCCTGTGCGCCTTGACGTACTCCAGGCAGGCGTACAGGTGCGTGGTCGCCATGAACGTGCGGGTGATGCCGTGCCGCGCCACGGCTTCGAGCACGCGCGCCGCGTCGAACTCCTCCTGGAGCACGACGAGCCCGCCGTAGCCGAGCACGGCGTCGGCCACCGGCCCGACCACGAAGCTGAGCGGGGTCGCCACCAGCAGCCGCGGGTTCGGCTCGCCCACCAACCCGATGGTCGCCTCGACCGTGGTCTGCCACACCCGCGTCGAGACGCACACACCCTTGGGCTGGCCGGTGCTGCCGCTGCTGAAGCTGACCAGTGCGAGCGAGGCGGGATCGCGGAGCGGCAGTTCGCCGAGTTCGGCGAGGTCCACCTTGCCCGCCTCCGAGGTGACCGCGGAGCGGGTGGTGATCACGAAGCGGCGCGGGGCGCGGCGGGCCAGCTCCTGCGCGCCCTCGATGTTCTCCTCGTCGGTGTAGAGCACATCGACCGATGAATCGAGCAGGATGCGCAGGCGCGCCTCGGTGGACAGCACGTGGGCGGTGGAGCCCGGATTGGAGCCGCGCACATAGGTCAGTCCCGCGCCGAGCAGGTGCACCGCGTAACGGACCGTCAGCATCTCCGGACTGTTGGGCGCGACCAGGACACCCACCATGCCGCCGGGGCCGATGCCGAGCCCGCGCAGGTTGTGCACGGTGTCGATCACGGACCGGGCCAGCTCGCCGGCCGAGATGGAGCGCGCGCGATAGTGCACCGCGACGCGGTCCGGGTCGGCGGCCAGCGCGGTCAGGATGCCCAGGGCGTAGCAGTCGTCCCCGTCCCACCGGTCCTGCACGCCGTCGGTTTCCGACATGTCGATCTCCATTTCGCGCGGGTCTCTGCTCATGGCAGTGTCACCGGATTCAATACGGCTCGGCAATGTGCGATCGGCATGCATGAATGAGTGGAGGTACCACGAAGAATTACCACCCTAAGTGGCTACCCCAAGTGGGGCACCCGCGCTGACTTAGCCGCGCCGCCTCGGTATCGCAGCAGATCACAGCCGTGGCGTGACCTTCTCTCACCTAGATGACAAACTCGCTATATTCAATTTCTCAGCAGCCGCGAGACCGTTCTCAAGGCCTTCGCCGGACACCCTCTCGAATTCGCCTCTTCCCCGCGCAACCGCCGCTGTGTAATGTGACACCGGCATTCATGAATTCGACCGAACGGTGATTGCCATGACGACCACGGAAAGCAGCGGCACCATCCCCGTGGAGCACGCGGGCGCCTTCCGGTTCCCGGTGCCGAAGGACCCGGCGTGCCCGTTCGATCCGCCGCGCGCCGTCCAGGAGGCAGGGCGCCGGGAGCCGATCACCCGGGTGAGCCTGTGGGACGGCACCTCCTGCTGGCTGGTGACGGGGTACGACCACGTGCGCGAGGTGCTCGGCAGCCCGGCCATCAGCGCCGAGGCCACCCATCCCGGCTTCCCGTTCCTGGTCGCCGGGGTACGGGAGCTGGTGCGCACCATGAAGCCGACCTTCTTCCGCCAGGACGACCCGGAACACGCGCGGCTGCGCCGGATGCTCACCGCCGACTTCACGGTCAAGAAGGCCGAGGCGATGCGCCCGGACATCCAGCGGCTGGCCGACGAGCTGATCGACCGGATGACCGACGGGCGCTCGGCCGCCGACCTGGTGGCCGACTTCGCGCTGCCGCTGCCCTCCGTGGTGATCTGCCTGATGCTCGGCGTCCCCTACCAGGACCACCACTTCTTCCAGGAGCGCAGCGCCGCCCTGTTCAGCCTCAAGGCCTCGGCCGAGCAGGTGCGCGCCTCGCAGCAGGAGCTGCTTGCCTATCTGGCGAAGATCGCCGAGGCCAAGCAGCGCGAGCCGGACGAGAGCGTGATCAGCCGGCTGGTGGCCGCGGGCGAGCTGGACTTCGACTCGATCGCCAGCACCGGGCGGCTGCTGCTGGTCGCCGGCCACGAGACCACCGCGAACATGATCGCCCTGTCCACGCTCGCGCTGCTGCGCAACCCGGACCAGTTGGCCCGGCTGCGCGAGGACCCGGCGCTCATCAAGGGCGCCGTCGAGGAGCTGCTGCGCTACCTCACCATCGTGCAGAGCGGCATCCCGCGCGTCGCCGTCGCGGACCTCACCGTCGGCGGGCGCACGATCCGCGCCGGCGAGGGCGTGCTGTGCATGGTCAACACGGCCAACCGCGACGAGGCCGTCTTCCCCGGCGGCGACACGCTCGACGTCGGCCGCGACGCGCGCCGGCACCTCGCGTTCGGTTTCGGCGTGCACCAGTGCCTCGGCCAGCCGCTGGCCCGCGTCGAGCTGGAGGTCGCGCTGGAGACGCTGCTGCGCCGCCTGCCCGGACTGCGGCTGGACGCGCCGTTCGCGCAGGTCCCCTTCCGGCACGAGGCGTCGATCTTCGGGCTCGGCGCGCTGCCGGTCGCCTGGTAGGCCCGCCCGGCAAGCCACCACCACCTCGCCGGCCTCGCCCGGAGGCGGCCCGATCCGATCTTGGAGCTGAAGCGCCATGCTGCGTGTCGTCATCGACCAGGACAAGTGCTGCGGTGCCGGAAGCTGCGCGCGCACCGCCCCGGAGGTCTTCGACCAGCGCGACGACGACGGCTTGGTCGTCCTGCTCGACGCCGCGCCGCCGGAACGGCTGCGCGAGGCGATCGAGGAGGCCGCCGCGATCTGCCCGGCCGGCGTGATCTCCGTCGTAGACGTCCCCGAACAACCCGTCGCAGGCCCCGCCGATGTCTGATCGGCGGGGCGGGCCCTCGCCGGAACAACGGAAGGTGACTGGCACGATGATCACACGCAGGACCCTGTTGGGCGGCGGCACCAGCGCGGTGGCCGTGGCCGGACTGGGGATCGGCAGGAGACCCGCGGGCTCGAGCATCCCGTGGAGCCGGCTGAGCGGCGCTCTCCAGGGCCGCCTTGTGCTGCCGACCGACCCGGCGTACGCCGACGCCAGGAAGCTCGACCTCGGCCAGTTCGACGCCGCCGACCCGCAGGGCGTCGCGTACTGCGTCAGCAACTCGGACGTGGCCGCCAGCCTGGCCTTCGCGCAGGACAACTGCCTGCCGTTCGCGGTGCGCAGCGGCGGGCACAGCGGTGGCGGGTTCTCCACGTCCACCGGCATGATCATCGACATCAGCGGGCTCAACTCGGTGTCCGTCGGTCCGAGCACGGTGACGGTCGGGTCGGGCAACCAGGGCGTGGACGTCATCAACGCGCTGGCGCCGCACGGCCTCGCGATACCCGGCGGCTACTGCCCGACGGTCGGCGTCGGCGGCTACTACCAGGGCGGCGGCATCGGCCTGCTGACCCGCTCCGCCGGGCTGGGCTCGGACCGGGTCGTCTCGGCGCAGGTGGTGCTCGCCAACGGCAGCACGGTCACCGCGTCGGCGGCGCAGAACCCGGACCTGTTCTGGGCGCTGCGCGGCGGTGGCGGCGGCAACTTCGGCGTCGTCACCGCGTTCGAGGTCACCCCGGTCCCGGTCAGCCAGGTCAGCCTGATCGAACTGAGCTACCGCTGGGACGACGCGCCGCAGGCGCTGGACGGCTACGCGCAGTGGCTCGTCGCGGCGCCGCGTCCGGTCGCCTCCGCGGTCCTGATCACCCTCGCCGACGCGACGCCGGGCAACACGCCGGCGCCGGTGATCTACCTGCTCTCCTCCGGCTCGCCCACCGAGCTAAGCAACGAGGCGGCGCGCCTGGTCGCGCTGACCGGCGCCCCGCAGGGCCAGTCGCCGACCACGACGCTGCCATACCAGGCCGCGTTGATGGCCCTGTTCGGCTGCTCGGCGTATTCGGTCTCGCAGTGCCACCGCACCGACAACTCCGCCGGCGGCGTGCTGCCGCGCCAGGAGTTCGGCCTGCTGCGCAGCCGCCTGTTCAGCGCGCCGCCCTCGCTCGGCATGTGGGAGCAGGTCGCGGCGCTGTTCGAGACCCAGCGCCAGCCGGGCCAGACGCACGCGCTGGAGATCTGGCCGCTCAACGGCGCGGTGCAGGACGTCTCCCCCTCGTACACCGCCTTCGTCCACCGCGACTCGCTGATGAGCGTGAGCTTCCTGGCGAGCATCGGCGACGCCGCGAACGTAACCCCGGCCAGTCAGGCGGCGGGCAAGGCGTGGGTGGACAACGGATTCGCCATCATCGATCCCGAGTCCTCCGGCGAGACGTACCAGAACTTCATCGACGCCGAGCTGACCGACTGGCAGCGCTCTTACTACGGCGCGAACTACCCGCGCCTGGCCCGCACCAAGTGGTCCTACGACCCGCACAACGTCTTCAGGTTCGCCCAGTCCATCCGCTGAGCGCCGATCGCGCACCGGCCGGCGCCCGGACGATGCGCGCCGACGACACGCGCCGACAAGCACGCCGACCGACGGCCGCCTGCCTCCCCGGACCATCGCGGGGTGGCGGCGGCCGTCGCGTCGTGCCGCATGAGACTCAGACCCCTGCGGCCCTGAGCGCCGCGTAGGTCTCGGCCGCGACGTCGGTCAGCTCCGGCGCGTCGCGCGTGGTGATCTGGAGCTCCATGATGAACTCGTCGATGCCGGGAATCTGCGCGTGCGCCGCCACGTCCTCGGTGATCTGCGCCACGCTGCCGTGGAAGAGCTGCCGGTCGGCGCCCTCGATCGGCTTGGGGGTGTACTGCGCGGTGACCCGGACGCTCACCCCGAGCGGCCGTTCGCGGCCGCGCTCGGCGGCCAGGTCCTGGATCTTGCGGTACTCGTCGGCCAGCCGCTGCACGCCGCCGGCCACCGGCAGCCAGCCGTCCGCGCGGTCCACCAGCCGGCGCTTCGAGCGCCCGGTGAGCGCGGGCAGGTAGATCGGGATCGATCCGACCGGCTTCGGGCCCACCTCCGCCGGGGCGATCCTGGTCACCTCGCCGGAGTACGAGACGGGGTCCGGACCCCACACGGCCGCGCACACGTCCAGCACCTCGTCGAGCATCGCGCCGCGCTTCTCGTAGGGCGCGACGGGCAACGCGGCGGTGTGATCGGTCGACCAGCCGGTGCCGAGCCCCGCCACCAGCCGGCCACCGCTGGCCACGTCGAGCGAGGCCAGCGAGCGGGCCAGCTGGAACGGCAGGTGCAGCGGGGCGATCAGGACGCCGGTGCCGAGCCGTGCCCGCTCGCTCGCGGCGGCCGCGAGGCTGAGCACCACCAGCGGGTCCGCGACGCTGCGGAAGTACGAGGGCCACGCCAGTCCGGGAACACCGTGGAAGCCCTGGGTCATCGGCGTGGGGTACATCATCACCTCGAATACCCACAGGCTCTCGTAGCCGATTTCTTCGGCGCTGCGGGCCACCGTCGCGACGTCGCGGGCGATGTCGTACTGCTTCATCTGGGGTAGGCCGAGGCCGAGTTTGATCGCCATACGAACCCTCCTTCGCGGCGAGATTTCGTAAAACTCAGCCTATCGGAACGATCAATGCGTTCAATGTGACGATAAAGACAGCGGAAAGCGGCGGCGCATGGATTAAGTAAACGGCGTTCTGGCTAGTGAGCGGCCTTAAGTAAGCGCCGCGCACTACTCATTTTCCTGCCATTCAGGCTCGTTTTCTGAACCATTTCCGACAGACCTGAGGCCGACCTGCCGATGCGTCATGAGGATGCGTGCCGCCGACTGTGCGGCGGCACGGTTCCGGCGGCAACTTAGCGGCTGCGCAGCGTGCAGTCGGCCCGGCGCCCCCGCGCGCGGCCGAGCCGCGCCGGCCCACGACGTGCATCCCGGCCACTTTCGGCGTCCTTATGGTACCGAGCCGTTCCGTATCGTAAACTGCTCGCATGACAAGCCCTCAGACGTCCCCGCCGCCTGGTGTATCCGAGGTCGTGCACCGCCGCCGCTGGCTGATCCTCGGGATCCTGCTGACCAGCGTGCTGGTCGTGGTGCTGGACACCTCGATCCTCAACGTCGCGCTCAAGACGATGGCCGAGCCCAAGCCGCGCGGGCTCGGCGCCTCGCAGACCGCCCTCGAGTGGGCGCTCAACTCCTACACGCTCGTCTTCGCCGGCCTGCTGTTCAGCGCCGGACTGCTCGGCGACCGGTTCGGCCGCAAGAAGGCCCTGCTCAGCGGAATGCTGATCTTCGGCGCCAGCTCGCTGCTCTCCGCGCTGGCCGCCAACTCCGCCGAGCTGATCGCCTACCGTTCGCTGATGGGCCTCGGCGGCGCGCTGATCACCCCGGCGACCCTCGCCGTCCTGATGAACGTGTTCGGCCCCGGCGAGCGGGCCAAGGCGATCGGCATCTGGTCCAGCGTGGTCGGCGTGGCCATCGCGGCCGGCCCGATCGTCGGCGGCGCCCTGCTCGAGCGCTTCTGGTGGGGCTCGGTCTTCCTGGTCAACGTGCCGATCGCGATCGCCGCGCTGGTGCTGATGACCCTGTTCGTGCCGGAATCGAAGGACCCGAAGCCCGGCCGCTTCGATCCGCTCGGCGTACTGCTGTCCGTGGTCGGCCTGGTGGTCCTGGTCTACGGCATCATCAAGGGGGGCGAGCTGGCCACGCTCGGCGACCCGGAGGTCTGGGGCTGCCTGGTCGGCGGCGTCGCGCTGATCGCCGCCTGGGTCGTGGTCGAACACCGCAGCTCGCACCCGGCGTTCGACGTGCGGTACTTCGGCAACCGGCAGTTCTCCGCCTCGATCGGCGCGATCAGCGTGATGTCCTTCGGGCTCAACGGCGTGGTCTTCTTCTTCGTCTTCTACACGCAGTCGGTACGCGGCTACAGCGCCCTGGTCTCCGGTCTGCTGCTGCTTCCGCTGGCCGCCGCGCAGATGTACTTCGCCCCGCGCGCCCGGCACGTGGTCGAGCGCTTCGGCGCGCGAGAGACGTGCACCGGCGCGCTGGTGCTGATGGCCGCGTCCTTCTTCGGCTTCCTGGCGCTCGGACGAACCACGCCGATCTGGGTACTGGAGGTATGCTTCTTCGTTATGGGCATGGCGATGGCGCACATCCTTCCGCCGGCGACCGTCATGGTGATGACCTCGCTGCCGCAGGAGAAGGCCGGGTCCGGTTCCGCAATCAACAACGTGTTCCGCCAGGTCGGCGCGGCCATCGGAATCGCGGTGCTCGGCTCGCTGCTCTCTTACACGTACCGCAACGGCGTCGAGGATCAGCTCTCCGGGCTTTCCGAGGACGCGCGTAGCGCCGCCAGCCACTCGATCGAGACGACCCTGGCGATCGTGCACGACCCGGTCGTCGTGCAGAACGCCGAGAACGCGTTCATCCACGCGATGCACGTCACCGCGGTCGGCTCCGCCGTCATCGCGCTGATCGGCGCGGTGATCACCCGAGTCTTCCTGCCCGGCAAGCCGCGCCCCCAGCAGGCGCCGAGCGCCGAACCGCAAAAGGTGAGTGCTGACAAGTGACCGCGACGCCCGGTGCGACGGCTGTGCGGCGCGGACGTCCGCGCAACGCAGACCTCGACCGTGCGGTCATTGAGACAGTACTCAGGATGCTCGGCGACGGAATCACTTTCGCCGAGATGTCGATGGAGGGCATCGCCCGCGCGGCCGGCGTCGGCAAGGCGACGATCTACCGACGCTGGCTGAGCAAGGAGGCGCTGCTCTTCGACGTGCTGGCCACCATGGAGGTTCCGCTGCCGGAACCGGCCAGGCGGTCGGTGCGGGAGGACCTGGTCACCGCCCTCGGCTCGGTGCGAAAGCACAACCTGGCCAAACGCGAGTCAACCCTGATGCGCAACATGCAGTCGCAGATCCAGAGCAGCCCCGAGCTGTGGCAGCGGTACTACGACACCTTCATCGTCAGCCGCCGCCGCGTCCTGGGCGAGATCCTGCAACGCGGCATCGCGAACGGCGAGATCCGCGCGGAGCTCGGCACGGACCTCGACCTGCTGATCGACATGGTGGTGGGCCCGCTGCTGACCCGCACCTTCCAGCGGCCGGACGACCCGGTCGAGGAGGACCTGGTCGAACGGCTCGTGGCGGTCCTGCTCGAAGGGATGGGCCCGCGCTGCTGAGCGCGCCCCGAGCCGGCTGACGTCAAAGAGCTGCGACAACACATCCCTCTTCGCGTGCGGATGCCTGTCCAACTCATCCCATCCGACCATCACAAAGTTGGAAATCCGATGCTTCCTGTCAATCAGCAGACCATTCTGATCACCGGCGCCACCTCCGGACTCGGCCGCGCGCTGGCCGAGGAACTGGCCGCCCTGGGGGCCACGCTCCTGCTGCACGGCCGCAGCGAGGAAAAGGGCGAGGAGCTTCTCGCCGACCTGCGCCACACGACCGGCAACGAGAAGCTCACCTTCCTGCTCGCCGACTTCGGGCGGCTGGCCGACGTGCAGAAGCTCGCCGACGAGGTCGCCGGCGCCGACCGGCTCGACGCGCTGGTCAACAACGCCGGGATCGGCATCTTCCACCGCGAGATCAGCGACGACGGGCTGGAGATGACGTTCCAGGTCAATTACCTGGCCGGATACCTGCTGGCGGCGCGGCTGGCCCCGCTGCTGGTGCGCTCGGCTCCCGCGCGCGTCGTCAACGTCAGCTCGTACGGCCAGGCACCGATCGACTTCGACGACCCGATGCTCAGCCGCGGCTTCGACGGCGTCCTGGCATACGGCCAGTCCAAGCTCGCCCAGATCATGCACGCCATCGACCTCACCGAGGCGCTCGGCGGCCAGGGCGTGACGGCCAACGCGGTGCATCCGGCGCCTTACATGCCGACCAACATGGTCGTCGGCCGGTTCACCCCGCAAAGCACCATCGAGCAGGGCATGCGCAACGTGCTGCGCGTCATCATCGATCCGGCGCTGGAGACGACCTCGGGCCGTTTCTTCAACCAGCGGGAGGACTACCGCGCCGCACCGCAGGCCTACGACCGCGAGGCCCGCGCGCGCCTGCGCGAGCTGAGCGAGCAGCTGACCGGCATTCCGTTCCCCGGCGAACTGAAGGTCTGACCCCACCTCAATCAGAACCCTGAGGCTCGGCCGGACGCGTCACGTTCGGCCGAGCCTCAGGGTGTGTACGCGCCGGGCCCTCGTCCGGCAGTGAAATATCGCGAATATGATCGAGCGGCGAATACCAAAGTCCCATTCGAACCCTGCGACGCGACGAACTGCGCAAACTCGGACGACTCTGCACGGTGGAACAATGGTGGAATCCGCAGGGACATTTCGGGCACGACTCGAGGGCGAAAGCCCAGGTCTGAGGCCTGCTGTTGCGGCGAGCCGGTCTGTAAGCCGGGTTCTGTTCGCGCGCTGCGGACAGCGTGCGAGGCGACCATCCATCTAGGGCGTGCGTCGCCGCACGCCTCGAGCGGTCTACCCGCGAGCTTCGGGCGGGCCGCCCTCCAGCGCTCGCGCGGGCCGTCCTTTCGGGCGGTCCCTTCTCGACCTTGCTCCGGGTGGGGTTTACCGAGCCGCCCGGGTCACCCCGGGCGCTGGTGGGCTCTTACCCCGCCGTTTCACCCTTACCGCCCGCCCCGTCTGCTGGTGCGGGCGGCGGTCTGTTTTCTGTGGCACTTTCCCGCGGGTCACCCCGGGTTGGTGTTGCCAACCACCCTGCCCTGTGGAGCCCGGACTTTCCTCGGACGCGGCTTCACGGCCGTGCCCGCGGTCGCCCGACCGGCTCGCCGCGTGGTCATTCTACGGCCGGGCGAGGTGGTCGGCGGCCAATTGGGCGAGCAGCGCGGCGCCGTCGGGCAGGACCGCGTCGTCGAAGGCCGCCTCGGGGGCGTGGTTGTACGGGGCGGTCACCGGGTCGCGGCCGTCGAGGGTCGCGCCGAGAAAGACCATCGCGCCGGGGACGCGCTCAAGGATGCGGGAGAAGTCCTCGGCGCCGGCCACGGGCTGCTGCATCGGGTGGTACCGCTCCTCGCCGAAGTGCTCGGCGACGGTAGCGCCGACCGTCTCGATCGCGGCCGCGTGGTTGACGGTCACGGGGTACAGGCTGTTGAGCTCCGCCTCGACGTCGAGGCCGTGAGCTGCGGCGATGCCTTCGACCGTGGCCTTGACCGCGGGCAGCACCCGGTCCAGCGCGGCGGCGGAGAAGGCGCGGATCGTCGCGTGGAACTCGGCAGTCTCCGGGATGATGTTGCTCTGCGTGCCGGCCCGGAAGTAACCGACGGTGATCACGATCGGGTCGAAGATGTCGAACTTGCGGGTGACGGTCGTCTGGAGCGCGGTCACCATCTCGCAGGCTGCCGGGATCGGGTCATTGGCACGGTACGGGGCGGAGCCGTGACCGCCGCGTCCGTGGACCTTCACCTTGGCCTCAGCGCAGGCCGCCATGAGCGTGCCGGCCCTGGTGGCGAACGCGCCGCGCGGGAAGAGGCCCGATGTCACGTGCAGTGCGTACGCGACGCTCGGCGTGACGCCAGTCGCCCCGAGCACGCCCTCGGCGATCATGTGTCCGGCGCCGTCGAAGCCCTCTTCGCCGGGTTGGAACATGAAGACCACCTCGCCGTGCAGGTCCTCGCGCCGCGCGGCCAGCAGCTTTGCCGCGCCGGTGAGCATCGCCACGTGCAGGTCATGACCACATGCGTGCATAACGCCGTCAGTACGCGAGACGAATCCGTGCGTACCGCTCTCCTGGAGCGGTAACGCGTCCATGTCTCCGCGCAGCAGCACAGTCGGCCCTGGGGAGGCCCCGCGGAGTACTGCGGTTACCGAGCCGAGCGCTTTGCCGGTGGAGATTTCGAGGCCTAGTCCGTCGATCGCGGCGAGGACCTTCTCCTGAGTGCGCGGCAGATCGAGGCCGATCTCGGGCTCGCGGTGCAGGGTGTGACGCAACTCGGTCAGGTCGCCGGCCAGCTCGTTGGCATCATCGCGGATGGACATGTAAGGAGCATAGGTGAAGTGGGGGGAGCAGATAAGGGTTGGAAGTTGGGGACGGAGGAGGGTTGGGGCACCGAGGGGAGTCGGAGGTTGGGTGGGGCGG
>JBKOWZ010000176.1:0-12443 GCA_046724665.1 Actinomycetota bacterium
CCCCGGCGGCGCGGGCGATGAGCAGCGCGACCGGCGTCACGTCCACGCCGAGCGACGGCACGCCGCGTCGGGCGAGCTCGGCGGCCAGCCGTCCGGGACCGCAGCCGATGTCGAGTGTCGGGCCGGTACACCGGTCGAGCAGCGCGATGTCGGCGGCGTCGGGCGCCGCGGCGTACCTCGCGACGTCGAGGTGGAAGACCGTACCGGCGTCGGAGGTCAACGCGACCGGTTCGAACTCGCCAGGCTCGCGATCGGTCGCCAGGGTGCGCCACAACGCGCGTTCGTACTCTGACGAGACCGGGCCGGTCCAGGTCACCGCCGCTGTCCGCTCGGGTTCGCTCTCGGGATCGATCCGGCGCAGCAGGCGCGCGACGCGGCTGTGCGGGATCTGCTTGGCCACGTGCCGCACATCAGCGGCTTCATCGATGTCGCGCAGCGTGGGCAGGACGCTGATCCGCAGGTCGGCGCCGACGAGGCGCGCGTGCTGGATCCGTCCGGTGTCCGGGCGCGACATCGGCACGCCGACCAGCAGCCCGCGCACCCGCCGATGGCCCGGTTCGCGCAGGCCGAGCGCCCAGAAGCCGCCGTCGTCGGCGGGTGCGAAGACCGCGTCCGCCTCGCCGTGGGCCAGCGACATCAGGCCTCTGTTCAACATGTCGGACGAGACCTGCGGCGTGTCCATGCCGATCAGCAGCGCAGGGCCCTGATCGATCCGCGCCGCGTCCGCGAAGGCCGCCGCGAGTCGCACGTCCAGCGTGCCCGGCACCTGCGGCACGATCGTGAACGCGCCGCGCACGGACTGCGGCAGCCAGTCCCCGACCGCGCCGTCCAGTACCAGCACTCGATGATCGACTGCCGCGTGCCGCACGACGTCCAGCGTGTCGAGCAGGCAGGCGTGAGCGAACCGCGCCGCCTGCGCCGAGGTGTACGGAGGGCACAGCCTGGTCTTCACACGGCCGGCCACCGGCTCCTTCGCGATGACGATCAGGCTGCTCATCGGCCAGCCTCCTGCACCGCTCGCGCCCGCTGCGACTCCTGCCAGACCCGGTTCATGTCCCGGATCGCCTGAAGGGTGCCGGTGAGCGTGCCGGTGACCTTGGACCTGCCGGTGCGCGGTGCGTAATCGACGTCTGTCTCGGTGATCCGCCATCCGGCATGCGCCGCGGCGAGCACGGTCTCCAGCGGGTAGCCGGAGCGGCGATCCGTGACGCCCAGGTCCAGCAGCGCCTCGCGCCGCGCGGCGCGCATCGGACCCAGATCCCTGACCTGCACCCCGGTGCGGCGCAGCCTGAACGCCAGCAGCCGGTTCGCGATCCGGGCGTGCGGCGGCCACGCCGCGGCGGTGAGCGGACGGCGCCGCCCGAGCACGAGGTCTGACTCGCCGGCCAGCACCGGCCCGGCGACCCGGGGCAGCTGCCGTGGATCGAGCGAGCCGTCGCAGTCGCAGAAGCAGACGACGGGAGCCGTCGCGGCGGCGAGCCCGGCATGGCAGGCGGCGCCGAAGCCGCGCCGCGGCTCCGTCACGACGAGCGCGCCGAGGTCGGCCGCGATCCGCGCGGAGCCGTCGGTGGAACCGTTGTCCACGACGATCGCGCGGTAGCCCTCCGGCATCCGGCCGAGGACGTAAGGCAGCGCCTCGGCCTCGTCGAGGCAGGGCAGCACGACATCGACGAGGGGCATAGCAGCCTCCTGAGGAGTTCTGGTGAGAGCGGCGGGTTCGGGTTCGGCGCGTCGGCGGCGGTCGCGGCGCAGGGCGGCGCCGGCGAGGACCGCGAGCAGCGCGAGGCCGTAACCGAGCCGGACCGCGTCGTCTCGGTCGATTCCGAAGCCCTGGCCGAGCGTCGAGACGTAGACGGCGAGCGCGAGTGCGAGCCATTCGACGCGGCCGTCGAGCCCGACCAGCGCGACGAGCAAGATCGCGTACCAGGGGAAGGGCGGCGTGGTAACGAACAGCGTCGTGCCCGTGAGCAGCAGTGCGCCGCGCCACGGCTGCGACGGGTCGGCGTAACGCAGCACCGCGACGCCTGCCGCGGCCACGATCAGTACCGCCGCCGCCCCGGTCCACGCGGCCGGCAGGATCGGGCTGAGCAGCAGGAACCCGCCACCGTCCGAGTAACCCTGTTCGTGCAGATAGCCGGGGATGTAGCCGATCACCTTCGTCCCGACGGCGATCACGTGCGGCAGGTAGACGGCGACGACCGCGGCGAGCGCCGTCGCCGTGACGAGCACCGGCCGGCGGCGCATCACCGTAGGTAGAGCAAGCGCAGGTGTGAGCTTCGCCCCGATGCCGAGCCCGAGCAGCAGCGCGCCGATCACGTAGCGCCGCCGGGCCAGTCCGGCTCGGGCGAGGACCACGAGCCCGCAGACGGTCAGCAGCGCCGCCAGCACATCGACGTGTGCTCCGTTGCCGGTCTCGTAGGCGACCAGCGGGCACCAGGCCCACAGCGCCGCGAGCCTGACGTCACGCCCGAGCGCGCGCAGCCCGAGCAGCAGCGCGATCGTCGTGGCCAAGGCGAGCGCGGCGGCCGCGAGCTGGATCGGCTTGTAGCGGCTCCCCGGCGGGGACAGGTCGTGCACGACCAGGAAATACGCCTCGGAGATCGGCGGATAGATCGTGTGCACGGCCGGCCGGTTGATCAAGGTGCAGCCGGGCAGCAGAAGGCCGCCGTCCGGGTCCGGCGTGCCCGGCGGCACGCATTTGCCCTTGGCGATCCCTCCGTCGGGCCAGAGGAACGGGTCACGCAGCCCGGCCAGCTCGGGCGCGGCGGGCACATGGTCGTACGGATCGATGCCGGCGGCCTGGACCCGGCCGTCCCAGATGTAGCGGAAGAGGTCGTCGCTGCTGTGCTCGCGGGACGAAGCGGCCGCGAGACCCGCGGCGATACCGCCGAGCAGGATCAGGACCACGGCCGCGCGCGCCGGCACCTTGCGCAGCAGCCACACCGCGACGGCGAACGCCAGCCAGGCCGCGCCGAGCAGCCGCTTCGCCTGCCAGCCCAGGTTCTGCGCGGGCGAGTCGATCTGGACGCGCGCGGCGAGCGCGGCGGTGAGCGCGGCCAGCGCCAGGCCGACCGCCACCGTCCGCAGGGACCGTATTGATCTCACACCGACTTAAGGTGGCAGCGCCGCGCCCCCGAAACGCGGCGGCGCGGCGTGCCGTAAGAGCTCCGTAATCAGTGGGGAACGGCCCTGGCGCAGGCGGACCGGTCTAGAGTGGTTGAGATGGAAACCAGCGCTGACGTGCTCGTCGTCGACGACGATCCGACCGTGGCCGAAGTGGTCGCGGCGTACCTGCGCCGCTTCGGCCACCGGGTGCGGCTGGCCGCCGACGGCCCGAGCGCGGTCGCCACGGCGCACCTCAAGCGCCCCGACCTGATCGTGCTCGACCTGATGCTGCCCGGGTTCGACGGCTTCGAGGTCTACCGGCGCATCCGCCGCCTCGGCCCGGTGCCGGTGATCATGCTGACCGCGCGCGGCGAGGAGCACGACCGGATCCTCGGCCTCGAACTCGGCGCCGACGACTACGTCACCAAGCCGTTCAGCCCGCGCGAGCTCTCGCTGCGCGCCAACTCGGTGCTGCGCCGCTCCCGCCAGCACCCCGCCGCCGAGAACCAGGACCCCGACGTGCGGCGGATCGCCGACATCGAGGTCGATGTCACCGGGCACCAGGCCAGCCGCGGCGGCGTGCCGCTCGCGCTGACCGGCCGCGAGTTCGACCTGCTCGCGTTCCTGCTCGCGCACCCAGGCCAGGCGTTCACCCGCGCCGACCTGATGCGGCTGGTGTGGGGCTGGGACTACGGCGACCAGTCCACGGTGACCGTCCACGTGCGGCGGCTGCGCGAGAAGATCGAGCAGGACCCGGCCGAGCCGCGGCTCCTGGTCACCGTCTGGGGCGTCGGCTACCGGCTCGACCCGCCGGAGCTGTCCACGCCATCACAGGACTTGGACGCCGACGCCGACGGGACCGGCCGATGAGCGACCAGCTTCTCATCGTCCTGATCGGCGGCGGCAGCGCGATCGGCGTCGGCGCGATCGGACTGGCCGTGCTGCGCCTGCTGCGCGGCCGCTCGATGCGGCTGAAACTGTTCGCGGTCGCGACGTTCACCGTGCTCGCCATGGCGGCCGGGGTGCTCGCCGCCGCCCAGGCGATGTTCCTGTCGCAGCACGACTTCGGCGTCACGCTCGTGGTCTGCATCGCCGCCGGACTGGTCGCCAGCGCGATGGCGATACCGCTGGCGCGCGGCGTCACCGCGGACAGCCGCGCGCTGCGCGACGCCCTGCGCGCGCTCGGCGACGCGGAGCCCGAAAACGGCCGCCCGGCGGCGATGGCCACGGCGGAGCTCGATGATCTGCGGCGCGAGTTGACGACCACCGCCGCGCGGCTGACCGAGTCCCGGGAACGGGAGCGCGCGCTCGAGCGGTCGCGGCGCGAACTGGTCGCATGGGTCTCGCACGACCTGCGCACGCCGCTGGCGGGCCTGCGCGCCATGGCCGAGGCCCTCGAAGACGGCGTCGCCACCGACCCGCACCGGTACCACACGCAGATCCGCACGTCGGTGGACCGGCTGGCCGCGATGGTGGACGACCTGTTCGAGATGTCGCGCATCCACGCCGGCGCGCTGCGGCTCACCCTCGAGCGCGTCCCGCTCACCGATCTGGTGGACGAGGCGGTCATCGGCGCCGACCCGCTCGCCCGCGCCTGCGGCGTCACGCTCGCGGCGGACGTGCGCACGCCGCTGGCGGTGCGCGTCGATGCCAGGGAACTGTCACGCGCGCTGACGAACCTGGTCGCCAACGCCATCCGGCACACGCCGAGCGACGGCGCGGTGCGCGTCGAGGCGACCGAGCAGGACGGCCGGGTCGTGCTCGCGGTCGTCGATGCCTGCGGCGGCATCCCGGAGGCGGACCTCGACCGGGTCTTCGAGGTCGCCTGGCGCGGCACCGCGGCGCGCACGCCGGAACCGCTGGCCGGGGCCGGCCTCGGCCTGGCGATCGTGCGCGGCATCGTCGAGGCGCACTCCGGCGAGGTGGACGTGCGCAACGTGGTCGGCGGCTGCCGTTTCGAGGTGCGCCTGCCGATGCCGACCGGCTGACCGCCGCCGGCGATCGCCGGTCAGCGGCCCGGATCGGCGAACTGCGCGAGGCCTTCGGTGAACGCCACCGCGGGCTGCCAGCCGAGTTCGGTGCGCAGCCGCTCATTCGACGCGGTGACGTGCCGCACGTCGCCGAGCCGGTATTCGCCGGTCACCACGGGAACCGGACCCCGCATCGCCTCGGACAGGCCGGCCGCCAGTTCGCCGACCGTGCGCGGCGTGCCGCTGCCGACGTTGAACGCGCGCCCCGAACCGGGGTCGGCCTTTCCGGTCCATTCGAACGCTGCCACGTTCGCGGACGCCACGTCGCGCACGTGCACGAAATCGCGCCGCTGCTGTCCGTCCTCGAATACACGCGGCGCCCTGCCCGATCGCAGTACGGACCGGAAAATCGCCGCCACTCCCGCATAGGGCGTGTCGCGAGGCATGCGCGGGCCGTACACGTTGTGATACCGCAGCAGCGCGACGGTGCCCTCGGCAGCGCGTGCCCACGAGGTGGCGAGGAATTCCTGCGCCGCCTTCGTCGCCGCGTAGACATTGCGCGGGTCGAGCGCCGTGTCCTCATCGACCAGGCCCGGCGCGAGGGGCGCGCCGCAGTGCGGACACGGCGGCTCGAACCGGCCCGCGGCCAGGTCGGCCGGTACGCGCGGACCCGGCGCGACCCGGCCGTGCTCGGCGCAGTCGTAACGGCCCTCGCCGTATACGACCATGGACGAGGCGAGTACGAGCCTTGAGACACCCGCTCGCGCCATCGCGGCCAGCAGTACCGCGGTGCCGAGATCGTTGCGCCCGGCGTAGTCCGGGGCGTCGTTCAAATCGAGGCCGAGGCCGACCATCGCGGCCTGGTGGCAGACGGCGTCCACGCCGCGCAGCACTCGGGCGAGCACGGCCTCGTCGCGCACGTCGGCGTGCACGAATTCGACCCCTGACGGGATCCGCGCGCGGGACCGCTCCGGGTCCGGGTGCACGGCGGGCAGCAGCGCGTCGTACGCGGTCACCTCGTGTCCGGCGGCGAGCAGTGATTCGACGACATGTGATCCGATGAATCCGGCCGCGCCGGTGACCAGTACCTTCATGCAACTCACGCTAGGCGGCCCGCCGGCGCCGGCGCGCAGCGGCGCGGCGCGGCGTCACGGGTTCGTAAGGTATGCATGTCCGCACCCGCCGGGCGTAGGTTGCGGGAGAAATGAAACCTGCATTTCGAAACGCGGGCAGAAATCGGCCACGCCGGCGCGGATGTGCTGGTAGTGCCGGTGCGCGGCCCCCCGGCGGGCTAAGATCTCAGCATCCGTGCGAAGACGCGGGATGGCATCAAGGGGGCGCCGCATGGTGAAGCGCACGTCTCGCGACATCCGCCGGGGCAATCGCAACGAGGTGCTGCGCCAGGTGATGGCCTCGTCGCCGGTCTCCCGGCAGGAACTCGCGGCGGCGACCGGGCTGAGCCTGGCCACCGTAGCGAACCTGGTCGGCGAGCTGCTCGACCGCGGGGTGCTGGTCGAGGTCGGCTTCGAGGACTCGGAGGGCGGCCGGCCGCGCGGGCTGGTGGCGATGCGGGCGGACGGGGGCGCGCTGATCGGCGTGGACGTGACCGCCACGCGGATCCACGTCGAGTTGTTCGACCTCTCGCTGAGGATGCTGGACCGCGTCGAGGAGCCGCTGACGTCCGAGGACACCCAGCCGGAGCAGGTGGTCGGGCACATCGTGGCCGGGGTGAACACGGTGCTCGAACGCACCGGGACCGCGCCGTCGCTGGTGTTCGGCGCCGGGTTGAGCGTGCCCGGCCAGGTCGAGCGCGAGGGCGGGCTGTCGATCTTCGCGGCCAACTGGAACTGGCACGACGTCCCGCTGCGCGAAATGCTGGCCGAGCGGCTCGACTTCCCGGTCTATCTCGACAGCCCGCTGATGGCCAACACGGTCGCCGAACTCTGGTTCGGCGCCGCGCGCGGCTGTCAGGACATCGTCGTGATCAGGCTGGGCGCCGACGTCGGCGCGGGGATCGCCGTGGGCGGCGCGCTCTACCGCGGCGCGACGAACACCGCGGGGGAGTGGGGGCACTCGCTGCTGGTGCTGGACGGCCGGGCCTGCCGCTGCGGGGCGATGGGCTGCATCGAGACGTACGTCGGAGCGCCGGGGATCATCAAGACCCTGCGCGAGATCGACCCGCACAGTCCGCTGCTGCGCGAGGAGCGCGGCGTCGTGGACGAGGTCGCCACGATCGCCGCGCTGGCCCGCGCGCTGGGCAAGGGCGACGCGACTGCCGACGAGACGGTCCGGCGCACCGCGCGCTACCTCGGCGTCGCCGTGGGCAGCCTGGTGAACCTGCTCAATCCGCAGATGATCGTGCTCAGCAGCTGGGTGGCCACCCGGCTCGGCGACGCGCTGCTGTCCGGGATGCGCGAGGCGGTCGCGGAGCACGCGCTGCCGCGTCCGCTGGAGGGCACGCGCATCGGGCTGTGCCCGATCCCCAACAACCCGGTGAGCCTCGGCGCCGCGACCTTCGCCCTCGAAGGCGCCCTGGCGATGGTGCGCGCCTGACCTGGCCGGACGGCCACCGGGACGAGCTGGAGCCTCCCGGCCGGCGCATCGTCCCGCCTGACACCTCGCCCTTCGTGGCGCGTCGTCCCTCTTAGAGCGCCGTCGGCGCGCCGCGGCAGCGCTGCGCGATTACGGTTTGATCGTGATGACCGCTGCCGATCATGCCGACGCGGACCCCGGAGGCGTGACCGGGCTGTCCGGCCTGACCAGCGCTCAGGTCGCCGAGCGGGTCGCGGCGGGGCGGACGAACGCGGTGCCGGCCCGGTCGAGCCGCTCGCTCGCGGCGATCCTGCGGGCGAACCTGCTCACCTGGTTCAACGGGCTGATCGGCGCGCTGTTCGTGATCATGCTGGTGGTGGCGCCGGTCCAGGACGCGCTGTTCGGCTTCGTGATCATCTTCAACGCGCTGATCGGGATCGTGCAGGAGTGGCGGGCCAAGCGCGCCCTCGACTCGCTGGCCATCGTCGGCGAGGCCCGGCCGCGGGTGCGCCGAGACGGGGCCGAGACGCAGGTCGCGGCCGCGCAGCTGGTCCAGGACGACGTGGTGCTGCTCGCCGCCGGGGACGCGGTGCCGGTGGACGGCGTGATCGTCGCGGCCGAGGCGCTGGAGGTGGACGAGTCGCTGCTGACCGGCGAGGCCGATCCGGTACCCAAGCGCGTCGGCGACCAGGTGCTCTCCGGTTCGTTCGCGGTGGCCGGCTCGGGTGCGATGCGCGCCGTCCGGGTCGGTCCGGACGCGCACGCGGCGCGGTTGGCGGCCGAGGCGCAGCGGTTCGCCCTGGTGCGCTCGGAGCTGCGCGACGGCATCAACCAGATTCTGCGTTACCTGACCGTGCTGCTGATCCCGGCGGGGGCGCTGCAAGTGGTCGTGCAGTCCGGGCTGGCCGGGGGTTTCAGCCGGGACGGGATCAGCCGCACGGTGGCCGGGATCGTGCCGATGGTGCCCGAGGGCCTTGTGCTGCTCACCTCGGTGGCCTTCGCGGTCGGCGTGGTGCGGCTCGGGCGGCGGCAGTGCCTCGTGCAGGAACTGCCCGCGATCGAGGGCCTGGCCCGCGTGGACACCGTCTGCCTGGACAAGACGGGCACGCTCACGGAGGGCGGAATGCGGTTGTCGGAGATCAGGCCGCTGAACGGCGCCGAACCGTCCCGGGTACGCGAAGTCCTCGGCGCGCTCGGGGCGGCCGAGACTCGGCCCAACGCCACGATGGCCGCGGTCATCGAGGCCTGTCCCGATCCGGGCGACGGCTGGCGGCCCGAGGCGGTCGCCGCGTTCTCCTCGGCGCGCAAGTGGAGCGGCGCGACCTTCGCCGACGGCCGCGGCGGCTGGCTGCTCGGCGCGCCCGACGTGCTCGGTCAGGGCACTGATGCGGCCGCCGAGGCGGAGCGGCTCGGCGCGAGCGGTCTGCGGGTGCTGATGCTCGCGTCCTACGACGGCGCGCTCGACCCGGACGCCGGCGCGCTCGCGGCGCACTCGCCGGTGCGGCCCGCCGCCCTGGTCACCCTGGAGCAGCGGATCCGGCCGGACGCCGCGCCGACGCTCGGCTACTTCGAACGCCAGCAGGTCGCGCTCAAGGTCATCTCCGGGGACAACGCCGTCTCGGTCGGCGCGGTCGCGGGTTCGCTCGGGCTGCCCGGCGCGGGCCATCCCGTTGACGCGCGCGAACTGCCCGAAGAGCCGCGGGCGCTGGCCGACACGGTCGGCGCGAACTCGGTCTTCGGCCGGGTCACGCCGCGGCAGAAGCAGCGGATGGTCACCGCGCTCCAGTCGCGCGGCCACACGGTCGCGATGACCGGCGACGGCGTCAACGACGTGCTGGCGCTCAAGAGCGCGGACATCGGCGTCGCGATGGGCGCCGGCTCGGCGGCGGCCCGCGCGGTGGCCCAGATCGTGCTGCTCGACGAGCGGTTCGCCACGCTGCCCGCGGTGGTCGCCGAGGGCCGCCGGGTGGTCGGCAACATCGAGCGCGTCTCGAACCTGTTCCTGGTGAAGTCCTTCGAGTCCTTCCTCATGGTGCTGCTGGTCGGCATCGCCCGGCTGCCGTACCCGTTCCTGCCGCGGCACACCACGCTCATCAGCACCCTGACCATCGGCACGCCGGCCTTCTTCCTGGCTCTGGCGCCGAACGCCGCCAGAGCCAGGACCGGCTTCGTCGCCCGGGTGCTGCGCTTCGCGGTCCCGGCCGGGCTGATCGCCGGGACCGCCTCGTTCGCGTCGTACTACCTCGCGCGGCTCGAGCCCGGCGCGCGCCTCGACACCGAGCAGACCGCCGCCACGGTCACCCTCTTCGCGGTCGGGCTCTGGGTGCTGGCGCTGGTGGCGCGGCCGCCAGCCTGGTGGAAGACCGCGCTGGTCGCCGCGATGGCCGGCGGTTTCCTGCTGGTGGCCGTATTGCCGGCCGGTCGGCGGATCTTCGACCTGCACTTCGGCGCCTGGCAGCAGACGCTGACCGCGCTGGCCGTGGCCGGGTGCGCGGGCCTGGCGCTGGAACTGCTATGGCGCTTCGTCCTCGTTACGACACGCGAGTGAATTTCTCAGCGAATCAGCCGAATTAGCGCACTCGGGTGATGTCGATCCGCATCGCCACCGGGTAGCGGCGGCCGAAGTTCTCGGCGCTGCCGGAAACCCGCTCCATGTCGGCGGCGTACTTGGCGACATACGGCCCGTACTCGTGGGCCGGCGGGAAATCCTCGAGCAGCGTGGCGTTGCCGGTCAGTACGACGATGTCGCCGCCGCGGCCGTTCCCGTCGAAATTCAGCGAGACCCGCGGCCGGCTGCGCACATGGGTGATCCGGTTGGCGTCCGGGCGGTTGTAGACCAGCACCGAATCGCCGCCCTCCCACAGGAACCACACCGGGTTGGGCTGCGGCGCCCCGTCCGCGCCGGTCGTGGTCAGCCACAACACGATCTCCTTGGACAGCCGCTCGCGTACGCGCGCGCCGAAAGCGCCGGACGGGTCGGGGAACACATCGTCAGTCATGCGCCCAAGCCTATCTAAGTCTGCTGTGTCAGCCTCCGATCAGCTGCCTCCGGTAACAAGACGGTCACTTCGAAAGTCTCCCGTTTTCCTGGCCGGTGTCCGGCGTTCACAACAGTGTGTGAGCCATGTCGCCGCTTACCGGGACTGTTCGTTTCGGTGCGGGCGCACGCTTGGTGGACGTGAACACCAGTGCGTCCGAAGTGATCGAGGTTCACCGCGTTCGTGCCTGCCCGACCGGGGCGCGCCCGCGTACTTGGGGTGGGAAGGGGTGGTGGTCATGGCTGGTCCGCGCTTTCAATTCGTATGTTCGTATGCTGGCAAGACCCGAACTCTGTCCGGAACGCTCAGCCTTTCCGAGCTGTCGGGCACCGCCGTGACCGCGGCCAAGTCCGACGGTTCGCCGGTGCGGGTGCACCATGTGTACGACCACGTGGCCTGGCGGCTGCTTGGCGCGAACAACCGCGAACTGGGCCGCAGCCCGGTCTGGTACCCGGACGTGGACTCCTGCCGCGAGGCGGTGCGCGCGCTCAAGCGGGAGATCGGCGGGGTCACCCCGGCCATCATGTCGGTCGCGCTGCCCGGCGGCGCGTGGAGCTGGCGGCTGGCGGTCAGCGGCACGCCGGTCGCGATGGCCGGCCGGCACTACCACCGGCAGCGCGAGTGCGCCTACAACCTGAACCACTTCGTCGCCGCGGTGCCCGACGCCCGGATCGCCGACGAGCACTGCGTCACGGACCGGCGATGACGGCGTCCACGTACGTCCCCGGCGGCCTGCCGGACGACGGCGGCGACGCCGCGCGGCCGATCACCCTGCGCCGTGGCGCGGGCGACCGGGTCTTTCGCGGCATGGCGCGCGGCAGCGGCGCCCTCGTGCTGACGATGATGGCGCTGGTCGGCGGGTTCCTGGTGCTGCGCGGCTGGCAGGCGCTGCGGGTGGACGGGGTGAAGTTCCTGACCACCCAGCAGTGGGAGCCGGACTCGCACCACTTCGGCATCGCCGGCGTGCTGACCGGCTCGGTGCTGATCGGGCTGACCGCGGTCTTCTTCGCGCTGCCGCTGTCGCTGGGCACCGCGCTGTACATCTCCGAGTACGCCCCCGGATTCCTCAAGCGCACGCTGGTCTCGATGATCGACCTGATGGCGGCCATCCCGAGCGTGGTCTACGGACTGTGGGGCTTCCTGTTCCTCCAGGGGCACGTGGTCGGGGTCTCCCGGTTCCTGTCCACCTACCTCGGCTGGATCCCGCTGTTCAGGGTGGACGGCGCCGACCCGCACAACCCGCTGATCAACATGAACGTCTACAGCAGCTCGACCTTCATCGCCGGGATCACGGTCGCGCTGATGGTCACCCCGATCGCCTGCTCGGTGATGCGCGAGGCGTTCTCCCAGGCGCCGCTCGGCGAGCGGGAGGGGGCGTACGCGCTCGGCGCGACCCGCTGGGGGATGATCCGCACCGTGGTGCTGCCGTTCGGCCGCGGCGGCATCATCGGCGGCACGATGCTCGGCCTCGGCCGGGCGCTCGGCGAGACCATCGCGGTCTACATCGTCATCTCGATCCTGTACTCGATCCAGCCGCACATCCTCCAGGCCGGTACCGGCTCGGTGTCCGCGCTGATCGCCAACCACTACGGCGCCGCCACCGCGCTGGACATGTCCGGGCTGATGGCCGCCGGGCTCGCGCTGTTCGTGCTCACCCTGATCGTGAACTTCGCCGCGTCCGCCATCGTGGCGCGCAGCCGCTCCGGGGCCGTGAGCGAGGCCTGAGATGACCCGGACCCCCGTGACGTCGCCGGCGAACCCGGACGGCGCGCAGCCGCAGGCCGCGCCGGCCGGGAGC
>JBKOWZ010000104.1:0-12546 GCA_046724665.1 Actinomycetota bacterium
GCCGGGGCCACCCGGCGGGAGAGCAGGACACCGCCGCACAACAAACCACGAAACAACAGCAACAACAGCAACACCAGCAGGACAGCAGCACACGCGACACAGCCAGGGCCCGCACCAGCAACGGTGACGGGCCCCAGCTGCATTCAGGGCCGAAACCACAGACGGATTCGGCCTTCAGCGCGCACAACATAGCTCGGGCCCGACACCAACACCCGATACCAACCACGGTGACGGGTCCCTGCCTTCGGAGCCGGAAGACCGTGACTTAGACGGTTAGACGGCCGGTGTGGGCACCTCGCTGCGTATGGGAACGGCGTGGCTGGAGGTGGGGCTGCGGCGTATGGGGCTCAACGTCGCGGCGAGCAGGCCTGTAGGCGGATTTACTCGATTGGCCACGGCGTCGGCGAGTAGGGGACAATGGTCAGATGTGCGCGTCGCCGCGCGCGCCGTGTTCGTAAGCGTGTCAATACTGAAGTACCACGACAGGAGCCCTGAGCCGCATGTCCACCTCCTCATCCGGCCGTCCCCGCCGCCCGTCAACGGGCCGACCTACGGGGAACAAGCGCGTTGCCGGACATGGGCGACGAGGACGCGACGAGCAGGAGGGTCGTGACTTCGGCGGCAAGACCGGTCAGGGCGGGCGCGACAGCGGCAATGCCGGCCGGTCCGGCGGCGACCGCGAGCGTGATCGCAACCGCGACCGCGGCGACTTCGGGCCGCCGCGGGCTCGGTACGGCGATCGGCCGGCGTACGGGGAGCGTCGCGCCGGGTACGAGCAGCGCGACCAGCGTGACCGCGGTGGGGACCGCGGGTTCGAGCGTCGTGACGACCGCGATCGCGACCGCGGCGGCGCTGACCGTCGCGATGACCGGCCCAAGTTCGGGGATCGGGACCGTGATCGTGGTGGGGATCGTGGTTTCCAGCGTCGTGACGATCGTGGTGAGCGTCCTCGCTTTGGCGATCGGGATCGTGAGCGGGGTGGGGATCGCGGCGGATTCCAGAGGCGCGACGACCGCGGCGGATACGGCCAGCGGGACGATCGGCGAGGCGGATTCGAACGCCGCGACGATCGTGGTGACCGTCCTCGCTTTGGGGACCGGGATCGTGGTGGGGATCGTGGTTTCCAGCGCCGCGACGACCGTGGTGAGCGCCCTCGATTCGGTGATCGGGATCGCGGGTTCCAGGGACGCGACGACCGGCCCCGCTTTGACGACCGGGACCGCGGACGTGGCGGGTTTGATCGGGATCGTGGGTTTGAGCGCCGCGACGACCGGGACCGCGGTGGATTCGAACGCCGTGACGATCGTGGTGACCGTCCTCGCTTTGGGGACCGGGATCGTGGTGGGGATCGTGGTTTCCAGCGCCGCGACGACCGTGGTGAGCGCCCTCGCTTTGGCGATCGCGATCGTGAGCGGGGCGGGGACCGCGGCGGGTTCCAGAGGCGCGACGACCGCGGCGGATACGGCCAGCGAGACGATCGGCGAGGCGGATTCGAACGCCGCGACGACCGCAGCGGTTTCCAGCGTCGCGACGACCGGCCCTGGTCCGGCGACAGGGATCGGGATCGTGGTGGGGACCGCGGGTTCCAGAGGCGCGACGATCGTGGTGACCGGCCTCGTTTTGGCGATCGCGATCGTGAGCGGGGCGGGGACCGTGGTTTCCAACGCCGTGATGACTATGGCGACCGGCCTCGCTTCGGCGACCGCGATCGGGATCGTCCGGAGCGCAGCGCGCCTGTCGAGAGTGTTCAGGAGGAGCCGACGGTCGAGGGTATCGAGGATCTCGAGCTGCCCGACGACATCGACACTTCGGACCTGGATGCCGACATCCGTGCCGAACTGCGGACTCTCGTTCGGATGAAGGCGCAGCTCGTGGGCGGGCACCTGGTGATGGCCGGGCGCCTGGTCGATGAGGACCCCGAGAAGGCGTACGCGCACGCCCGCGCCGCGCAGCAGCTCGCTCCGCGCCTGGCCGCCACGCGGGAGGCGCTCGGGCTCGCCGCCTACCTGTCGGACCGGTACGCCGAGGCGCTCTCCGAGCTGCGGGCCGCGCGCCGGATCACCGGGTCCAACCACCAGTGGGCGGTGATGGCCGACTGCGAGCGTGGGCTGGGACGTCCGGAGAAGGCGCTCGAGATGGTCCAGGCCCCTGAGGCCAAGGACCTGGACAAGGCCACGCAGATCGAGCTGCGGATCGTCGCGGCCGGGGCGCGGCGGGACCTCGGCCAGCCCGAGGCGGCCGTGGTGTTGTTGCAGGGCGCGGACTTGACGCCGCCTCAGGCCGAGCCGTGGACCGCGCGACTGCGCTACGCCTACGCGGAGGCGCTGCTCGAGAGCGACCGGGAGGACGAGGCCCGGGACTGGTTCGCCCGCGCGAGCGAGGTGGATCCGGAAGGGCTCACCGGTGCCGGTGAGCGGCTGGCCGAGCTCGACGGGCTCAGCTTCGACGAAGTCGAGGAGGAGTTCGACGAGGAGGAGCATGAGGACGAGCTTGCCGACGTCGATGACGAGTCCGGCGACGATGATGAGGACGCGGACGAGGACGACGACGAGCTTGACGACGCGGACGAGTCCGATGAGGACTCGGATAAGTCCGACGATGCGGACGGGGACGAGGCCGACAAGAAGCCGGTCGGGCCCGATCTGGAGAACGACGAAGAGCAGTAGGCCGTCGTAGGTCGTGGTCGTGGTCGTGGTCGTGGTCGTGGTCGTGGTCGTGGATGTGACGGTGGCGGGTAGTGGTGGCTGCCGGTAGTGGAACGGTGGAAGACGAGGCGAGCGGGTCCGGAATGGGCCCGCTCGTTTTGTGTTGCGGGGTTGGTGGTACCGCTATGGCGGTGGTGCGGTTGGGGACGCTGTGGGTGGATTAGTGCTCGTCGAGTAGGCGCATGACCAGGCCGGTGGCCGGCTTGGGCGCGAACGCGGTGGACTTGCGGGGCATGAGCACGCCGAGGGCCGCGAGGCCGAGCACCGTGGACTGCGCGACCGGGCGCAGCAGGACCGCCAGGCCCTGATGGCGATCGGCCTCGATCACCGCGTTCTTCGGGTCGTGATCGAACCGGATGTGGTCCGCCGTGTCGGGGACGCCCCAGACCTTCCGCGCCAGCGCCGCGTGCAGCACGGTCGCGTCGAGGGTGCGCCATGCCTCGGGGCGGTCGTGCGGGATCGTGTCGGACAGCAGCTCGGGCCGCGGGTCCGAGATGAGCCAGGCACGCTGGCGGTCCACGACGGCGAACGCGATGCGGTCTGCCGGGATCCGCGCCAGTTCGGCGAGGGCCGCCTTGTAGCCGCCGCCCGCCTGCGCGACCGTGAACCACTTGCCCGCTGCCTCGATCGCCGGATCCGTCGGGAGGTCGGGGATCCAGCGGTGGATGCCTTTGACGTGCAGTGGATGCCGCTTCGAGTCAACGAGGAGCGCCAGGCCGTGGTCGCTGCCCGGCCTGCCTAACGCCGCCAGGCGCCGGTACGCCGCGTAGCGATGGTGGCCGTCGGCGATGAGAGTGCGGCGCTGCGCCAGGTCTGCCGCGACGACGGCGTGCTCCTCGGGTGCCGTGATGGCCCACAGGCGGTGGTGGGTGCCGTCGGCCGTCGCCGCGTCAACCAGGGGCTCGGCGCCGTTGTTGTCCGCATAGCGCTCGACAAGGTCGGAGGCCGGTCCGTCGCCTTCGTAGGTGAGCAGGATCGGCTCGGGATTCGCACCGAGTGCGTGCATGAGCGCGCGCCGGTCGGCCACGACGGCGTCCACGACGTCCTCGTGCGGGAGCACCGGCCCCGAATCGTCCTTGGGCAGCTTTAACGCGCCGATCAGGCCGCGTTGCAGGCCCGTCGGACCGGTCTGCTCGTAGACGTACAGCGCCGGTTCCGGGTCCAGGACCAGCGCTTCTTCGTCTCGCCACTCGCGCAGCGTGCGGGCGGCACGGCGGTAACGCAGCCGTGAGTCGGGCTCGTCCAGCTCCGGAAGGATCAGCCGAACGATGTTGTGCGTGCCGCTTCTGGCAAGTCGATGTGCCTGAATTGGGTCGATCATGTCGTACGGTGGCGATATGACTGCCGCCGGGTCGCCTACCCTGGCGCGCGCGAACCGCAACCCGCGAAACGGGACGAGCGCGAGCCGCCGCCCCTCGTCGTGCGTGCGCGGGGCGTCGGCCTCCGGGGCAGAGTTCATATGCAAATGCTATGGGGTGCCGCCGACCAGCCGGTCAAGGCACCACGAGGACCGGGCGCGGGACCGGGCACGACCCGCCTCGCTCGGCAGATGGGAACTGGAACCTGCTGCGGTAAAAGCGGACAGACGGAACACGGAACTCCGGGAGGCGCGAAGTGACCGAGGAAGCGCAGTGGCACGGGGACGAACCGGACGAGCCGCCGGCCGGCAAGGCCGAGCCGCTCGACGACTCCGCCCTCACCGGGGAGGTCTACGACTGGTACCAGCGTGGCGTACAGCTGCTCGACAGCGGTAACCCCGCTGCGGCGACACAGCTGCTGGTGCGCGCGGCTGATCGCGTACCCCGCTCGCGCTCCGTGCTTGAGGCACTGGCACGGGCACAGTTCGACGCGGAGCAGTACAGCGAGGCGGCGGACGCGTTCAGGACGCTCGCCGAGTCCAATCCAGACGACGATTACGCACAGTTCGGCTGGGGGCTGGCAGCCGCACGGCTGGGGGACTACGAGCACGCCGTAGAGCACCTGGCGCTGGCCGCGGCGATGCGGCCCGACGTGCGTTACTACACGCAGGCGCTGCGTGGGGCACGGGCGACCCTGCGTTCACGGTCGGCAGGAGGCAGGCAGGAGCGTTCGCAGCGGTAGCGCGTACGTCGGTGTGGGCGGTGGGCTTAGGCCGCCGCGGTGGGGGCCGTGAGAAAATCACTTGTTGTGACGAATATTGAGAATGTGGCGGAGGAGTCGGTAGCGGCGGAGTCGGACCGGCGAGCGGCAGGCCAGCCGCTCGCCGCGTTATATGACACGGCGCTGCTCGATCTCGACGGGGTGGTGTACCGCGGTGCGGACGGCGTACCGCACGCGGTGCCGTCACTGACAGCGGCGGCTAACGCGGGGATGCGCCTCGCCTACGTCACGAACAATGCGTCACGCACGCCGGAGACCGTCGCCGAGCACCTGCGAGAGCTGGGGCTTCCCGCCGACGTGGCGGACGTCGTCACGGCGGCGCAGGCGGTCGCGCGGCTGATCGCCGAGCAGGTGCCCGCAGGAGCACGGGTGCTGGTGATCGGGGGAGAGGGGCTGCGGCAGGCGCTGCTGGGGTACGGACTGACGCTGGTCAGCGGCGCGGACGACGATCCGGCGGCGGTTGTACAGGGGTACTTGCCCAACACGTCGTGGGCGGACCTCGCCGAGGCTGCGTACGCAGTCGAGCGCGGCGTGCCGTGGTTCGCGGCCAACACGGACAAGACCATGCCGACCGCACGCGGCATCGCACCGGGTAACGGCGCGTTGGTGGGCGCGGTCGCGGCAGCGACGGGGACGTGGCCGACCGTCGCCGGTAAGCCGGAGCCCGCACTGCATCGCGAGACCATGCTGCGTACCGCCGCACAGCGTCCGCTGGTCGTCGGCGACCGGCTGGACACCGACATCGAGGGCGCGAACCGGGCCGGAGTCGATTCGCTGCTGGTGCTCACCGGGGTCACACGCATCGAGCAACTGCGTAACGCACCGAAGGAGCACCAGCCGACGTACGTGGCACAGGACCTGCGCGGACTGCTCGATCCGGGGATGTTGATCGACTGGCGTCGGTAGGAGGCCTGGTCAGAAGATCTTGCGCAGCTTGAGCAGGTCGCCGAACGAGGCGCTGACCTTGATCCGGCCGGCGGTCCAGGCGGAGACGAAGTTCAGCCGGCCGTCTACCAGCTTGAGCAGGTCGTCGCTCGGGATGGTCAGCCGGATCTGCGCGTCCGGCGCGGCCGCGCCGTCGTCGTAGGACACCACGTTCAGCAGCCGCGCGTCCTTGAGCACGCCGTGGAAGGTCACGTCGAGATCCGGGATCCGGCAGCTGACGGTCCGCTCGAGCCGGTGCCGGTCACGGCGCTCGCCGTCGATCCGGCCGAGGTTCACGGCCAGCCGGTCCAGCGCCTCGGCGCATTCGTTCTTGGTCGCCACGGCTGGCACCATACCCCCGAACGGCCGCGTGGCGCGGTACGGTCGGGGAGAAGCCGCACGGATCGTCGTGCGAGGAGAGGACGGCGGGACATGGACACCGAGCACGCGGCGCAGCCGGGCCAGGCGATCGCGCGGGTCGCGGTGTCCGCGGAGATCTCCCTGCCGGAGCCCGAGCCCACCGGCCATCCGGAGGTGGACGCCGCGCTGGATCGGCTGCGGGAGCTGGGCGAAAGGCCGACCGGCGCGCATCCGGACCTGTACGACGGCGTGCACCAGCGGTTGCAGGACGTCTTGGCGCAGCTCAACCAACGCGAAGCGGGGCGGTAGCGATGGCGGCGGGCGCGTTCGGGCGCGCGCCGGGCCGGGGCGACGGGTAGGCGGCGCCGCAGATGGCAGGACAGGCGCGGCGGCGGCTCGACGCGGAACTGGTGCGGCGCGGTCTGGCCCGCTCGCGGGAGCAGGCCGTCGAGCTGATCGCGGCCGGGCGGGTCACCGTGGGCGGCCAGGCCGCGGGCAAGGCGGCGACGCAGGTCGAGACCTCGGCGGCGATCGTGGTCGCGGGCGAGGACGGCGAGCGGGAGTACGTCTCGCGCGGCGGGCACAAGCTCGCGGGCGCGCTCGCGGCCTTCGAGCCGCTCGGGCTCGCGGTGCAGGGGCGGCGCTGCCTCGACGCCGGGGCGTCAACCGGCGGGTTCACCGACGTGCTGCTGCGGGCCGGAGCGCGCGAGGTCGTCGCGGTGGATGTCGGCTACGGGCAGCTCGCCTGGCGGTTGCAGACCGATCCGCGCGTCGTGGTGGTGGATCGCACCAACGTCCGCGATCTGACGCTCGATCAGATCGGCGGCGAGCCGGCGGAACTCGTGGTGGGCGATCTTTCGTTCATCTCGCTGACACTTGTGCTGCCCGCGCTCGTCCGCTGCGCGGCGCCCGGGGCCGATCTCGCGCTGATGGTCAAGCCGCAGTTCGAGGTCGGGCGTGAGCGCCTCGGCTCCGGCGGCGTGGTGCGCGATCCGGCGCTGCACGCGGACGCCGTGCGCACGGTCGCGGCCGCCGCGTGGGAGTTGGGGCTCGGCGTGCTCGGCGTCACCGCGAGCCCGCTGCCCGGACCGAGCGGCAACGTGGAGTACTTCGTGTGGCTGCACGCGGGGGCGCCGCCGCTCGACGAGGAGCAGTTGGCACGTGCGATCGCGCAGGGACCGGCCGGAGCGCGTCAGGTAGGGCGCGAGGGACGGGCACAGGCACAGGCATGACCGGCGACGGTAGGGAGTGCACGTGACGGGCGAGGACAACGGCGGCGAACGCGCGAAGCGCAGCGTCCTGCTGGTCACACACACCGGACGGACTGAGGCCAAGGACGCGGCGCGTAAGGTCGCGCACTGGGTGTCCGCGGCCGGTATCGAGGTGCGCGTACTCGCCGACGAGGTGAACGGCGTCGATTTCGGGCCGAGCGCCTGGATCGTCAACGACGACCAGCACGCCGTGGACGACTGCGAGCTGGTGGTGGTGCTCGGCGGCGACGGCACGCTGCTGCGCGGCGCCGAAATGGCCCGCGCCGCCGACATCCCGCTGCTCGGAGTGAACCTCGGCCGGGTCGGCTTCCTGGCCGAGGCGGAGCTGGAGGACCTGCACGAGGTCGTCGAGCGGATCGTCGAGCAGCGTTACGAGGTCGAGGAGCGGATGACCCTCGACGTGATCGTGCTTCAGGAGGGCCGCGAGGTCGGACGCACCTGGGCGCTGAACGAGGCGAGCGTGGAGAAGCGTTCGCGCGAGCGGATGATCGACGTCCTGATCGAGGTGGACGGTCGGCCGCTCTCCCGCTGGGGCTGCGACGGGGTCGTGTGCGCGACGCCGACCGGCTCGACCGCGTACGCGTTCTCCGGCGGCGGTCCCATCGTGTGGCCGGACGTCGAGGCGCTGCTGCTGGTGCCGGTGTCCGCGCACGCGCTGTTCGCCCGGCCGCTCGTCGCGGCGCCGACCTCGCTGCTGGCCATCGAGATCGAGGACGGCTGGGGGGCGAGCCCCGAGGGCAGCGCCGTGCTCTGGTGCGACGGGAGGCGGATGCTCGACCTGCCGCGCAGCGCGCGCGTCGAGGTGCGGCGCGGGGAACGGCCGGTGCGGCTGGCACGGCTGCACGACGCCCCGTTCACCGATCGCCTCGTCGCGAAGTTCGCGCTGCCCGTGGACGGTTGGCGGGCGCGGTAAAGGCACCGTATTCGGCCCTATCTCCACCTGATCGCTCGTCAGAGGGGGCGGTGGGTAAGGTAAGGGTCCGTTGTCCGGGAGTTCCGCTAATCTCACGAGTGTGCTGGAGCAGATGCGCATCCGCGGCCTCGGGGTGATCGAGGACGCCGTGCTGGAGCTGTCGCCCGGCTTCACCGCGGTCACCGGTGAGACCGGGGCGGGCAAGACCATGGTCGTCAGCGGACTGGATCTGCTGTTCGGCGGCCGCGCCGAGACCACCAGGATCAGGCCGGGCGCGGACCGCGCCACCATCGAGGGGCGGGTGCTGATCCCGGCCGACGGCTCCGTCGCGCGCCGCGCGGCGGACGCGGGCGCGGCGATAGACCCGGTCGAGCCGGGCGCGGACGGCGGCGAGCGGGTGGAGCTGCTGCTGGCCCGGGTGATCGGCAGCCAGGCGCCTGGCAGCGGATCGAACACACCGGTGCGTTCGCGCGCGCATCTGGGCGGACAGGCCGTCCCGGTATCGGTGCTCGCCGACCTGAGCGAGGACCTGATCGCGATGCACGGGCAGTCCGCGCAGCAACGGCTCCTGCAACCCGCGCGGCAACGCGCGTCACTGGACCGGTACGCCGGGGACGCCGTATCGCGTCCGTTGGCGGAGTACCGCGCCGCGTACAAGGAGTACCGCGACGTCGCGGCGGCGCTCGAGGAGCTGACGACGCAGGCGCGTGAACGCGCGCAGGAGGCTGACGCACTGCGTTACGGCCTGGCCGAGATTGAGAAGGTCGAGCCGGTTGCCGGCGAGCTTGAGAAGCTGATCGCGGAGTCGCAGCGGCTCGGTAACGCGGAGTCGCTGCGTGCGGCGGCCGCGACGGCGCATGAGGCGCTGGTTTCGACCGAAGACGCCGTGGCGAGCGGCGACGCGTCGTCGTTGGTGAACGCCGCGCGCCGGGCGATCGATCAGGTCCGTGGCGACGATCCGGCGCTGACGCCGATCGCGACGCGTCTGGAGGAGCTGTACTGGCAGCTCACCGAGACGGCTACGGACCTGGCGGGATATCTCACCGGCATCGAGGCCGATCCGGTGCGGCTGGAGGTCGTCAACGAACGGATCGCCGACCTGGAGAACCTCTGCCGCCGGCACGGGCCCACGCTCGCGGACGTGCTGGCCTGGGCGGAGCAGGGCGCACTGCGGCTGGCCGAGCTGGACAACGACGATGATCGCATCGAACAGCTGCGGGCGAGCCGGGACGGTCTGCGGGCACGGTTGGCGCGCTGTGCCGCGGAGGTCTCCGCGGCCCGGCGGATGGCCGCCGAGAAGTTCGCCGCCGCGGTGACCACGGAGCTGGCGGAGCTCGCGATGCCGCACGCGCGGATCGCCGTGCACGTGGGGCAGCGGGAACTTTCAGCCGATGCGGACGGCTCGTCCGCGGCGAACGCGCTGCCGGTGCCGGACCCGGATACCGGTGATGAGCGGCTGGTCGCGTTCGGGCCGAACGGGATCGACGACGTCGAGCTGCGGCTGGCGCCGCATCCCGGCGCGCCGTTCCTGCCGATCGCCAAGGGCGCGTCGGGGGGTGAGCTGTCCCGGGTGATGCTCGCCGTCGAGGTGGTCTTCGCCGGCGCCGATCCGGTGCCCACCTTCGTGTTCGACGAGGTGGACGCCGGGGTCGGCGGCAAGGCGGCGGTCGAGGTCGGTCGGCGGCTCGCCCGGCTGGCGCGTACCGCACAGGTCATCGTCGTAACGCACCTGCCCCAGGTCGCGGCCTTCGCGGACAGGCAGCTGTTGGTGCGTAAGGAGAGCGACGGCTCCATCACGTCCTCGGGCGTGACCGTGCTCGGCGAGGCGGAGCGCAGACGCGAACTGGCGCGTATGCTCTCCGGCCTGGAGGATTCCGAGCTCGGCCAGGCACACGCCGACGAATTGTTGGCGACCGCGCACGCCGAGCGAAGATAAGGCTCGTTGAGACGAGAAGCGGCGGGGCGTGCGAGGCCGCGCGGACCTGGCAGGATTGTCCCGATGAGGATCACCGCGCGCGCTCCCGAGCGCCCGGCGGAGCCCGAGCCGCTGCCCGGGCCCGCGGCGGGCGGGCTCGCCCGCGTGGACCGGCGCACCAAGAACCTCACGAAAAGACTCCAGGCCGGCGAGATAGCGGTCATCGACCACCAGGACATCGACCGGGTCGCCGCCGAGGCGCTGGTCGCCTGTCGGCCGGCCGCGGTGGTCAACGCCGCCGCGTCGATCAGCGGCCGCTACCCGAACCTCGGCCCGCAGATCATCGTCTCCGCGGGGATCCCGCTGATCGACCAGGTCGGGCCGCAGGTGATGACGCTGGCCCGGGAGGGCGAGCGGCTGCGCGTCGAGGGCAACGTGCTCTTCCGCGGCGACACCCCGCTGGCCGCCGGCCGGCTGCTGGACGCCGAGGGCGTCCTGACCGCGATGGAGGACGCGCGCACCGGGCTGTCAGAGCAGCTCGAGTCGTTCGTCGAGAACACCCTTGAGTACCTGCGCAAGGAGCGCGATCTGCTGCTCGACGGCGTGGGCGTGCCGGATCTGCGCACCGATCTGGACGATCGGCACGTCTTGATCGTCGTGCGCGGATACCACTTCCTCGAGGACCTCAGGACGCTGCGGCCGTACATCCGCGAGTACCGGCCGATCATGATCGGCGTGGACGGCGGCGCGGACGCGATCATCGAGGCGGGACACCGGCCGCAGCTGATCGTCGGCGACATGGACTCGGTCTCGGACGAGGCGCTGGCCAGCGGCGCGGAGCTGGTCGTGCACGCCTATCCGGACGGCCGCGCGCCGGGCCTCGAGCGGCTGCGGCGGCTCGGCCGCCAGTGCGTGGTCTTCCCGGCCGCCGGCACCAGCGAGGACGTGGCGATGCTGCTGGCCGACGACAAGGGCGCCAAGCTCATCGTCGCCGTCGGCACCCACGCCAACCTGGTCGAGTTCCTGGACAAGGGCCGCGGCGGGATGGCCTCCACCTTTCTGACCCGGCTGCGCGTCGGCGGCAAGCTGGTGGACGCCAAGGGCGTCTCCCGGCTCTACCGCAGCCAGATCTCCACCGCCTCGCTGCTGCTGATGATCTGCGCCGCGCTGGTCACCATCGCGGCCACCCTGCTGGTCTCCCCGCTGGCCGGGCTGTACTGGGAGGTCCTGCGCGGCTACTGGGACTCCTTCGTGTTCTGGGTGCAGGGGTTGTTCTCGTGATCGACTTCCGCTATCACGTGGTCTCCATCGTGGCGGTCTTCCTGGCGCTCACCGTCGGGCTGGTGCTCGGCGCCTCGTTCCTCAGCAGCGCGCAGATCGACATCCTGCGCGGCCAGATCTCCAGCGCCAACAACGCAAAGAACGGCCTGGAGAACGACAAGCGGACGCTGACCTCCGCGAACAAGCAGCTCCAGGACTACATCAACGAGACCAAGGACAACCTGGTCGCGAACCAGCTGTACAACGACTACGTGGTCGTGGTGCGCGCCGCGGGGTACGACCGGGACTCGGCCGACGCCACGCTCGCCCTGGCCAAGCGCGCCTCCGCGACGATCACCGCGGACGTCACGATCAACCCGGCCTTCACCGCCCCCGACAGCGCCGATCAGCTCGCGACGCTGCTGCTGGGATACGCCCCGGCCGGGCAGACGCTGCCCGGCGACGACCCGGTCAGCCAGGCGATGAACCTGCTCGCGCAGGCGCTCACCGCGCAGGCCACCGCCGGAATCGGACCCACGCTGCCGCCGACCGTCGCGCCGAGGGCGATGACCGCGGAGTGGTCCGTCAAGACGCTCAAGGCGTTCCGCGACATCGGCGTGATCACGGTCAACTCGATGCCTAACGCCGCCACGATGGTCAAACCCAGCGCCGCCTTGATCGTCGCGCCGAACAAGGCGGCGGCGTCGGACGAGCCGAACGCCGTGTACGTGGCGTTGGCTCAGCGGCTGTACGCCGCGGGCGTTGGGCCGGTGATCGGCGGCTCCGCGGTCGCGGCCGGGCCCGGAGGGGTGATCGCGGCGGTGCTCGAGAACGCCTCCGCGGCCAGGACGGTCTCCACGGTCAGCGACATGGACCAGGCGACCGGTCAGGTCGCCGTCGTCTTCGTGCTCTATCAGGAGAGCGCGAACCTCAAAGCCGCCGCCGGGCACTATGGGATGACCGGCTCGAACGACGGCTTGCTGCCCAAGCTGCCGAGCCTGCCCGCGGTACCTTCGCCCGGCGCCGGGTAAGACCCTCGAGTCCTGGCAGTACCGGATC
>JBKOWZ010000182.1:0-6646 GCA_046724665.1 Actinomycetota bacterium
CTCGAGTTCTTCGCCTCGTTCGTCCCCCTGGTCGGTTCGCCGGTGGCCATGGCCATCGCGACCGTGGTGGCGCTGGCCGGGCGCGGCGTGCTCACCGCGGCGATCGTGCTGGCGCTGATCGTGGTGATCGGGCAGCTCGAGGGGCATGTGCTGCAACCGCTGGTGATGGGCTGGGCCGTGCAGCTGCACCCGGTGGCCGTGGCGGTCTCGGTGATCTCCGGAAGCATCGTCGCGGGGGTGCTCGGCGCGGTGGTGGCCGTGCCGCTGGTGTCGATCGCGTGGTCGATAGTGCGCGAACTGCGCACGGATCCGCAGGACGGCAAGGACCCTGACGAGGCCGCGGCAGGGCGCGAGATTGCCGACGCTCCCTAGCTCCTTGCATTTCTTGCAATGAGCGATTGAAAATTTGCGCAAAGCATTCGAACTATTGCGGGCATGTGTCGCCGTGGCTACAGTCTGCCGCACCGAGCACCCACGGCTCACCCACTGACGCCGCCTTCGGACGCCGCGCGCCGCAGTCGCGGTGCGGTGGACCGGCTGACGCGTCAGGGAAGGAATTCCATGGCAGTCACCCGCAGGAAGCTCATCGTCTCGGCGGTCGCCGGAACCGCCGCCGCCTCGGTGCCCGCGCTGCGGCCCTCGCCGGTGTCGGCGGCCAGCGCGCCCGGGGACGTGGTCGGCAAGATCACCGTCGGGTATCAGGGCTGGTTCGCGTGCAGCGGCGACGGCGCCCCGATCAACGGCTGGTGGCACTGGAGCCAGAACTGGTCGCAGGCCCCGTCGCCGGGCAACAACGTGATCAAGGGCTGGCCGGACATGAACGAGTACACGAACAAGTACCAGACCGGGTACGCGAACTTCACCAACGGCCAGCCCGCGACGCTGTTCTCTTCATACGATCAGCAGACCGTCAATACGCACTTCCTGTGGATGCAGCAGAACGGTTGCGACACGGCCGCCCTGCAACGCTTCAACCCGAACAGCAGCGAGGGCCCCACCCGCGACGCGATGGCCGCCAAGGTACGCACCGCCGCCGAGACCTACGGCCGCAAGTACTACATCATGTACGACGTCACCGGCTGGATGAACATGCAGGCCGAGATCAAGGCCGACTGGACTAACAAAATGTCCGCGCACACGGCGTCCACCGCGTACGCGAGGCAGAACGGCAAACCCGTCGTCTGCATCTGGGGATACGGCTTCAACGACGGCAACCACCCATGGGACGCCGCCACCTGCCTCGACGTCGTCAACTGGTTCAAGGGCCAGGGCTGCTACGTCATCGGCGGCGTACCCCGCGAATGGCGCACCGGCACCGGAGGCTCGCGGGCCGGCTACAGCGGCGTGTACCACGCGTTCAACATGATCTCGCCCTGGATGGTCGGCGCGATCGGCAACGTTACCGATTCCGACAACGCCTACAACACGTACACCGTGCCTGACCAGGCCGACTGCAACGCGAACGGCATCGACTACCAGCCCTGCGTCCTGCCGGGCGATCTGTCGCTGCGTCAGCGGGTGCACGGCGACTTCATGTGGCGGCAGTTCTACAACATGGTGCGCGCCGGCGTACAAGGCATCTACATCTCCATGTTCGACGAGTACGGCGAAGGCAACCAGATCGCAAAGACCTCGGCGACCCAGGCCACCGTCCCGTCGAACTCCGGCCTGCTCTCGCTCGACGAGGACGGCACGGCCTGCTCGTCGGACTACTACCTGCGCCTGGCCAACGACGGCGGTCGGATGCTCAAGGGCCAGATCGCCCTGACCGCGACCCGGCCCACCCAGCCTGTCGTCGGCGGCGGCGACACCACGCCGCCGAGCGTGCCGGGCAATCTGCACGTGACAGCGAGCACGGACACGACAGTCGCGCTGGCGTGGAACGCGTCAACCGACAACGTGGGCGTCGCCGGGTACCACGTGCAGCGCGTGAACGGCAGCGCCGTCACCGTGGTCGGTTCTACGGCCACGACCAGTTTCACCGTCACCGGCCTGACCGCCTCGACGAGCTACACGTTCGACGTGGCCGCGTATGACGCGGCGGGGAACGTGTCGGCGGCGTCGAACACGGTGACCGTCACGACGAGCGCGCCGTCGGGCAATACCGATCTGGCGCTGCATCAGCCGGTGACCGCGAGCAGCTCCACACAGAACTACGGGCCCGGCAACACCGTGGACGGCGACGCGAACACCTACTGGGAGAGCGCCAACAACGCGTTCCCGCAATGGATCCAGGTGGACCTTGGCACGTCGAGGGTCATCGGCTCGCTCACGCTGACGCTGCCGCCGTCGGGCTCGTGGGGCGCGCGTACGCAGACCATCACCGTCCAAGGCAGCGCCGACGGCACGAACTACAGCACCATCGTCGGCCCGACCGGCTACAGGTTCGACCCGAGTACCGGTAACAGCGTGAGCGTGACGCTACCGAGCACGACGACGCGGTACGTCAGGCTCACCTTCACTGCCAACACCGGCTGGCCAGCCGCACAGCTGTCGGGCTTCTCGGTGTTCACGGGGGCCGGTTCGCCGCCGCCGTCGAACCTGGCGCTGAACAAGCCCACCACGGCGAGTGGCTCGCAGGCGGGCTTCCCGTCGTCCAACGCCGTGGACGGGAACACCAGCAGCTACTGGGAGAGCGCCAACAACGCGTTCCCGCAGTGGATCCAGGTCGATCTCGGCTCGAGCCAGAGTGTCAGCCGCCTGGTGCTGAACCTGCCGTCGTCGAGCTCGTGGGGCGCGCGTACGCAGACCATCACCGTCCAGGGCAGCACCGACGGCACGAACTACACCACGATCGCCGGCTCGACCGGCTACACGTTCGACCCGAACACCGGCAACGCGGTGACCGTCAGGTTCACCGCTGCCAACACGCGTTACGTGCGGCTGACCTTCACCGCCAACACCGGCTGGCCCGCCGGTCAGCTCTCCGAGCTCCAGGTCTACAGCTCCTGAGCGAAATCCGTGTCCGGCGGCGCCGGGTCCCCGGGTAGCATGAGCGTTTTGTGACCGCCACGCTCATCGCCAAGGACCTCGCCGCCGGACACGGCGACCGGATGCTGTTCTCCGGGCTCGACCTCGTCGTCGCCCCGCAGGACGTGATCGGCCTGGTCGGCGCCAACGGCGCGGGCAAGTCCACGCTGCTGCGGCTGCTCGCCGGGCTCGACCAGGCGGAGAAGGGCGAGGTGCGGCTGAGCCCGCCGACCGCCACCGTCGGGCATCTGCCGCAGGAGCCGGAGCGGCGCGCCGACGAGACGGTACGCGCGTTCCTGGCCCGGCGCACCGGGGTCGCGGCGGCGCAGCGCGATCTCGACGCCGGCACCGAGGCGCTGGTCGAGGAGCTTCCGGGGGCCGACGACGCGTACGCGGCCGCGCTGGAGCGCTGGCTGAGCCTCGGCGGCGCGGACCTGGACGAGCGGGCCGAGCAGGTCGCCGCCGATTTGGGGCTCGCGGTGGATCTCGACCAGCCGATGGCCTCGCTGTCCGGCGGGCAGGCCGCGCGGGCGGGGCTCGCCTCGCTGCTGCTGAGCCGCTACGACGTGTTCCTGCTCGACGAGCCGACCAACGACCTGGACCTGGACGGGCTGGAGCGGCTGGAGTCGTTCGTCACCGGGCTGCGCGCCGGGACCGTGGTGGTCAGCCACGACCGCGAGTTCCTGACCCGCACGGTCACCCGCGTGCTGGAGCTGGATCTGGCGCAGCAGCAGGTGAACCTGTACGGCGGCGGTTATGCCGGATACCTCGAAGAGCGCGAGGTGGCGCGCCGCCATGCCCGCGCCGACTACGAGCAATACGCCGACACGCGCGCGTCGCTTGAGGCTCGGGCGCGGATGCAGCGCGCGTGGATGGAGCAGGGCGTGCGCAACGCCCGGCGCAAGGCCGGCTCGGACAACGACAAGATCGGCCGCAAGTTCCGCACCGAGACCACAGAGAAGCAGGCGGCGAAGGCGCGCCAGACCGAGCGGATGATCGAGCGGATGGACGTGGTCGAGGAGCCGCGCAAGGAGTGGGAGCTGCGGATGGAGATCGCCGCGGCGCCGCGCTCGGGATCGGTGGTGGCCACGCTGCGCGGCGCGGTGGTGCGGCGCGGCGGATTCACGCTGGGGCCGGTGGATCTGGAGATCGGCTGGGCGCAGCGGGTCGCGATCACCGGGGCGAACGGCGCGGGCAAGTCCACGCTGCTCGCGGCGCTGCTCGGGCGCGCCGAACTGGCCGCGGGGCACGCGGCGCTGGGGCCGGGCGTGGTGGTCGGCGAGATCGACCAGGCGCGCGGGCTGTTCCTCGGCGAGCAGCCACTGCTTGACGCGTTCGGCGCGCAGGTGCCCGAACAGACGCCGGCCGACGTTCGAACCCTGCTGGCGAAGTTCGGGCTGCGCGCCGCGCATGTGCTGCGTCCCGCCGCGACCCTCTCCCCCGGAGAGCGCACCCGCGCCGCGCTGGCGCTGTTGCAGGCGCGCGGGGTCAACCTGCTGGTGCTGGACGAGCCGACCAACCACCTCGACCTGCCGGCGATCGAGCAGCTCGAGTCCGCGCTGGACTCGTACTCGGGCACGCTGCTGCTGGTCACGCACGACCGCCGGATGCTCGACGCGGTGCGGGTCACGCGGCGTCTGGAAGTGGTGGAAGGCCGAGTCGCCGAGTTATAGCAAGCACCGTTGGCTAGGGAACGCAGCGGCGTGCGGCGCGATCAACCAGATAAGTCAGTCAGACAAGTCAGTCAGACAAGTCAGTCAGATAAATCAGATGGCCGGTTCGCGACGGGGTCGTAGCATCATCGCGTGATACCGACGGACCACATCGCGCCGTTCCTGCTGACGGCGATCATCATCATCCTCGCGCCTGGACCTCAGGTGCTGTTCGTCGTCGGCCGGGCCCTGGCCTACGGCAAGCGCACGGCGCTCTCGACGGCGGCCGGCGGGACTTTCGGCGCGTACGTGCAGGCGATCCTGGTCTCGCTGGGGCTCGGCACGCTGGTCGAGCGGTCGGCGATCGTGTACACCTCGCTCAAGCTGGCCGGCGCGGCGTACCTGGTGTTCCTCGGGGTCAAGGCGTTCCGAGAGCGGCGCGCTCTGCACGCGGACATGGAAGCCGAGTCGGGGAACGGCACCCCGCGCACCGTGTCGGGTCTGCGGGCAGCGCGGCAGGGCGTGCTGGTCGGGATCACCAACCCGAAGGCGGCGGTGTTCTTCGGCGCGATCCTGCCGCAGTTCGTCGATCGGGCGAGCGGCCACGTCCCGCTCCAGATGATCGTGTTCGCCACGATGTTCTCCACGATGGCGCTGGTCTGCGACTGCACCTGGGGCCTGGTGGCCGGGACCGCGCGCAACTGGTTCGCTCGATCGCCGCGCCGGCTCGCGCTGGTCGGCGGGGCCGGCGGCCTGGCGATGGTCGGGCTCGGCGTGGGGATCGCCGTCAGCGGCCGAAAAGAGTGACGCCGTCGGCGGTTTCGGCAGTACGCGGCGGCCGGGGCGGATCGGCTGCGGGCGTTCGCGAGAAGCGCGGCGCCGGGGCGGGCTGGACGTACCCGTCCACGCTGGTGAACGTGCCGCGCGCCACGTTGTGCGGATGGCCGGGGGCCTCCCAGGGCGTGAGCACCGGCGTTACGCAGGCATCCGACTCAGCGAAAAGCAGCGCCCACTCGTCCCGTGGACGTGCGGCGAAGGCCTCGGCGAGCCGCCGCCTGGTCTCCGGCCAGGTCGCGCGATCGTGCTGCCGCGCCACGTCTATCTGCTCGGTCAGGCCGAGCACGGTGATCAGCTCCGCGTAGAACTGCGGCTCTATCGCGCCGACCGCCACGAAGCCGCCGTCCGAGCACGTATACGCCGCGTAGAAGGGCGCTGATCCGTCGAGCAGGTTGTCGCCGCGCTCACGCCGCCACAGGCCGCGCGCGTGCAAGCCGTGAAGAATCCCGGTGATCAGCGCGGCGCCGTCGGTCATCGCGGCGTCCACGACCTGCCCGCGCCCGGAGCGCTCACGCTCGAGCAGCGCGGCGAGGACGCCGACCGCGAGCAGCATCCCGCCGCCGCCGAAGTCCGCGACGTAGTTCAGCGGCGGCGAGGGCGGTACGCCGTGACCTTGACCTTCGAACCGCGCGTGCGGTCCGAGCGGTTCGAGCGCGCCGGAAAGCGCCAGATAGTTGATGTCGTGGCCGGCGCGCTGGGCCAGCGGACCGTCCTGGCCCCAGCCGGTCATCCGCGCGTACACCAGCCGCGGGTTGCGCTCCAGGCAGGCGTCGGGGCCGAGGCCGAGCCGCTCCATGGTTCCGGGCCGCATACCTTCGACCAGCACATCCGCCCGCGCGGCCAGGTCGAGGGCGGCGCGTTGCCCGGCCGGCTCCTTGAGATCGAGCGCGACGATCCTGCGGCCGCGGTCGAGCGGGTCGCCGGGGTGCGCCGCCGCGGTCAGCCCACGGTCGGCCGGGTTCGTCACGCGCAGCACGTCGGCGCCGAAGTCGGACAGCAGCGTGCAGGCGAACGGCGCCGGGGCCAGCGAAGCGAACTCGAGCACACGGATGCCGACCAGGGGGCCACGGGCTCCGGGATGTGCGTCCCGATCAGGGGTCGTCATGCGGTGAGCTTAGGGGGTGCGCGGTTTGGTGGTCGGATCAGCTCGCGGGTCGAGGGCCGAGCATGGCTAGGCGGAGGAGGGA
>JBKOWZ010000168.1:0-6303 GCA_046724665.1 Actinomycetota bacterium
GTCCTGCGGCAGCAGCCGCGCGGCGGCCAGCGCCGCGCGCACGACCCGCTCCTGCGCCAGGCCGTTCGGCGCGCTCAGGCCCTGGCTGCGGCCGTCCTGGTTCACCGCGGAGCCGCGGATCACCGCGAGCACGCGGTCGCCGTCGCGCCGCGCGTCGCTCAGCCGCTTGAGCAGGAGCAGCCCGCAGCCCTCCGACCACACCATGCCGTCCGCGTCGGCGGCGAACGGCCGGCACCGCCCGGAGCGCGAGAGCGCGCGCAGCCGGCTGAACTCGACCAGCGGCCGCGGCGTCGCCATGACCGTCGCGCCGCCGGCCAGGGCGAGATCGCACTCGCCGCCGCGCAGCGCCTGGATCGCGAGATGGATGGCGACCAGCGAGGACGAGCACGCGGTATCGACGCTCACCGCCGGGCCCTGGAGTCCGAGCGTATACGCGATCCGGCCGGACGCGACGCTCGACGCCGAGCCGGTGCCGACGTGGCCGTTGAGCTGTTCGAGACCCACCGCGGCGAGGTAGTCGCCGTCATAGAGGCCGACGTAGACGCCGGTGGCGCTCTCCCCCAGCCGCCGCGGCACGATCCCGGCCCGCTCGAGCGTCTCCCAGGCGGTTTCCAGCAGCAGCCGCTGCTGCGGATCCATCGCGGCGGCCTCGCGCGGCGAGATGCCGAAGAAAGCGGCATCGAAGCGGTCGATGTCGCGCAGGTACCCGCCGCGCAGCGTGTACGCCTTGCCGGGCATATCAGGATCCGAATCGAGCAGCGCGGCCGCGTCCCAGCGGCCCGGCGGGTCGCCGACGACGTCGGTGCCTTCGGCCAGGATCCGCCACAGCGCCTCGGGATCGTCCGCCCTGCCGGGGAATCGACACGCCATGGAGACGATGGCGATCGGCTCGGCGGACGGCGCGGCCACGGGCACGGGTTCAGGCCCGGGCACCGGGTCCGGCTTCAGGCCCTGATCCGGCGTGACGGTCACCGCGGCGGCCGCCTCGGCGGCGAAGGCCTGCGCGGCGCCCGCGATCGTCGAATGCTCATACAGCACGGTCGGCTCAAGCCTGCGTCCGAGCTTCCCGGACAGTTCGCCGACGATCTCGACCAGGCCGCGCGAGCCCACGCCGTAGTCAGCGATCGAACTGCCCACCCTCACCTGCGCCGGGTCGATCTCAGCGCGCCGCGCGACCGCCTCCACCAGCCACGCCTCGATCACGCGCGCGTCGATCGCGGGCATCGCCGTCGAGGCGTCCGCAGGCCGCGGTTGCGGCTCCGGTTCCAGGTGCGCTTCCCGCGGCGGCGGGCTGAGCGGGTCGAGCAGCGCGAGCGAGCCCTCGAGGTACGCCTTGCGGGTCGCGCCGCGCTGGATCTTGCCGCTCGAGGTCTTGAAGATCCGGCCCGGCTGGATCAGCACCACGTCCCACAGCGCGAGGCCGTGCTCCTCGCTCACCGCCCGGCGGATGGCCCGCTCGATCGGGGCGTGTTCGACCTCGACCACGGCCTCCGGCGCGACCTCGGCGACCAGCACCGGCCGCTCGGCGTCCGGGCCGCCGACCGAGAACGCCGCGACGCAGCCCGGCCGCACCGCCGGGTGCGCCGACTCGGCGGTCAGCTCGAGGTCCTGCGGGTAGTGGTTGCGGCCGTCGATGATCAGCAGGTCCTTGTGGCGGCCGCTGATGTAGAGCTCGCCGTCGCGCAGGAAGCCCAGGTCGCCGGTGCGCAGGAAGCCGCCTCTGCCGTCGGCGAGCCGGGCGTTGAACGTCTCCTCGGTCTTCGCCGGGTCCTTCCAGTACCCGAGCGCGACGCTCGGGCCGCTCAGCCAGATCTCGCCGACCTCGCCGTCGGCGCACTGCACGCCGAGTTCGGGGTCGGCGATCACCACCGTCATCCGCGGCCGCCCGCAGCTGACCAGCTCCCGTTCGCGCGCCGGCACCGGCGCGTCGTCGTCCGGATTCTCCACCGGGGCCGGGCCGACGGCTGGCGCCTCGTTCACGTCGCCGCCGCTGACCATGAGCGTCGCCTCGGCGAGGCCGTAGCAGGGATAGAAGGACTCGGGCCGGAATCCGGCCGGCGCGAAGGCTTCGGCGAACCGCCGCAGCGTGCTGGCACGCACCGGCTCGGCGCCGTTGAACGCGACCCGCCACGCGGACAGGTCGAGCCGTTCGAGCAGCCGCGGGGTGGCCCGGCGCACGCACAGCTCGTACGCGAAGTTGGGCCCGCCGCTCATGTACGGCCGGTACCTGGAGACGGCGTTCAGCCAGCGCTCCGGCTCCTGGAGGAAGTGCAGCGGCGACATCAGGGTCGCGGTGCGCCCGACGTACGTGGGCTGGAGCACCCCGGCGATCAGGCCCATGTCATGGAACACCGGCAGCCAGCTGAGCAGCAGGTCGCCGTCGTGCGCGGCGAGCCGTTCCGGCGTGTGGCCGAGCGCGTCGGCGATGATCCGCTGGTTGTCCAGCAGGTTGCCGTGGCTGACCATCACCCCGCGGGGGGCGCTAGTGGAGCCCGAGGTGTACTGCAAGAACGCGACGGAGTCGGGGCCGAGGCCGGGCTCGCGCCACACCGCCCGCGCGTCGTCGGGTATCTGCTCGGTGGCGACCCAGGTCAGCGCGGCCAGCTCCGGCACCTCGGCGGCCGCGGAGCGCAGCGCGTCGAGGATCGGGCCGGTGGTGAGCACCACCTCGGCGCCCGCGTCGGCGACCAGGCGGCGCAGCCGCGGCAGCGCGCGGTGGATCTGGCCGCTGAGCGGGGCGGGGCAGGGCACCGCGACGACCGCGCCGAACAGGCAGCCCATGTAGCCGCGGACGAACTCGAGGCCCGGCGGGTAGAGCAGCAGCGCGCGGGCACCGGCGAAGCCGCCCTCCTGGAGCCATCCGCCGATGGCACGGGCGCGCAGGCCGAGCTCGCCGAACGTGATCTCGTCGGTCGCGCCGTCCACGTCCCCGGTGGTCAGGAAGCGGTAGGCGAGCTGGTCAGGCTGCTGCGAGGCACGGAAGGAGAGTACATCGACGAACGACCTGGGGGAGGCGTGCCGGGCGGACGCGGCCGTGCTCTTGCTGTCCCGTTGCAACACAGTCGTCCCCCGCTTCGTCCGTTCGGGCGCGAGTGGCCGCTGATCCGCCGGCACGGACGGGACTGCGCGGCCGCCGACGGCGGGCCCGAGAATGGAGCCCTCACGATACCGGCGCCGGTCCTGCCACCCCATCCCCATCGTCCCTGGCTCACCGGGCGACAACAGCACGAAAAAAGCGCACCCCACGGCGCTTGAGCATGATCGATTGTGTAAGAATCTTGCGATGCCCGCACGCCGCCCTCGTACGCTATCGGTCCCCGGCGGCCCAAGCAAGCAACGCCCGCGATGCCCGATTCCGCCGGTTCAGCCGCCCCCGAGCCGGTCAGCCGCGGGCCAGGAAGTCCTCGATCGCCGCGGTGACCGCCGCCGGGTCCTCCACCGGGGCCTCGTGCCCGGTGTCCACGATCTTCACCACGGCGTCCCGGCAGCGGGCGGCGAGGCGCAGCGCCTCGCGGGGCGGCAGCTGGATGTCGTGCAGGCCGTGCAGCAGCAGCACTGGGGCCTGGATCGCGCCAGCCTGCTCCAGCACGTCGAACTCGCGCATCGCGTCGTAGCAGGACATGACCACGTGCCGCGGCGTGGCCTGCGAGGCGGCGATGTAGCGGCGGATCTCCGCGCGCGGGAAGCCGGGCTTGAACGCGCGCGTAATGTTGATCGCGACGAAGAGGTTGTAGGGCACCGCCTTCGAGGCGGTCATCACCAGCCCGCGGCCGCGGTTGTAGACCATCCGGCCCAGCGAGTCCACCAGGACCACGCGCTCGACCCGCTCCGGGTACGCGAGGGCGAGCTTCTGCGCGATCATGCCGCCCATCGAGTGGCCGATCGGGATGAAGCGCTCGACGCCGAGGCCGTCCAGCAGCCGGCGCACGTCCCCGGCCAGGCCGTCGATGCTGTACCGCTCGACCGGCTTGTCGCTCTCGCCGTGCCCGCGAAGGTCCAGCCGGATCACCCGGCGCACGGCCTTGAAGTGGTCAAGCTGCCGGTCCCACCGATGCCGGTTCGCGGTCCAGCCGTGGATGAACACCAGCGGCGCACCATCGCCGGAACCCTCGTCGTCATAGGCCAGCCCGACCCCGTCGATATCGAACCGCGAGGTCTGGGTGCTGCTTCCGGCTTCAGTCATGGCGACCATCGTGACACAGCCGCGCGAGTGCGAGAATCAAACTTCGCGACCGCCGGAAGAGGGACGGGGAGAAGAGGGCGCCATGCCTGCCGAGCACTTCGAGGCCTTCGACATCGAACGCGCCGCCGACCGGGTCGCCGGCATGCTCAATGGCGGGCTCGCGGCGGCGCAGATCCGCACCGACCAGCCGAGCCCGGCACGCATCTACGACTACTGGCTCGGCGGCAAGAACAACTATCCGGTGGACCGCGAGGTCGCCGAGGCGATGCTCGCCGCCGCGCCGGCGACGCGCGACTGCATCCTGGAGAACCGCGCCTTCCTGCGGCGAGCGGTGCGGTATCTCGCCGAGCAGGGCATCGACCAGTTCCTCGACATCGGCTGCGGACTGCCCTTCTCCCCCAACGTGCACGAGGTCGCGCAGAGCGTCGTGCCGGGAGCGCGGGTCGTGTACGCGGACAGCGACCCGATCGTGCGCGCGCACGCCGAGGCGCTGCTGGCGAGCAGCGACCCGGAGCGGATCGCCGTGCTGCACGCCGACGCGCGCCAGCCGCAGGAGATCCTGGACCACCCGGACACCCGCCGGGTGCTGGACTTCGACCGGCCGGTCGGCGTGCTGCTGGTGGCGCTGCTGCACTTCGTGCCGGACTTCGACGGCCCGGCGCGCGTCGCCGACACGCTGATCCGCGCCTTCCCGGCGGGCAGCCACCTGGTCATCTCGCACGGCACGGCCGACTTCGACCCGGCCGGGGTGCAGGAGGCCACCGAGATCTACCACGCCACCTCGTCCTATCTGCCGCGCACCGGCCGGGCGATCGAGGAGCTGTTCAACGGGCTGCCGCTGGTCGAGCCCGGCCTCGTGCCCATCGCGCAGTGGCCGGACACGTCGGTTCCGTCCCGCGCAGCGGACCTGGGGATGTACGCCGGGGTCGCCCGCAGGCCCGGCGAGTGACCGTGTCCGGGCAGCAAAGGCAGGTCGCGGTGGTCACCGGCGCGGCGCAGGGCATCGGCCGCCGGGTGGCCGAGGTGCTGGCCGACCGGGGGTACGCGCTCGCGCTCAGCGACCTGCGCGAGCCGGCCGAGACGCAGCGCTCGGTACGCGAACGCGGCGCCGACGTGCTCGCCGTGGTCGGCGACGTCTCGGCGCAGTCGTACGCGGACGAGCTGTCCGGCCGGGTGCTCGCCGAGTTCGGGCGGGCCGACGTGTTGGTGAACAACGCGGGGATCTCCCTGCTGGTGCCGGCCGAGCAGACCACGGCCGCGCAGTGGCGCCGGGTGCTGGAAGTGAACCTGACCGGGCCGTTCCTGCTGTGCCGGGCGTTCGGCACCGCGATGCTCGCGGCGGGCGCGGGATCCATCGTCAACATCGCCTCGATCGCCGGGCTCCAGGGCGTCTCGGACCGCGCGGCGTACAACGCGAGCAAGCACGGGCTGATCGGGCTGACGCGCACCCTGGCTGCGGAGTGGGGCGGGCGCGGCGTGCGCGTCAACGCGGTGTGCCCCGGCTGGGTCAAGACCGAGATGGACGCGGCCGACCAGGCGTCGGGCGGCTACACCGACGACGACATCATCGACCGGGTCCCGATGGGACGTTTCGCCGCCCCGGACGACATCGCCGCCGCGGTCGCGTTCCTCGCCGACCCGGGCATGAGCGGCTTCGTGAACGGCGTGGCACTGCCGGTGGACGGCGGTTGGACCGCCGACGCGAGCTGGACCAGCCTGCGACGCAGTAAACGAGCTCATCGGGACTAACCGGGATTTTGGGGCGGCTGTGGGGTCGGCCGCCGCTGCGCATCGGCCGACCCTGCGCTCGTACGGTCCACACTCCACACTCGCGACCGATCGCGCCCTCGGTTGGCCGATCCTGACCTGTCTCACTGATCTTGCAAGTCATAGTAAAGATTAGCCAGAGTCGTGTCTGGATATTGCGCTCGAATGTCAATAAGGCTACGGTCCCCCCAGCCCGACCACTGCGTCATGCACCTGCGCACGCTCCTCCACCCACCTGACCGCGCTGCCGCCAACGATGTTCCGGCATCGCGTGAAAGGAGCAGACAGTGTTCCGAACCCCCCGAAGTCCGCGGCGGCTGGCCGCCTGGGCGAGCGGCTGCGCGCTGCTGGCC
>JBKOWZ010000113.1:0-10744 GCA_046724665.1 Actinomycetota bacterium
GGGTACCGGTGTGGAAGCATGTGAGCCGTGAGTCCCCGGCAGGCAGATCCCGAACTCGGCGCGAGCCTCATCGAGGCCGCCGCCCGCCTGCTGGCCGAGCAGGGGCCGATGGCGCTGTCCACCCGGCGGCTGGCCGCGGCCGTGGGCACGTCCACCATGGCGGTCTACACCCACTTCGGCGGCATGGACGACCTGGTGCGGGCCATCGTGCACGAGGGCTTCGAGCGGCTCAACGAGAGGATGCGCTCGGCCGGCGAGACCGACGACCCGGTGTCCGACGTCGTCGCGCTGGGCAACGCCTACCGCGAGAACGCGCGGGAACACCCGCATCAGTACGCCGCGATGTTCGGCGGCTCGTGCCTCGGCGGCTTCTCGCTGACCGACGAGGACCGCCAGTCCGGCCGGTACACCCTCGAGTTCCTGGTGACCGCGATCGACCGGTCCATGGCGGCCGGCCGGTTCAGACCCGGCGACGCTCGACTGGTCGCCAACCAGATGTGGATCTCGCTGCACGGCCTGGTCACCCTGGAGCTCGGCGGCTATATGATCGAGCCCTACGACGCGGACTCCTGCTTCGACGCCCAGGTCCTCGGGCTGATGATCGGCGCGGGCGACGAGGTCGAGGCCGCGATGAATTCCGTCGAACGCGCCCGCGAACGGCGGGGGGTCGGCCATAATGGGCACGGCTGACCGGCGGGGCCCGGCGGCTGGTGCCCGGCGCGGCGTGTCTCGAACATCCGGCGGGGCCGATGCCGCATGCTAGGAGAAGACTACGGGGTTCATCTTGGGGCAGTCTCGTAAAGGCGGCTGAATCGGCATGGCGGTGCACGCCGTCATGTCCAAGCACACGGGCAAGTACGCAGTCAGGCACACCGGCTCTCGCGCGCGACAAGGAGCGTCCCGGATGGACGACGGCAGGCGGAAGGACACGCAGTCCGCAGCCATCTGGGAGCGGACGCCCGGCCAGACCGCGTACCGGGTCAGCCGCGAGAACATGACCGCCCTGCTTAAGGAATACCCGGACATCGCGGACAGAATCGTGCCCGCGTGTCCCGAGTGGACCGTACGCGATCTGCTCGCGCACGTGCTCGACGGCTGCCGGCACCGATACCGGACGCTCGGCCGCCAGAGCGAGTCGCTGCCGCCGACCGAGGACCTCGGCATCGGCGAGCTGCTCGACGAGTGGGCCTGGCTCGGGCCGCAGGTGGAACTGCTGCTCGGCGACAGGCGCGGCTTCGGCTACGACGTGCTGGTGATGGACGTGTTCACCCATGAACTCGACCTTCGCCGGGTCGTCGATCTGCCGCCGAACGCCGACCACCCGGCGCTGCCCACCGCGGTGGGCCTGCTGCTCGGGGGCTTCTCCGCCTCGGTCTACGCGCACGGCCTGCCGGCGCTGCGTGTCGAGACGGAGGGCGCCGCATGGGACGTCGGCTGGGGGAAGCCGGCCGTCACCGTGCGCGCGCACCGCCTCGACCTGTATCGATCGATCGCCGGACGGCGGACGCATCGGCAGATCGCCGAGCTCGACTGGAGCGCTCCGGCCGAGCCGTGGCTGCCCGCGTTCACCTGGGGTCCGTTCGACCCGCCGGCGCAACCCACCGAGGATGTGATCGGAATCGACGCCCTGACATGATCGAGCGGCACTGAGCACTGATCCGCTTCCGGCCGGCTCCGGCCGCCGGGCGGGGAACGGGATGGAACGGGACTACTACGGGGAAACGGCGGACCGGCCCGGGCGCGCAACGGGAAAAACGTAACAGGGAATTGACACTTGGCATTATTGTGCCAAGTGCGCCCGAGGTCGGGTCGGTTCTTTTCTGGACGTTGTCGAATACGTGCGGGCCGACTCGTGCAAGCCACGGCCCGCGTGGGTATTCGCGCGTCGCGCGGGGACGGGGCAGTGTGGCCATGTCCTGCGATAAGTGCTGCCCGCGGACAGCTTGACCTGGGATTTTACCAAATCTTGGGATACCGACCGGGGAGCATGTCGCGGTCCGCGCGCTATGCTTGCCGCCAAACAACGGGATGGGACGGGGGTTTACATTGATTTATCGTGACGGGCGATCGACAAGCGCGGCCGATCCGGTCAATATTCTACAATTCAGGCAAACCTAAACCTCTGATGCCGGAGCGGTGAAGAGTTACATCTGGCATCGAAGTCTGATAAGCTGGCGCTAGGCTGACATCCAATGGGTTCCGACCGGTCGGTCGCCAGGCCCGAGTCGGCTCAGGCAATTCATGGACAGCCCCCGCCTCTCCACGCCGGCGGGGCGCCAACTGCTGTTCGGACCATGTTCAGAAGTGCTTTTCGAGAAAAGTGACCGATCGTACAGTGCACTGATTTCGCCTCGTGGTTCGGCACCGCGGGGCGCGTCCGCCCGACGCGGGTCGAAACCGCGGTCAACGTTGACGATTATCGGGAACGGTGCTGGTGAGAGCGTCGCACCGACACCGGGCGCTGAAGGATCGGGACGTGTCGGCGTGCGCCGCAGCTGTGGCGCACGCGGAGTCGGCGCGTGCCGTGGCCGGATGTTTTGAGGAAAGGTCGTTCTACGCAACGCTGTATTCACATTCGAACGGGGAGGGACGAATGGAATTCTCGTACGTGGCAGTGGAACGCTCGATATCCACCATGTGGAATCGCTACAGCGAGCCGTTGTCATTGGCTGAGATGGCGGAGACCGCAACGTTCAGCAAGTTCTACTTCTCACGGGTATTCAGGTCGGTGACGGGAACCTCACCGGGGCGGTTCCTGACCGCGGTCCGGCTGTTCAGGGCCAAACAGCTGCTGCTCAAGACGTCGCTGAGTGTCACAGACATCGCATATAAGGTCGGGTACAACAGTCTGGGCACGTTCACCAGCCGGTTCACCCGCAGCGTCTGTTTCTCGCCGGCCCGCTACCGGTCCTCGGCGCAGGCCGGCATGACGATGCCGGATTTCGGTCCGCTCATCGTGCCGCAGCGATGTAGCACCGTCCACGGCAAGATCCACCTGCCCGAGACGGAGTCGCCGGTACGGATCTACGTGGGCGCCTTCAGCAGCCCCATCGTGGAGGGCGTGCCGGTGGCCTGCGACGTGCTCGACTCGGACGGCAGCTACGAGCTGTCCACGGTGCCGGACGGGACCTGGTTCATCCGGGCCGCAGCGGTGGCGGTCCGGGACGTCGATCCGCAGCCGTGGAATCGGCGGCCGCTGTTCGTCGGAACGGGAGCGGTGACCACACGGGGCAGTCGGGGCATCGAGGTCGATCTCAAGATGCAGCCGATGTCGCGCATCGACCTGCCGATCCTGATGGCGCTGCCCGAGCTGGACAGCCACCGGCTGCCCGAACTCGTGGCGGCCTGAGCGTCGGCGCGGCCCGGCAAACCAATCAACATAGTGCAACAACGCTAAGCGGCCCGCACGAAACCGTGCGGGCCGCTCTTCCTTGTTCCCAGGCTGATCAGTTCCCGGTGATCCACGTCGCGTGGAAGCCGTGCGGGACGCGCACGGGCAGCCGCACCGTGGCCACCGGCGCTCCGGTGAAGTCCGCGGTGTCGAGCACGACCAGGTCGCTGCGGTCGGTCGCGCGGTCGTAGACGAGGCTCATCAGCCAGCCGTCGCCCTCGGGGGCGTCGGCGGCGCGCGGCACGAACACCGCCTCGCCGGTCTCCCGGCCAGGGCCGAACTGGTGCACCTCGGTGCGCCGGGCCGCCAGGTCGTGGCGCAGCAGCGCCGGCCCGCCGAACAGCTTGCCGTGGTCGGGGCGCACGGCCGTGGTGTAGCCGTAGCGGTGCAGGGTGCCCTTGAACCGCTCGTCGATCTTCGGGAACTCCTGGATGTAGTCGTCGAGCTGCCGCTCGTCCACGGTGCCGCTGGACAGGTCGATCGTCCAGCGCCACAGCGTCGGGGCCGACTCGCCGGGACTGAAGGGGTCGCGGTCGAAGACCCGCTCGTGCCGGATGACGTCGAGCACGATGCTGCGGTCGGCCTCGTACGCGTTCAGCGGGTGGAAGACGTAGCAGGGGTCGATCTCCATCCACAGCACGTCGGCGTCGCCGCCCCGGCGCGGCAGCACGCCGAGGCGGGCGCCGTGGCCGTCGTCCCAGGTGTAGGGCACGCGCGAACCGGACGCCGCGGCGGCGGAGCTGAAGGTGACCGGGAGGTCGAAGATGATCGCGTACCGCTCGGTGAGCGAGAACGCGTGCATCATCGAGGTGTTCTTCATCGCGATCGGCTCGGCCCTGCGCACGCGGCCGTCCACGCCGATCGTCAGATAGTGGATGTACGGCAGTTCGTGGTAGTAGGCGACGGCGTACATCTCGCCGGTGAGCTGGTCGATCTCCGGGTGGGCGCTGAAGCCCGCGGGCAGCGTGCCGTCGAAGTCGCTGCGGGCGACGGTCGCCAGCTCCCGGCCGAGCTCGGTCGGCAGCACCCCGGCGTCGCCGACCGCGTAGGTGCGGCCCGCGTGCCGGACGATGTTGCCGTTGCAGTTGTCTGACAGCCCGTGGCGCGGCCCGGCGGTGGGCAGCTCGCCGAAGGCCCGGCTGACCCGGCCGGTGCGCACCCAGCGGTTGCGGTACCACTCGGCGCGGCCGCCCCGGATGCGCAGGCCGTGCACCATCGCGTCGCCGGCCAGCACGTCGCGCTCGGCGCGCCCGCCGAGCGGGTTGGGGCCGATGCGCAGGAAGCTGCCGTCGAGCGCCTCCGGCAGCTTGCCGAGCACCGGCGGGCTCATGACGGTCACTTCCTCGGCCACCGGACGTGAACCGCCGGCCGGCGCGTACGCGGTGCTCTGCGTGGTAGCGGTCATCATCACTGGCTCCTGATCCATATCGGCGTTATATAATGCCGTTATGGATAGGTGTACCGTCCCGCCGAGGCTGTGTCAACCGTCAGGATGGCCCTGCGCAGGGGGTGGTCCGCGACGGCGCTACGAGGCCCTGTGCTGCTCGGAAGGCGGCTCGATGGTGCCCGGAAACGCAAAATCGGCCGCTACCACGCGGTGTTGCGCGGTGGCGGCCGATCCTGGGACGTCGGGGGAGGGCCGACTAGTCGGCTGTGTTCAGGACGCGTTGTGCACTGTCATCGGCAGGCCGTTGCGGATGCGCAGGGTGAGCATCGGCTCGCCGATCACCTCGTAGCCGGGGACCAGCTTGAGCCGCAGGTCGCGGGCGATGGTCGCGAGCACGATGGTGGCCTCCATCATGCCGAGGTTGTTGCCGACGCAGAACCGGGGGCCGGCGCCGAACGGGATGTAGGCGTAGCGGTTGCGGCCGCCCGACTTCTCCGGGTCGAACCGGTCCGGGTTGAACCGGGTCGGCTCGTCCCAGAAGGCCGGGTGCCGGTGCAGCAGGTAGGGGCAGACCAGCACGTTCGCGCCGGCGGGCACGTACCAGCCGCCGATCTCGTCCTCGCCCTGCGAGATGCGCGGCAGGATCCACACCGGCGGGTAGAGGCGCATGACCTCTTCGACGACCATGTTCGTGTACTTGAACTTGTAAAGGTCCTGGTACGTGATCGGCTCGCCGCTGCTGAACGCCTCGACGGCCTCGGCGTGCAGCCGCTCCCACACGTCGGGATGCTGGTCGGCCAGGTAGATGGCCCAGCTCAGCGTGCTGGCCGTGGTCTCGTGCCCGGCGAACAGCAGGGTGACCAGTTCGTCCCGCATCCGGGCCCTGGCGATGTTCGCGTCGGGCTCGTCCCTGGTGGACTCGATCAGCCGGGAGATGATGTCGTCGCCGTCCACGCTGGGGTTGGCGGCGCGGTCGGTGGCCAGCTTGTCCACGATGTTCGTCAGGTCCTTGCGGGCCTTCTGGAACCGCAGCTGCCCGGGCAGCGGGGCCCACAGCGGCACGGTGCCCAGCGACATCATCTCGAAGATGGCCTGGTTCTGCATCGACTCGATCGAGTGCCCGAGCGAGTCGAAGACGGCCAGGTCGGCGTCCACCAGGGTGCGCCCGAGGACGCCGAGGGTGAGCACGGTCATCTCTTCGCGCACGTCCACCGGCCCGTCGTCCACCCGGGTACGCAGGTGGGCGACCAGCTTCTCCGCCTCGTCGGCGATGGAGCCGAGCTGCCGGGCGATCCGCTTGGCCTGGAAGACCGGCTGGATCGTCTTGCGCTGCCGGCGCCACAGGTCGCCCTCGCTGGTGAGCAGGCCGTCGCCGAGCACCCGGCGGGCGTGGATCTGCCCGATGCCCTTGTGGTAGTTGGTCGGATTGTCGGCCAGCACGTACTTGGCGTGGTCCGGGTGGTTGAACACGTGCAGGATCTTCGGCCCGAGCGGCAGGCGGACCGCGTCGCCGTACTCGGCGACGATCCACCGCATCACCTCGAGCCGGTCACGCAGCAGTCTGCGGAACAGCGCCGGTGTCGCGGTGCGCGACGGGCCGGGAGGCACCCGCTTCGTGCGCGTGGGTGGTGCGCTCGTGACGGTCACGGGTTCGCTCCTTGCAGAGTGGACAGCCCGGCGCCGATGCCCTGGCGCCACAGTTCGTAGGGCGGCACGTCGCCGCCCGCGTTGTCGGCGGGGCGCGCCTCGGCGACGACCTTGGCCGCCTGCTCCGGCGTCACGCCGGCCAGGACCTTGGTCGCCAGCCTGGTGTGCTCCGTGGTCAGCCCGGTCTCCACCCGCGCGGTGGCCGCGAACGCGCAGCCCTGCGCCAGGTGTGCTCCGTGATCGCCGGCCCGCCGCAGCAGCGTCCACAGCTCGTCCTCGTCGGCGCTGCCGGCGTAGGTCGCGGCCAGTCCGGTGCCGGCGAACAGGTCGGCGTGCCGGGACTCGGGGAACTTCTCGATCAGGTCGGCGACCCGGTCGGGGTCGGCCCCGCCGACGAACCACATGGCCCGCCCGATGCCCTGGTCGAGCACACGGTCCGCGTACCAGCTCAGGTCCTTGGACGGCCAGGGGAAGTTCGGCTCGCGGTAGTGCTCGTGCACGTACTTGTCGGTCTTGAAGTACGCCTGGTGGAAGCCATAGCCGTCGAGGGCGAGCCACTTGATCACCGGATCGGTCATCGCGGCGTCCAGCGGCTTCCACCGGAAGCGCGGCAGCCGGGCCATCGCCCAGCCGACCCCGACGTAGGCCATGTACACGTGGCCGAACGGCTGGCCGCTCGCCTTCGCCGCGCGCAGCTGCTCCTCGAGGAAGCCGGCGACATGGCGGCTGCCGCCGAGGGGTAGTCCGTCGCGGATGCCGTACCCCATTCCGGCGCCCTCGTACGCGAAGCCCCAGTACTGCTTCGGGAGCCGCTGCTCGATGAGTTTCGCCGCCTCGGCCGGAGTGCTCGCCTCGGCGGCGCATGCGTATCCGACCATAAACGTCCTGCCGGGCATTTCCAGCTTCTCGACGGCAGCGGGGTTCTTCACATGGAAGCCGCGTTTCTCGACACTGGTCGCCGACATGCTCGGTGTGATCATTCGGCGCCTAAGCGCGCCCCAAGTACCCGCCAACGTACTCTCCTCTCGCCGGCGTGCCCGCATGTAAGGCAGTCCAAATCGGATTCTGGCAGTGCGGTCCGATCGCGCCTACTTCGAGCGTGCCCATGACGTGCACCGGGGCGCACCCGCAGGTCGGCGGGCACGCCCCGGTGAATCCTGATCAGGATGTTGTTATGCAGTTCGTTTCAATTACTGTGCCGATCGTATTCGTGCCGATCGTCACGCGGCCGGCGCGGCGAGCAGCAGGGCGAAGCCCCCCGCCGCGTCGGTCCACCAGTCGCGCACCCGCAGCCCGGCCCTGGCCAGCTCGGCGATCAGCGTCTCGCGGCGGAACTTGGTCGAGATCTCGGTGAGCAGCTCCTCGCCGGGCTCGAACTCGAGGGTGAGGTCGAGCCCGCGAACCTTGACGGTCTGCGCGGCGCGCGAGCGCAGCCACATCTCGATGCGTTGCTGCCCGGCGTTCCAGACCGCGTGGTGCGCGAAGGCGTCGAGGTCGAAGTCCGCGTCCAGTTCCCGGTTGAGCACCTGGAGCACGTTCTTGTTGAAGGCCGCCGTCACGCCCTGGCTGTCGTTGTATGCGCGCCAGAGCACGCCGGCGTCCTTGACCAGGTCCGCGCCGAGCAGGAACGAGTCGCGCTCGTCCATCCCCTTGCGCAGGCCGCTGAAGAAGTCGTGCCGCTGTTCGGGGCCGAGGTTGCCGATGGTGCTGCCGAGGAACGCGATCAGGCGCGGCCCGTCGCTCTCCGGCAGCGCGAGTTCGGCCTCGAAGTCGGTGACCGTGGCGGTGACGCGCAGCGCCGGGTAGTCCCGGCACAGCGCCTCGCCGGCCTCGCTGAGCGCTGACGCGCTGACGTCCAACGGCGCGTAGCGCGTCAGCGTTCCGGCCTCGGTGAGCGCGTCGAGCAGCAGGCGGGTCTTGCGCGAGGAGCCCGCGCCGAGCTCGACGAGGGTCTCGGCGCCGGTGGCCGCGGCGATCTGTCCGGCGCGCTGGGTGAGGATCTCCTGCTCCGCGCGGGTGAGGTAGTACTCGGGTAGGCGGGTGATGTCCTCGAACAGCTCACTGCCGTACGCGTCGTAGAACCACTTCGGCGGCAGCGAGCGCGGCGCCGCGGTCAGGCCGTCGAGCACGTCCCTGCGCAGCTGGACGGTGAAGTAGTCCGACGGCAGCCTGTGTTCGAGGGTGAAACGCCGCTCGGCGGTGGACGTGTCGGGCGACGCGGCTGACGGACCGTCAGCCGCTGCGGCGGTAGGCGTGATGCTCGCTGTTTCGAGTGCGTTGACGGAGAGGCCGGAGACGTCGCCGTGCACGAGGCTGTGCTCGGGCACCTCCTGCCACTGACCGCTGTCGTCGTCCGGCTCGGACGCCACGACCACGCTGCTCGGCGTGGTGCGGTACCAGAGCGTGTCGCCGTAACGCGTCGCCGTGACGTTGCGTCCGTCGGTCAGCAGGAGGTTGAGCCGGGCCGCCGGGCGCACGCTCGCGACCAGCCGGACCACCGCCGCGAGGGCCTGCTGCGGCGTCTCGCCGCGCCGCAGCCGGACGCTGACCGCCGCCCACAGCAGCGCCGAGTCGCACGGGGATTCCAGCCCCAGCAGGTCGATCGTGCCGAGGCCGAGATCCACCTCGTCGGGAAGCGACCGCCAGTCGCGCACGGCGCCGTTGTGGCTGAACAGCCACGGCCCCTCGCGGAACGGCGCGGCCGCGCACTCGTCCTGGCTGGTCCCGGTGGTCGCCGAGCGCACCGCGGCCAGCACCGCCGCGCTGCGCACGGCCCGGGACAGCTCGGTCAGGTTCGCGTCGGTCCAGATCGGCACCGAGCGCCGGTAGCGCGCCGGGCTGAGCGCTTCCTCGTCGGCGGCCGCGACGGCGGGGGCCGGATACCACCCGACGCCGAAGCCGTCCGCGTTGACGACTCCGTAGCGCTGGAGCCTCGGCGCCCACGACTGCTGATAGAGGCTGCGCGGGGGCTCGGTCAGCACCTCGGCGAGCGTCACCGGCTCGCCGAGGTAGACCAGGTGGCGGCACATCAACGGACTCCTTCGGCGTCGCGGGCGGTGCGGAAGCCGCAGAAGATCTGCCGGCGGATCGGGTAGTCCCAGTTGCGGAACGTGCCGCGGCACGCCACCGGGTCCACGCCGAACGCCCCGCCGCGCAGCACCTTGTAGGCCGGGCCGAAGAAGACCTCCGAGTACTCCTTGTACGGGAACGCGGCGAACCCGGGGTACGACTGGAAGTCGCTCGCGGTCCACTCCCACACGTCGCCGATCAGCTGATGCACGCCGAGCGGCGAAGCACCGTCCGGATACGCGCCGACCGGGGCGGGGCTCAGGTGCCGCTGCCCGAGATTCGCGTGGTGCGGCTGCGGATCCTCGTCGCCCCACGGGTAGCGGCGCGAGCGCTCGGAGGCCGCGTCGTGGCGCGCCGCCTTCTCCCACTCCGCCTCGGTCGGCAGCCGCCGGCCGGCCCAGCGCGCGTACGCGTCGGCTTCGTACCAGCACACGTGCATGACCGGCTCCTGCGGCGGCACGGGCTCGACCACGCCGAAGCGCCGCCGCAGCCAGCCGCCGCCGTCGCGCTGCCAGAACAGCGGCGCTTCGAGCCCAGCACTGCGGCGGTGCTCCCAGCCGTCCTCGGTCCACCAGCGCGGGTCCTGGTAGCCGCCCGCCTCGATGAACCGCTGGTAGGCGGCATTGGTGACCGGGAAGGTGTCCAGCCAGAACGCCGGGACGTCCACGGCGTGCGCGGGCCGCTCGTTGTCCAGCGCCCACGGCTCGGTTGACGTGCCCATGACGAACGGGCCGCCCGGGATCAGCACCTCGCTCGGCAGCCGCGCGGGATCGACGACGGCCGCGGGCGCGGCGGGAGCGTCGAGCACCGGCGCGCCGAGGCGCAGCTGGTGCGTGGCCAGCATGGTCTCGTCGTGCTGCACCTCGTGCTGCGCGGTCATACCGAACACGAAGGCGTCCGCCACGAGGGCCGCGTGGTAGCCGGGACCGTCCGTCCTCGCGCGGTCGGCAGCCGCCACCGGGTTGTCGATCGCCGCGCCGTCCAGCACCTCGAGCGTCTGCTCGCGCACCTCGGCGATGTACACGCGGGCCTGGTCGGGGGAGAGCAGCGGAAGGGCGGGGCGGTTCGCCCGGGGGTGCTGGAAGGCGTCGTACATCGAGTCGATGTCCGGCCGCAGCCCGGGACGGCGGCCGGCCTCCCGCACCAGCCAGATCTCCTCCTGGTTGCCGACATGCGCCAGATCCCACACCAGCGGGGACATCAGCGGGGAGTGCTGGGCCTTCAGGTCGTGCTCGTCCACGGCGCCGGTC
>JBKOWZ010000045.1:0-47480 GCA_046724665.1 Actinomycetota bacterium
GGCCGGGGCGGCGTGGCGGCCCTTGCGGGTGTGCGGGATGCTCATGGTGCTCCTCGGATGGTCAGAATGCCGGGTGGTGTTCCCGTACTTCACATCGATGGGAGCTGGCGGAAGTTGCGGTCGATAGATAACGAAATGGTAACTATCTCGAATCGTACTTTGCGGTACTCACTCGATTCGGTGAATTAACCGCCATTTGTGATGACGACGTGCACGACGGTCCCGCCAGCCCCGGCGCCGGAATCCGATTTCCAGCCGGCCGCCCCGTCGGCCGCCGACCAGGTCTTGCCGCGGTAGGAGACCTTTGCGATGCCTGCCGTCTCCGCCTGCGCCGCCGCCCAGTTCGCGAAGGCCCACTCCCGCGCGGTCGCCGCGGTGCCGGACAGGGACGCCGGCGCTGCCACGTCGAAGGAGTTCCCGTCCGCGCCGATCCCGGTGACCTTCCCGACGTTCGCCGCGCCGAACTGTGCGCGCATGCCGTCGACGACCGCCTGCCCGCGCGCGGTCAGCAGCTTCCCGGCGGCCTTGGCCTGCGGGGTGAACGTCGGGCCGTCGAGCGTGCAGCCGAGCCCTGCTCCCGCCGAACCGGTGAAAACAGCCGCGATGACCGTGGCGAACTGCTCGTACTGCGCATACGCATCCGGCACCCCGGAGTGCTGCACCGCCTGCGCCGCCTGCGTGAGCGGCATCTTCTGCCAGTCCGGCACCTCGAGCAGCGTGTGGTAGAACTTCGTGCTCGAGTACACCGGGTCCATGATCTGCGCCTGCGTGCCCCAGCCCTGCGACGGCCGCTGCTGGAACAGGCCGACCGAGTCGCGGTCGCCGTAGCCGATGTTGTGCAGCTTCGACTCCTGCCGCGCGGTCGCCAGCGCCACCCGGATCCCGAAGTCCGGTACGTTCAGCGACACGCCCACGGCCGTGATCGTCGCGGCGTTGCGCGCCTGCTCCAGATCCAGGGTCATGCTCCCGGCCGGCGAGCTGGCCGTGCAGCCCGAGGACTGGAAGATCGACAGATGGCCGAGCTTGTTCAGCGCCCAGATCGCGGCGCCCGCCACCAGCCCGGCGATCACCAGCACCGCGATGAGCACCTTCAGCCATCCGCCGCCGCCACGACTCTCGTGGACGGTCACGGCATGACGGTTCTCGGCGGTGCGCGGCACGATGCTCCCTCGTCGTCCGTCGGCGGCTTACAGCGAAGAGCGGTGAGTAAGGCGTATCTCGTTACCGTACGCGATTGGTGTACGGGCCAGGTCGGGGTCGTGTCACGGCTCAGCACCAGTGCTCCGGCGCCCGCCATTAGTCTTGGCACATGACGCAGACGACCTTCGCCAGCCCCCTGCCTGCCGTGATCGACGAACTGTGGGAGCGCCGCGCCGAACTGTCTCCCGCCAACGCCGACGCGCGCAAACTCGTCGTCGAGGCGGTCGATCAGCTCGACGCCGGCACGGCCCGGGTCGCCTTCGTCGATGGGGCGACAGACGCGGTGGTGGTGGACGAGCGGGCGAAGCGCGCCATCCTGCTCACCTTCAAGCTGATGGAGATGATCGAATCCTCCGTCGGCGAGTTTCACCACCACGACCGGATGCCGCTGAAGCGGCACTTCCCCGGGGTGCGCATCGTGCCAGGCGCCATCGCGCGCTGGGGCAGTTACCAGGCCCCCGGCGTGGTGCTGATGCCCTCGTTCGTGAACATCGGCGGCTACGTAGACGCCGGCTCGATGGTCGATACGTGGGCCACTGTCGGTTCCTGCGCACAGGTCGGCAAGAACGTGCACCTGTCCGGCGGGGTAGGCCTCGGCGGCGTACTCGAGCCGCCGAACGCGGTACCGGTCGTCATCGAGGACGAAGCCTTCGTCGGCTCCCGCTCGATGGTGGTGGACGGAGCCCGGGTGCGTAAGGGCGCGAAGCTCGGCGCTGGCACCATCCTGACCGCGACAACGCACGTGTTCGACGCGGAGACCGGCGAGGAACTGCCGCGCGGCGAGGCCCCGGCCTGGTCGGTGTGCGTATCGTCAACGCGCGTTAAGCGGTTCCCCGGCGGCGAGTTCGGTATGCCGTGCGTGCTCGTGCTCAAGCGGCTTGAGGAGGGCGCCGGGCACGACAAGCTGAAGCTCAACGACATCCTGCGCGACCACGGCGTGAGCGCCTGATGGTGCACGGCCCGGCGGCCGGCGCCGGTGCGGCGGCGATCGATCTGACGCTTGACGTCGCTACGCTCACCGCCGCGCTGGTCGATTTCCCGTCGGTCAGCGGCGAGGAGAAGCCGCTGGCCGATGCGATCGAGGAGGCGCTGCGCGCTCTGCCGCGGCTGGCCGTGGACCGGTACGGCCAGAACGTCGTCGCGCGTACCTCATTCGACCGAGACAAGCGCGTCGTGCTGGCCGGGCACATCGACACCGTTCCCATCGCCGACAACGTCCCGTCCCGGCTCGACGGCGACGTCCTTTACGGCTGCGGTACCTCGGACATGAAGAGCGGCGTGGCGGTTCAGCTGAAGGTCGCCGCCGCCGTCGGCGCCCTCGACAGCCTCGAACCCTCATACGATCTGACGTTCGTCTTCTACGACTGCGAGGAGGTCGAGGCCGCCCGCAACGGCCTCGGCCACGTGGCCCGCGAACACCCCGACTGGCTGACCGCCGACTTCGCCCTGCTGCTTGAGCCGACGGACGGCGTGATCGAGGGTGGCTGTCAGGGCACGATGCGTGTTCGGATCACCGTCCCGGGCCTGCGGGCGCACAGCGCGCGGTCCTGGCTCGGGCGTAACGCGATCCACGACGCCGCGCCGGTGCTCGCCCGGCTTGCCGAGTACGAGGCGCGGCAGGTCGAGGTGGACGGGCTGCTCTACCGCGAGGGCCTGAACGCGGTCGGCATCAGCGGAGGCGTCGCCGGTAACGTCATCCCGGACGAGTGCGCCGTGCTGGTCAATTACCGCTTCGCCCCCGACCTGTCCGAGGCGCAGGCCGCCGCGCACGTCCGCACGGTCTTCGCCGGCTACGACGTCGAGATCGTGGACAGCGCCCCGGCCGCGCGGCCCGGCCTGGACCTGCCCGAGGCGGCCGAATTCGCCGCGCTGTTCGACGCCCCGCCGCGGGCCAAGTACGGCTGGACCGACGTGGCGCGCCTGTCCGGCTTGGGTATTCCGGCGGTCAACTACGGACCCGGCGACCCGAACCTCGCGCACACCCGCGACGAGCACGTTTCGCTGGCCAAGGTGCGTGAGGCCGAACGGCTGCTCTTGCGCTGGCTGGCGCTGTCCAATCCCGAACAAGACCGATAATTAACGCAACCTGAAGGCCTGTCGAGACGTCGATCAAGGGTAGAAGACGCAACGGGGCGCGCGACGGCTTTCACGGGTGCACTGAAATCGGGCGAGGACATGGGACTGACCAGCGGGCTGTTCTTGGACGTGGTGATCGCGGCGGTCATCGCGCTGCCGCTCGGCACGGTCCTGCTGTGGGGTCGGCTGCGCGGGCCGAGCGCGGTGCGCACGGCGCAGCGGCTCGGCCTGATCGTGCTGTGCCAGTCCTTCGCGGTGCTGCTCGCCGCGCTGATGATCAACAACTCGTTCCAGCTGTACACCTCGTGGTCCGACCTGTTCGGCGACAACGGCTCGCTCGGCCGGATCCAGGCCGGCATCCCGGTGGTCGCCACCGGCGCCGGGGCCGCCGGGCGCGGGGCGGACCGCGTGCTGCCGAACGCCGGGCTGTTCCAGCCGGACCCCGGCCGGCCCGGCGAGTACCACGCCCTGATCACCGGCCCCGAGTCGAGCATCACCGGTGACGTGGTGGTCTGGCTGCCACCCGAGTACACCCAGAAGGCCTACCGGCACACCGAGTTCCCGGTCATCCAGCTGCTGTCCGGCTATCCGGGAACGCCGGGCTCCTGGTTCGTCAGCCTCGCCGCGCCGCGGTACCTCGAGCAGGAGGTGCGCGACCACGGCGCCCGGCCCGCGATCCTCGTCGGCGCCACGATCAACGTCGATCCGCCGCACAACGCGGACTGCTCGAACGTCCCCGGCGGCCCGCAGGTCGCCACCTGGCTGGCCACTGATGTCCACAATCTGATCGAGAGCTCCTTCCGCACCGCCACCAACCGCTCCGGCTGGGGCCTGATGGGCTACTCGGAGGGCGGCATGTGCGCCTCGAAGCTCGCCTTGCAGTACCCCGGCGAATACGCCGCCGCGGTCTCGATGAGCGGGGACGACCACCCCGACGGCGACCTGCTCAAGCCGGGCACCGCGGCGTACGACGAGAACAGTCCGCTGTGGCTGCTCCAGCACCGGCCCGCGGTGCCGGTCTCGCTGCTGCTGACCGGCACGTTGCAGGACGGCTCCACCGCCGCCGAGGCCGCCGCGATGAGCTCGGCGGCCAAGGCGCCGACGGTGGTGGAGCGGCTGATCGCGGAGCGCGGCGGCCACAACGCCGGGGTGTGGCGGGCCGCCGAACCCGCCGCGTTCGCATGGCTGACCAGGCATCTCGGCCCGGCGGCGCCCGCCCCGGTGCTGCCCGCGGCGCCGAAGCTGATCGGAGGCACGCCTGCCGGGTCGCCTGCCGGGACTTACGCCAGCGGCTGACGTCGGTCACCGACGCGTTCACGCACGCTTGGTGTGCGGTTGTCCGGGCGGGGCCGGCTGTGGGGGTACCGTTCTAGGGTGACAGACGAGATTGAGCCGCAAGAGAAGCGGCTGAACGGAGTACGTTTCCGCGGGCCGGTGGTCCTGCGGCGCGGGCAGGTCCAGGAATCCACCACCGACCAGCGGCTGCTCGACTCGCGCGGCCCGACGGACTGGCTGCACTCGGACCCGTGGCGTGTGCACCGGATAACGGCCGAGTTCGTCGAGGGCTTCGGCGCGCTGGCCGAACTCGGCCCGGCGGTGGCAGTCTTCGGCTCGGCCCGCACCAGGCCGGAGTCGGTCGAGTACCAGCAGGGCGTCGAGGTCGGCCGGCTGCTCGCCGAGGCGGGTTACGCGGTCATCACCGGCGGCGGCCCCGGCGCGATGGAGGCGGCGAACCAGGGCGCGGTCAAGGGCGGCGGCACCTCGGTCGGCCTCGGCATCGAGCTGCCGTTCGAGCAGGGCCTCAACGACTATGTGGACCTGGGCGTCAACTTCCGCTACTTCTTCGCCCGCAAGACGATGTTCGTCAAGTACGCCCAGGGCTTCGTCGTGCTGCCCGGCGGCTTCGGCACCATGGACGAGCTGTTCGAGGCGCTGACCCTGGTGCAGACGCGCAAGGTCACCTCGTTCCCGATCGTGCTGCTCGGCGTGGCCTACTGGTCCGGCCTGGTCGAGTGGCTGCGCACGACCATGGTCGAGCAGGGCAAGGCCTCGCTCGCCGACCTCGGCCTGTTCAGGGTGACCGACTCCCCGGCCGAGGCGGTCGAGGTGATCCGGGGCGCGAACGGCACCCGGGACGCCGACGAGTCCGCCGCGTTCGCACAGAAGGTCGCGGCGGAACGCGTCGGCGAGCGGTGGTCGAAGCCCTGAGCGGTCCCGCGCTGCGACCCCGGCTCAGCCGGCGGCGGCCGTAGCTGGATCGGTAGCAGTGATCGAGGCCGCCGCCGCGTCGAGCATCGCGCCGCAGATCGCCGCCAGGTCGTCGTCCCCGGTGATGTAAGGCGGCATCGTGTAGATCAGGTCGCGGAACGGCCGTAGCCACACGCCCCGCTGCACAGCCGCACGCGTCGCCGCGGCCACGTCCACCGGCCGGTCCAGCTGCACGACCCCGATCCCGCCGAGGACGCGCACGTCCTTCACGCCCGCCAGCTCGCGCCCGGAAGCGAGTCCGGAGCGTAAGGCCGCCTCGATCCGCGCGACATCCGCCTGCCACGGCGTACCGCCGCGTGCGTCCGGGTCGAGCAGCAGGTCAATCGACGCCAGCGCCACGGACGCGGCCAGCGGATTGCCCATGTACGTCGGCCCGTGCGCGAGCACCGGCACCTCGCCCCGGCTGATGCCCTCGGCCACGCGGCTGGTGCACAGCGCGGCCGCCATCGTGAGATAACCGCCGGTCAGCGCCTTACCCACGCACATCACGTCCGGTGCGATCCCGGCGTGCTCAGCCGCGAAGAGCTTGCCCGTACGCCCGAACCCGGTCGCGATCTCGTCGAAGACCAATAGCACGTCGTGCGCGTCACACAACTCGCGCAGCGTCCTTAGGTACCCGGGGGAGTGGAAACGCATCCCGCCGGCTCCCTGCACCACCGGCTCGACGATAACCGCCGCGAGCTCGTCGGCGTGACGCTCGATCAGGTCCGCGAGATGCGTAACGTACGCGGGCGACGGCTGAGACTCGAAGCCGTCCGGCGGCACCTCCGCGAACACCTGCTCGGGCAGCACCCCGCGCCACAGGCTGTGCATACCGCCCTCGGGGTCACACACCGACATCGGGTGGAACGTGTCCCCGTGATAGCCGCCGCGCCACGTCAGCAGCCGGCGCTTGCCCGGTCGGCCTACCGAGAGCCAGTACTGAAGGCACATCTTGATCGCGACCTCGACCGACACCGAGCCCGAGTCGGCCAGGAACACGTGCCGCAGCGGCTCAGGCGTCAGCTCGACCAGCCGCGCCGCGAGCGAGATCGCCGGCTGGTGGGTCAGCCCGCCGAACATCACGTGCGCCATCCGGCCGAGCTGCCCGCGCACCGCCTCGTCGAGCACGGGGTGCCGATAGCCGTGGATCGCCGCCCACCACGAGGACATCCCGTCGATCAGCTCGGTCTGCGTCCCGTCCGGCAGCGCCACGTCAAGGCGCACCCCCGAAGCGCCGGTCACCAGTAGCGGTTCCATCGTGCCCGGCATGGCCCCGTACGGGTGCCACACCAGGGCGCGGTCCATCTCAAACAGCGTCTTGATATGCTCTGCCCCGGCGTTCCGCGTGTCGGTCCCCAAGCTGTCCACGCGCCAAGTCTTCCACGCGCCTCGCCGGACGGTCCGGACGGCACTTGACGATCGACGACGCAGTCGAAACGATCAGATGGCTGTCGGCGAGCGCATGGCGGCAATGGCGAGCAATGTCCGACTATGATCAGGGTCAGGTAGATTTGGCGCCTCGAGAAATCGGCTCCCGAAGCTTCGACTTCGCGCGCCAGGTGGCGGTGATGGCCATCGTCAATCGGACGCCTGACTCCTTCTACGACAAGGGCGAGACGTTCGAGTTGGCCAAGGCGGTCGCCGCGGCGCAGTCCGCGATCGCCGACGGGGCCGACTGGATCGACGTCGGCGGCGTGCCGTTCGGCCCCGGTCCCGAAGTCACCGAGGCCGAGGAGCTGGATCGCATCCTGCCTTTGATCGAGGCGGTGCGCGCCGACAGCGACGTGGTCATCTCGGTGGACACCTATCGTCCGGAGGTGGCGCGCCGAGCGTTCGCGGCAGGAGCGGACGTCGTGAACTGCGCTTCGGGGCTGCGCGATCCCGAGCTCGCGGATGCCGTCGCCGAAGCCGACGGCGCGCTGATCATCGCGCACAGCGTGTCGGAGCCACGGGTCCCGGTGCGCCGCCCGACGTATCAGGACATCGCCGGCGAGGTGGCCGCCTTCCTCGAGGAACGCTCCCGGCTCGCGATGGAGCGCGGAGTGCGGGAAGAGAAGATCATCATCGACCCCGGGCACGACCTGAACAAGAACACCTACCAGTCGCTCGAGCTGACCAGGCGGCTGAAGGAGATCACGTCGATCGGGCTTCCGGTGCTCGTCTCGGTGTCGAACAAGGACTTCATCGGCGAAACCCTTGACCGGGAGCGCGGCGACCGGCTGGAGGGCACGCTCGCGGCAGTGGTCGCGTGCATCTTTCAAGGAGCGCGGATCGTACGCATTCACAACGTGCGGCCGGTCGTGGACGCGGTACGCCTCACTGAGGCGATTCTCGGTTGGCGGGCGCCGGTTCGGGCGCGACACAACCTCGACTGATCCGTGGGCCTGCGCCCTATGATGCTGTCGGCAACCGTCGGCGTGGGGAAACAGGTCGCGCCGATGCCCGTGACGATGACAGACCATGACAACCGTGACGGCGAGGCGAGGACGCGATGTACTGGCTCCAACTGGTGGTGATCGTCGCGCTGCTCGCGGCCGTCGGCTGGCTCGCGATAGGCGGGGGCGGCCACATGGCCGAGCCGATGCCGGATCGGCCGGACCTGGCGCTGCCCGGCGAAGGGCTGCTCGCGCGCACCGACGTGGACCGGGTGCGCTTCTCCGTCGGTGCCCGCGGCTACCGGATGGACGAGGTTGACGACGTGCTCGACCGGCTCGCGCGTGAGATCGAGCTGCGTGAGGACCGGATCGCACAGCTTGAGGGGCGGGCGCCGCGCAACGGCGCGGACGCCGAGTCGGAGGCCGGCGCGACGGCTGAGTCCGAGGTCGAGTTGCAGGGCGAGATAGTACTCGAAGCCGACGCGCCGGAATCCGGCAGTGGTGCGAACGGCTCGGAAACTGCACCGGTTAAGGCGACGACCGAAAACGACGACACCGTCGAATAGCACGGTCAAATAGGCGGCGACCTCGAAAGCCACGCCGAGAATCACAGGGTTCGAAGGTCGCCTGGCCGACGGTGCCCGCTGTGCTGCGCGACCGTGCCGCGGGTTCGTCGGAACGTTGCGATTCCGTGATACTTTATTTGCGCATGGTCGTTTCCGCGTAACCCCTTGACGGCACGCCGGTTGCGCGGTTTCCTGACTTCACCTCAGGCGGGAGGTGTGGGATGGCAGTTGAGATCGCCGTCGCCGTGGGCGACTTGGCGACGGTACAGATCAAGCCCTCGGATGGCGCTTGGTCGGATCGCTTCGCGGTATGTGCGGATCTGGTACGCGGAGCGTTGGGTGGTTACGCGGTACGTGTCGATCACATCGGCTCGACAGCGGTGCCGGGCCTGCCCGGCCGACCGCACCTCGACATCCAAGTCTCGGTGGCGGACATCGAGGCCGAGGAGGAGTACCGCGGCGCGCTCGAGAACCTCGGTTTCGCCCTCTGGGTGCGGGAAGCAGACCGGCGGGTGTTCGTCGCCGCGCCCGGTGCGCTTCCGGCGCACGCGCCGCGCTGCGAGACGCACATCTATGTGTGCCGCTCCGGCGGCGTGCTCGAGTACGACCAGCTCCTGCTCGTGCAGTACCTCGCGAGCCACCCGGAGCGCCGCGAGCAGTACGCCGACCTCAAGCGCCGGCTCGCGCGCCAGTTCCGCGACGACCCGGCCGCGTACGCCGAGGGCAAGCGGCCGTTCCTGCGCGAGACGGTCCGGCTCGCGCACCGCGCGTACCTGGATTTCCGGGCGTTGGTGGATCTGGCGTGAGTTGATCGGATCGGGCCTGTGACATCGGGCCCGATCCCGCATCGATCTCGGTGAGGCGTTAGTTCCCCGCGGGTTACTTCCCGGCGAAGTTCGGCGGGCGCTTGGCCAGGAACGCGTCCACGCCCTCGCGGTGGTCCGCGGTCCCGCCGAGGTGTGTCTGCATCGCGTCCTCGAACTCGAGCGTCTCGGCCAGCGTGTGCGCCGCGCCGTAGTGCACCGAGGCCTTCAGCGCCGCGTACGCCTCGGTCGGCCCGGCGGCCAGACGCTGCGCCAGCTCGGCGACGTGCTCGCCGAGCCGGTCGCCCGGCACGATCTCGTTGACCAGGCCGAGCTGTGCCGCTTCGCGCACGCCGATCTTCTGCGGGCTGAACATCAACTCGATCGCCTTCGCGGTGCCGACCAGCCTCGGCAGCGTCCACGACGCGCCCGTGTCCGCGGACAGGCCCACCTGCGCGAACGCCAGGGTGAAGGCGGCCCGCTCGGCAGCGATCCGCAGGTCGCAGGCGAACGCGAGCGACGCGCCGGCGCCGGCCGCCACGCCGTTGAGCGCGGCGATCGTCGGCTTCGACATTTGGGCGAGGGTCAGCGCGATCGGGTTGTAGTGCTCACGCACCGTGGACAGCGGCGGCTCGCCCGAGTCGAGCTTGCGCAGATGCTCGCGCAGGTCCTGCCCGACGCAGAAGGCACGGCCGCTGCCGGTGAGGACCACCGCGCGTACCTGCTCGTCCTGCGCGGCCGAACGCAGCGCCGCGAGCAGTGCCTTCTTCGTCGGCGTGTCGAGCGCGTTCATCTCGTCGGGCCGGTTCAGCGTGATGGTCGCGACCGCGGAATCGATCGTGTACAGAACGGTTTCGCCGCTGTCGGCGGGCTCTTGGCTCACGGCATCAAGTTACCCGTTGGTAACGCTCTGGGCCAGCTTGTTCTCAAGTTGTGTTTTCCCAGGGCCGGTGACGTGCGGGATAATGGCGTCGGTCAGGGTGTCCGCGTGCCCTGCGCCAGGGTGTGGTCGTGAGCAGTGGCGTCGGGTCGGCGGGACTCCGCGAGCGGCCCTCCAGCTCAAGCCGGGCCCAGTCCGGATGTACACGGCCCGCCGGCCAGAATCCCGGCGGCGGACCACCCGACGAGGAAGGGGAACGAGCATGGCGGCGATGAAGCCGCGGACGGGCGACGGCCCGCTCGAAGTGGTCAAGGAGGGGCGCGGCATCGTGATGCGGGTGCCCCTCGAAGGCGGCGGCCGACTCGTCGTCGAGCTCTCGCCGGATGAGGCGGGCGCACTCGGTGACGCGCTCAAGAACGTGGTCGGCTGAGGGCGCCACGACGTTCCGGCCTCCTCGCACCCCATTCGGCGGCCCGGTGCCTCGGTAGCCGACGGCCGTTGCGGCCCCGGCGCCCGGGAACCCGGCGCCGGGGCCGCACGTTTCCCGGATGACGGGCCCCGCGCCGCGGCCGGGATCGCTCTCGCACGGATGAGACGCAGCTCACCGAGATTGAGCCGGGTTCTGTCAAGGTTCACAGGTCGCTCTCAGCAATTGCGTCGCAGAGGGAAGCTATGGTTACTGGTGCAGCGGTACTCGGACGACGAGGAGGTAGTGCCGTGGCGCTCGGGGGTGGCAGTGACTATGGCGAGGCCGGATTCGACTCCTTCCCGGCCGGCGCGCCGGGCGGGGCGGACTGGGCGCCGCCGTCCTGGGACGAGGTCGTGCGCACTCACTCGGCCAGGGTCTACCGGCTGGCCTACCGGCTCACCGGAGACCGGCACGACGCCGAGGACCTGACCCAGGAGGTGTTCGTCCGGGTCTTCCGCTCGCTCAGCAGCTACACCCCGGGCACCTTCGAGGGCTGGCTGCACCGCATCACCACGAACCTCTTCCTCGACTCGGTGCGGCGCAAGAGCAAGATCCGCTTCGAGGGGCTGGCCGAGGACGCGGCGGACCGGCTGGCCGGCCGCGAGCCGACCCCGGCGCAGGCCTACTTCGACAACCACCTCGACTCCGACATCGAGCGGGCGCTGGCCGAGCTCGCCCCCGAGTTCCGGGCCGCGGTCGTGCTGTGCGACATCGAGGGCTTGTCCTACGAGGAGATCGCCGCGACGCTTGGCGTGAAGCTGGGCACCGTGCGGTCCCGGATCCACCGCGGCCGCAGCCAGCTGCGCGCTGCCCTGGCGCACCGGGCTCCGGGCGGCGCGGCCCAGCTGCCGCCGCTGGAGACCATCGGCGACGACGCGGAGCGCACGAGCGGCGGGAAGGGACTGCTGTGATGGGTCGGTTCAGCGAACACCTCGGCTCCCGGCTCGGCGCGCTGGTCGATGGCGAGCTCGCCCACGACGACCGCGACCGCGCGCTGGCGCATCTGGCCGGCTGTGCCCAGTGCCGGACCCTGGTCGAGTCCGAGCGGGCGCTCAAGGCGCAGCTCGAGGCGATGCCGATGCCCGAGCCCTCCGCGCGGCTGATGGCCGCCCTGTTCCAGATCCCGCAGACCGAGCGGCCGCCGGAGCCGCCGGCCGGCGCCCCGCCGCAGGTCGGCGGGTTCCTCGGTCGCTCCTCGGCGTTCCTGCCCGAGTTCGCGGTCGGCCTGCGCCCGATCGGCGAGCAGCCGGAGGACCGCGAGTCCGGCCTCGGCGACGGGGCGATGAACCGCGGGCGCCTTCCCCGACGCGGCGGTCTGGTCACCACGGCCGATCACGCGTCCTTCCTCGGCCGGACCTTCCCGACCAACGGCTGACCGGCGTCCGGTCGCTGAACCCCGGCGGGGCGCCGAAGCGGCGTCTGGCCGACTGGTCGGCGAATCACGCCCGCGCCGCGATCTTTTCCGCGCCGGTTGCGGCACAGCCTCTGTCTGATCGGCCATCCGGGCGGTTACTGTGGATGCTGGTCCAGAGGTACCAGGACCGGATTGCCACCTGCCCGCCGACGCCGGAGCACCGCGATGTTCTTCGATCTGTCCCCGCTCGAAATAGTCGTGCTGCTCGGGCTGGCCGTCGTCCTGTTCGGACCGGACAAGCTGCCGCAGGCCGCGGCCAGCGCGGCGCGCTTCCTGCGCCAGATCCGGGCCTTCGGCGAGAACGCCCGGGCGGACCTGCGCAACGAGCTCGGGCCGGAGTTCGACGGCCTCGACCTCCAGGACCTCAATCCGAAGACCTTCGTCCGCAAGAATCTGCTCGGCGAGGGCGAAGAGCTGCGCGAGCTGCGTGACGACCTGAACCGCGATCTGCGCGACATGCGTAGCTTCGGCTCCGACGGCATGCCGGCGCAGCGCGGGTCCGGCGGCGTGCTGGCCGCCGGGGAGCGCCCGCCGTACGACGCGGACGCGACGTGACCTCTTGATCTTGATCCATCCACGGAGTTGATCGTTGACCAGCCCGGCTCAGACCCCGCGCCAAGCCGAGTCGTTCCACCACCCGATCCCCACCGCCCACGACGGGCACGCCGACTTCCGCGCGGCCCGGCTGCCCTGGTACGGGCTCGACGCCGGCTGGCGCGGTGCGCGGCGGCTCGGCACACTGTGCGCCGACGCCGACGGCACGGTCCAGTACGGCACCCTCTTGCACGGTGACCCGGCCTCCCGGCGGCCCGGCGGCGACCCGCAGCGCCGCGCGGTCACCGTGATCACCATGGCCCCGCTGCCGCGCCGCCCCGCGCTGGGCCCGGACGGCGCCGCCCGCGGCTTCGTCGAGGCCAGCACGGTCGCCACGGTCGCCGCGGTGGCCGGGATCGGGCTGGTCGAGGACCAGTGGCCATGGCACCTGGACGCGGCGATCCGGCAGGACTGGATCGACCAGCAGCGCGAGCTGGCCGGGCAGGTCGCCGACCGGCTCGGCGACCTGCCGTGGCGGCTGCTGACGCTGGCCGTGGACCTGACGCCGCAGGTCTTCCACTACCGCGAGTCCGAGTACGGCTGGGTGCTGGCCACCGCGACGCAGCACTGCTTCCTCGGTGCGTACGGCCGCGGCGTGTCCGCCTACTCGCTCGCGTTCACCCGGGCCAGTCTCGCCGACTACGACTACCAGGCCTGAGCGGCGTCGCTCGCGGGCGTCCCGCGCCCCTATCGTCCGGCGGGCGAGACCGACAGCGACATGCCGACCAGACCGCGGGCGCGCGTGGTCAGCCGATCGGCGATGCCGCGCAGCACCTGAGCGGCCGGGGAGTCGGGGTAGGCGATCACCAGCGGCTCACCGCGGTCGCCGCCCTCGCGCAGCCGCATGTCCAGCGGCACCTGGCCGAGCAGCGGCACCTGCGCCCCGGTGGCCTTGGTCAGCGCCTCGGCCACCGTCTCGCCGCCGCCGGAGCCGAAGACGTCCACCTTCTCCCCGCAGTGCGGGCAGGGCAGCCAGGACATGTTCTCGATCACCCCGGCGATCCGCTGCCGGGTCTGGAGCGCGACCGTGCCCGCCCGCTCGGCCACCTCCGCGGCGGCCTGCTGCGGCGTGGTCACCACCAGCAGCTCGGCGTTCGGCACCAGCTGCGCCACCGAGATCGCCACGTCGCCGGTGCCCGGCGGCAGGTCGAGCAGCAGCACGTCCAGGTCGCCCCAGTAGACGTCGGCGAGGAACTGCTGGAGCGCGCGGTGCAGCATCGGCCCGCGCCAGACCACCGGCTCGTTGCCCGGGGTGAACATGCCGATCGAGATGACCCGCACGCCGTGCGCCGTCGGGGCCATGATCATGTCCTGGACCTGGGTCGGCCGCTCGGCGGTGCCCAGCATCCGCGGCACCGAGTGGCCGTAGATGTCGGCGTCCACGATGCCGACGCTCAGGCCCCTGGCCGCCATCGCGGCCGCCAGGTTCACCGTCACCGAGGACTTGCCGACGCCGCCCTTGCCCGAGGCCACCGCGTACACGCGGGTCAGCGACCCGGGCTGGGCGAACGGGATCTCCCGCTCGGGGCGGCCGCCGCGCAGCTTCGCCTGGAGCGCCTGGCGCTGGTCGGTGCTCATCACGTCCATCTCGATGCGCACCGACGCCACCCCGCCGAGCGCGGTGACCTGCGTCTCGATGTCCCGGGCCAGCCGGTCCTTGAGCGGGCAGCCGGAAACGGTCAGGTAGATCGCCACGTCCACGACGCCTGCCGGATCGACCGCGACCGATTTCACCATGTCCAGTTCGACGATCGAGCGGTGGATCTCCGGGTCCTGGACCCGTTCGAGCGCAGTGTGCACCTGCTCAACGGTCGGCGGTGTAACGGTCGCTGTCGCATCTGTCATGCACCCAATGCTATGTCGCTACACTTCCGGACTCGGAGACACCCGTGCGGACCTGGAAGCGACGGCAAGTCAGATGGCGCGCATATCGACGGCTTATGCCGTTCTCGGCCCCTGTGTCGCCATCGCGGCGGCGGTCGCGTTGACCGCCTGCTCCGCCGACGACCCCGCGCACCGCTCGTTCCGGCCGCAGGTGATCACCGCGTCCGGCGTGCCGTACACCGGCAACGGGATCGCCGCGCTCGACCCGCAGGCCATCGTGACCAGGACCATCAAGGCCACGTCGTCCGCGCCGACGGTTCATCTGACCGGGTCGCTGACCGGTGTTCCGGTGCCGCAGGGCGCCGGAACGTTCCGGCTCGACATGGTCTTCACGCAGTTCGGCGCGGTCGGCGACATCACGAACGGCGACGTGACCAGCCGGCTGCTGCGGGTCGAGGACCAGGTGTGGACCGCCGCGCCGGCCTCGTTCTGGGCCGCGGCCGGTGCGAGCGACGACGGCAAGGCCTACGGCGGCCTGTACGTCAAGATCCCGTCCGCCGACCCGCGGTACGCCGGGTTCAGCGACGACACGCGCATCGGCTTCCTGCTGGACCGGCTACTACAGACGTCCGCGACATGGCGTAAGGGCGCCGTCGGCACGGTAGACGGCGTGCCCTCGCTCGAACTGAGCGGTGTCGGGCGCGACGGTCACAAGGCCTCGATCTGGGTCGCCACCGACGGCGAGCCGCACCTGCTGCGGATCGCGCCGACCGAGGGCAGCTATCACGGGCGGATCGACTTCACCGGCTACGAGGACCGACTCGCCGTCCAGGCGCCGCTGCCCGGCGAGGTGCTGGACAACGCGCTGCTGGTGCTGCCGAGCATCAGCCCGAGCGCGCTGGCTACGTCCGCGCTGCCTTCAGGCAGCCCGCTCACCACGCCTACCGTCTCCAGTTCGCCGTCAACGCCGTCTACCAGTAGGAGTCCGTCGTCGTCCGGGTCGCCGAGCGCGTCGTCGTCCGCGTCCGGTTCGTCGTCGAGTTCACCGTCCGGCGGCGCGTCCGCGTCCCCGCTGGCGACTTCGAGCCACGGCAGCGGCGGCGGTAGCGGCGGGCACTGAGCCCGGATCGAGGGCCGGCGCGTCAGTGATGTGAGCGCGTCGTCGCGGGGGAGGGCGGTACCGGCGCGGCGCCGGAGGCGGCGGCGAACCGGCCGGGCGCCTCGAACGGCTCGCCCTGCGGCCGGATCCGGAAGATCGCGGAGTTCGCCGCCCAGCGCTCGGGCTGCGCCTCGCCGTCGTGCGCGTTCAACCGCTTCGCGTGCAGCGCGGGCACCACGTCGGCCCACTCGGCGCCGCCGGGAGCGATCCGCGCGACCAGGCCGGGCCAGGCCACCAGCCGGCCGCCCTTGTCCTTCGAGCGCACGGTGACCCGCACCGTCATGCCGTCGGCCAGGCCGGGCAGCGACTGCTCGCCGCCGCCGACCACGACGTAGACCGCGCCCTGCCCGTCGTGCTGGTGCCACACGTGCCACGCCGCCCGGTCGCGCGCGCCCGGCACGGCGACCCAGATGAGCCCGGACTTCTTGCACGCCTCCTCGATCAGCGCGGCGTCCGGGAGAGACAGCGCGGAGCGGCCGGCGGGGGGGTGCGAGATCGCGGGCGACGACGGGCTGGTCATGGCTCAGAACTCTCCCACAGGCCGCCACCGCGTCTCATAGTGGGGACGGCCTGTAGAAGTTCGCCGGCGCGGCGTTACCCTTGCGGCGGACAGGTGTCACAGCCGCGACCGAGGAGCACCCCTGACCGCTCAAGCCGCCCCCGCCCCGGTGCTCCGGCCGGTCTCCGCTGTTCACCGGCCTCCGGGCGCTGACATCGCCGTGCTCGCGGTGGCCATCGCCGCGGTCGGCACCTCGGGTCCGGTGATCGCCGCCACCGCCGCGCCCGCGCTGGCGATCGCCTTCTGGCGCAACGTCCTCGGCGCCGCCGCGCTGACCCCGTTCGCGCTCTGGCGGCACCTGGCCGAACTGCGCGCGCTGAGCGGCCCGCAGTGGCTGGCCACGCTCGCCGCCGGAGTGAGTCTCGGCCTGCACTTCTCTGCCTGGACGCCGAGCCTGACGATGACCTCGGTCGCCTCGGCCACCGCGTTCGCCGCCGCGCAGCCGATCTTCGCGGCCTTCATCGCGCTGATCCGCGGCGAGCACGTCCCGCGGCAGGCCTGGTTCGGCATCCTGCTCGCGGTCACGGGCGTGGTGGCGCTGTCCGGGGTGGACCTGCACCTGTCGGTGCGCGCGTTCATGGGGGATCTGCTCGCGCTGCTGGCCGGGGCGCTCGCGGCGGTCTACGTGACGTTCGGCGCGAAGGTGCGCCAGACCGTGTCGCTGGCCCCGTACGCGGTGGTCTGCTACGGCACCGCCGCAGTCGTACTCGCCGGGCTCGCCCTCGCCACCGGGGAGCGGCTCGGCGGCCTGTCCGGCAACGCGTGGATCAAGATCCTGGCGCTGACCGTCGGCGCCCAATTGCTCGGGCACACTCTGTTCAACCAGGTGCTCAAGACGACCAGCGCGACCGTGGTGTCGCTGTGCATCCTGCTGGAGGTTCCGGTCGCGGCGGTGATCGCGGCGCTGTGGCTGGGCCAGGTGCCGTCCTGGTCGATGATCCCCGGGGCGGTGCTGATCATGCTCGGCCTCGTGGTGGTGACTGCGCGTTCTGGCGGCGTCGATCCGGAGCAGGTCGCGGGTGGCACGGATCACCCCGGCGTTCCCGAGACGGCGGATGTGACTCGCGAGTAACATGGCGGTACCACAGGTCCGTACCCGTTTCGGGAGGGAACCCGCCACATGGCCACCGCGCCGCCGACCAGTACGGTCAACCGCCCGCGCCGCTCCTGTCTCGCCGTCCCCGGCTCGAGTCCGCGCTTCCTGGAGAAGGCCCAGTCGCTGCCCGCCGACCAGGTCTTCCTCGACCTGGAGGACGCCTGCGCCCCGCTGGAGAAGGAGGGCGCGCGGCTGAAGATCGTGGACGCGCTCAACGACGGCGACTGGACCGGCAAGATCCGCACGGTCCGCGTCAACGACCTCACCACGCACTGGACCTACCGCGACGTGATCACCGTCGTCGAGGGCGCGGGGGCGAACCTGGACTGCATCATGCTGCCCAAGGTCCAGGACGCCGGCCAGGTCGTCTGGCTCGACCTGCTGCTCACCCAGATCGAGAAGACGATCGGTCTCGAGGTCGGCCGGATCGGCATCGAGGCGCAGATCGAGAACGCGCGCGGCCTGGTGAACGTGGACGCGATCGCGGCCGCCTCGCCCCGGATCGAGACGATCATCTTCGGCCCGGCCGACTTCATGGCCTCGATCAACATGAAGTCGCTGGTCGTCGGCGAGCAGCCGCCCGGGTACGACGTCGGCGACGCGTACCACTACATCCTCATGCGCATCCTGATGGCCGCACGCGCCCACGACGTGCAGGCGATCGACGGCCCGTACCTGCAAATCCGCAACGCCGAGGGCTTCCGCCGGGTCGCCGCGCGCAGCGCCGCGCTCGGCTTCGACGGCAAGTGGGTGCTGCACCCGGACCAGATCGGCGTCGCCAACGAGCTGTTCGCCCCGACCCAGGAGGACTACGACCACGCCGAGCTGATCCTCGACGCCTACGAGTACTTCACCTCGGAGGCCGGCGGGAAGAAGGGCTCGGCGATGCTCGGCGACGAGATGATCGACGAGGCCTCCCGGAAGATGGCCCTGGTGATCGCGGGTAAGGGCCGGGCCGCCGGGCTGGCGCGCACGTCCAAGTTCGAACCGCCGGCGACGCGGTAGGCGGAGGGGAGCGCGCAGATGGCACGTCTTGCCCGCACCGAGGGCCTCAGCGAGATCCAGCAGGAGATCCTGGCCACCGTGCACACCTTCGTGGACCGGGAGATCATCCCCGTCGCGATGGAGCTCGAGCACGCCGACGAGTATCCGGCCGAGATCGTCAAGGGCATGGCCGAGATGGGGCTGTTCGGCCTGATGATTCCCGAGCAGTACGGCGGAATCGGCGAGTCGCTGCTGACCTACGCCCTGGTCGTGGAGGAGATCGCGCGCGGCTGGATGTCGGTCTCCGGCATCCTCAACACCCACTTCATCGTCGCCTACATGATCAAGCAACACGGGACCGACGAGCAGCGCGCGCACTTCCTGCCGAAGATGGCGGAAGGCACGGTGCGTGCGGCGTTCTCCATGTCCGAGCCCGCTCTCGGCTCCGACGTGGCCGCGATCAGGACCAGGGGCGTGCGCGACGGCGACGACTTCCTGATCACCGGCCAGAAGATGTGGCTGACCAACGGCGGCACCTCAAGCCTGGTCGCGCTGCTCGCCCGGACCGACGAGGGCCAGGCGGCGGCGCACAAGAACCTGACCACCTTCCTGATCGAGAAGCCGCCCGGCTTCGGCGAGGTGCGCCCCGGCCTGACCGTGCCCGGGAAGATCGCCAAGATGGGCTACAAGGGCGTGGACACCACGGAGCTGGTCCTCGACAACGTGCGCGTTCCCGCCGACCGGGTGCTCGGCGGCGCCGGCGCGACCGGTCGCGGATTCGCCCAGATGATGGACGGGGTCGAGGTCGGCCGGGTGAACGTCGCGGCCCGCGGCTGCGGGATCGCGCTGCGCGCCTTCGAACTCGCCGTCGCCTACGCGCAGCAGCGCTCCGCCTTCGGCAAGCCGATCGCGCAGCACCAGGCGATCCAGTTCAAGCTCGCCGAGATGGCCGTCAAGGTGGAGGCGGCGCACCAGATGATGGTGCGCGCCGCGCGGGTCAAGGACGCCGGGCAGCGCAACGACCTCGAGGCAGGGATGGCCAAGTACCTGGCCGCCGAGTACTGCAAGGAGGTCGTCGAGGACTCCTTCCGCGTGCACGGCGGCTACGGCTACTCCAAGGAGTACGAGATCGAACGCCTCTACCGCGAGGCCCCGATGCTGCTGATCGGCGAGGGCACCGCCGAGATCCAGAAGATGATCATCGGGCGGCGCCTGCTGGAGGAGTACCGCATCTAGCGGAGTGCCGCATCCAACCGTGTCGTCTAGCAGTCTCTGGCCGCGCCGGAGGCGGCGCGACTTAGGAGGTGACGCGCGCATTAACCTGTCGTGCCCACAGCCTAGAGTTGACCCCATGCGTGGCGTGACGAAGTCGTCGTCGCAGAGCCTGCGGCGTCTGGTACCCGGCCGCCTGGTGCGTGTGGCCGGCAGTGCTCATCACGTGGTGGTGGACGAAGGGCCCGAGGAAGCGCCGACGGTGCTCTTCACCAGCGGCCTCGGCGGGGCCTGGTACGACTGGGACGCGGTGGCCCCGCTGCTGGCCGGCCGCGCCACCCTGGTGCGCTTCGACCGGCCCGGTCTCGGCTGGTCCGAGCCCTCGTCCGTGCCGCCGACGCTCGCCGGCGAGGCCGAGCGCATCAGGGGACTGCTGGAGGCGCTGGAACTGCCGGGCCCGGTCGTGCTCGTCGGGCATTCGCTGTCCGGGTTCCACGTCGAGGCCTTCGCGCGGATGTTCCCGCAGCTGACCGCCGCGGTCGTGCTGGTGGACAGCTCGACCGAGCCAGACGCCGTACCGCCGCCCGCGTATACGCAGCGGGTGCGCCGCTGGCGGCTGATAGCGGGCGCCGGACGCGCCATCGGGCTGAGCGGCGTCGTCGGCCCTGCGGTGTGGCGCGCGATAGTGAACGCCACCACGCTGCACGGACCGAAGACCGCCGATCCCGACCAGGTCGTCGCCACCTTCGCCGCCGGGCGCCCGGGCATCGCCGCGCTGGTCGAGAACACGCTGTACTTCGACGTCGCCGCCGAACTGCTCGAGCTGCGCTGCGAGAAGCCCTTCCCGCCGGTGCCGCTGACGGTGCTCGCCGCCTTCGGCCGCTCCCGGATCGAGCGGATGCTGATGCCGCACGGCCTGGCCTCCCGGGTCGCCGACTCGTGGCGGCAGCGGCAGCGGCAACTCGCGGCGCTCTCCCCGCACGGGCAGTTGGTGGAGCTGCCCGACAGCGCGCACTACATCCCGTTCGACCGCCCGGACGCGGTCGCGGACGCGGTACTGAACGTGATCAGCGCTCTTCCCCGTTAACCCGATGCCCGCCGCAGGACCTCCGAGTGGTTGAATACGCGCCACGCGCTGACGTAAGTCGCCGCAGTGAGGCAGGATAGGCCGCGAAACGCAACAGGGAGGGCTGGACGAGGCTCCGATGGCAACCTATTACGTGATCGCGCGCATGGACGGTACCCGCCAAGTGGGTCCGGACCGGCAGAGCGTTGACCTGGCCGACGCGCTCGGGCGGGGTATCACCCACTTCATCCAGATCCCCGAGCTGCCCGAAGACGAGCGGCCGGCCGAGCCGTACGGCCTGCTGGTGCACCCGGAGCCCGCGCAGAGCGGACTCGGCATCGCCGACGACATGACGCTCACGCTCGGCGTGGACGGCTCGTTCCGGCTCTTCCAGCTCCAGGCGGTGCCCGCGCCCGACCACTTCACGCCCAGCTCCGCCGTCGGCTCACAGGCCATCGTCACCCGCGAGTTCCTGGTCGTCGCCGAGGTCCCCGCCTGGTGGGCGTACGGACCGCACGGCCGCCACGTGCTCGGCCTGATCTACGCGCTCACCGGGCTCAAGCGCGAGGAGCTCGACGCGATCGGCCGCCGCATCGACAGCGCGGGCCTGGACTTCGCCCGGGTCAAGTTCGACGCGCTCGCGACCGCCGACAAGGTCATCGCCGAGTCGGGGCGTACCGGCTCGGCCCGGCTCGCCCGCGGCTACGCGCGCGCCGCGACGTACGGCACCTGGGACCGCGACTCCGCGCTCGGCCACGCCGCATCGCTCGCCGGCGACATCGCGCACGTGATGAGCGTCGGCGACCTGGTGCCCGAGGAGCTGCTCGAATCGATGACCAACTGGCTCAAGCCGCAGATCCACGAACTGCTGCCGGTCGGCGACGGCGCACCGTACGCCACCGTGACCGAGCCGGACGACGGCGAAGGCGGCGAGTGAGCCAGGCGGCGTAGGGGGCCCGGCCTTCGGTCGGCCCGCGTGACTTGGGATACGGCATCGCCCATCGTGCTACCGGTCGGTAACTTCTTGCGGCAAGATGGCGGGGACCCGTCCCGCCGCCCCGCAGTGAGGAGCTGACCGGAATGCAGTTCGGCCGCTACTTCGAGGAGTTCGAGGTCGGTGCCGTCTACAAGCACTGGCCGGGCAAGACCGTGACCGAGTACGACGATCATCTCTTCTGCCTGATCACGATGAACCACCACCCGCTGCACCTGGACGCGCACTACGCCGAGCAGACCACCGACTTCAAGCGCAACGTCGTGGTCGGCAACTACGTGTACTCGCTGCTGCTCGGCATGTCAGTGCCCGATGTCTCGGGGAAGGCCATCGCGAACCTGGAGGTCGAGTCGCTGCGGCACGTCGCGCCCACCTTCCACGGCGACACGATCTACGGCGAGACCACGGTGCTGGACAAGACCGAGTCGAAGTCCAAGGACGACCGCGGCGTGGTGTACGTGGAGACCCGCGGCTATAAGCAGGATGGTACTGTCGTCTGCGTTTTCCGGCGCAAAGTCATGGTACCCAAGCGTTCTTACGGCGAGGCTCGCGGCGGCGAGCAGCCGGGCAGGCCGCGGCCGGCGTCCTGAGACATCCGGCTGATACTCGTCCGCTGCGCATCAGCCGCCGGATCCGGACGGCCCCCGTCAGAGTGACGGACGCTTGACTCCGGCCACCTGAACGGGGGACTGTTCACGCTATGAAGGGCGAGCCAAGCTGCCCGCGGTGCGGGAGCAGAGTGCGTGCTCCCGGCGATCCGTCGGCGCCGCTGCCGGTGATTCCGGAGGATTTGGCCGGGTCGGTGCCCGACACCATCCCGGACGACTTGGCCAACCTGCCGGTCAATCTGCTGCCGGTGCACATGCCCGGACCCGGGGTCGAACTGTGGACGTGCGAGCTGCACGGCTCGGTGTACCCGGTGCAGCCCATCCTCGCTCCCAGCCCCGCCGTGCTCGCCTCGGTGGTCCACCGCTCGCAGGTGCCGCTCTGGCTGCCGTGGCCGCTACCGCACCGCTGGGTGTTCAGCGGGGTGGCCTACGCCGGTGACCACCACACCGGGGCGCGCGCCACGGTCGTTGCGGCCAGCGGGCCGTCCCCGTTCGGCGGCGAGGGTGACATGCTGCTGATCGCGGAGGAGATGGGGATAGGGCTCGGCGCGCGGTTCGCCGGCCTGGCCGGGCCCGACCCGGGGCCGATCTTCGAGGACACCGTCGCGCACGCCAAGGTCTACGCCGCCGGCCGGCCCACGCCGATGTGGTCGGTGCCCGATACCGGCGACCGCGCGGTGTTCGTCGGCGAGGCACGCGGCATGTGGCTGTGGGTGGTGCTCTGGCCGGCGCTGGCCGGCACGCTGCTCTACGAGGACATGGTGCTCACCGATCTGCGCGACGCCGGCTCGGAGATCGCACAGCTGCCGGTCGGCTCGCTTTCGCCGAGATTCTTCGCGTGATCCGGTCCCGCAGCTCGAACACGCCCTAGTAGGGTGAGTCGAGTTCGGCCGTGATCTCCACGAGCCCAGACGAGTCGGGACCAGGATGCGCATCGACCTGCACACGCACAGTTCGTGCTCTGACGGCACCGACACCCCGACCGAGCTGGTCGAGGTCGCGAAGGACGCCGGTCTCGACGTCATCGCGATCACTGACCACGACACCACGGCCGGCTGGGACGAGGCGGCGCGGGCGGCCGAGCGTTTCGGCGTGACCGTCGTGCCCGGCGCCGAGCTGTCCTGCCGGCTCGGCGGGGTCCAGATCCACATGCTGGCGTACGGGTTCGATCGCAGTGAGCCCGAGTTCGCCCAGGAGCGCAATCTGCTGCGCGACGACCGGGAGCGCCGGGCGCGGCTGATCGTGCAGCGCTGCCGGGAACTCGGCGCGCCGATCACCTGGGAGCAGGTGGCGCGGATCGCCGGGGCGGCCGCGATCGCCCGCCCGCACGTGGCCAGCGCGCTGGTGGAGGCCGGGGTGGTCCCGACGGTGGACGCCGCGTTCTCCTCGGACTGGCTGGCCGACGGCGGCCGGGCGTATGTGGACAAGTACGCGCTCGATCCCTACCGCGCGCTCGAACTCGTGCACGCCACCGGCGGCGTCACGGTGTTCGCGCATCCGGCGGCGGGCAAGCGCGGCCAGATCGTGACGGACGATCAGATCGCCGACCTGGCACGGGCCGGGCTCGGCGGAGTCGAGGTGGACCACGTGGACCACGACGAGGCCGCGCGCGAGCGGATCAGGGGCCTGGCCGCCGAGCTCGGCCTGGTGGCGACCGGCGCGAGCGACTACCACGGCGCCCGCAAGACGGTCCGGATCGGCCAGGAGACCACCAGCCCGGCCGCGTACGAGGCGCTGTTCGACGGGATGCCGTGGGGTTCGCCGGTACCGCAGCGCCCCGCGTCGCCCGACGGCGTTTAGTCCGACGCCATGTTCAGCGCGACGCTGTTCGGAACCTCGTTCATCACGCTGTTCGTGATCATGGACCCGCCGGGCGCGGTGCCGATCTTCCTGGCGCTGACCTCCGGCCGCTCGAGGCGGGACCGCAAGCGGCTGGCGCTCCAGGCGGCGGCGGTCTCGCTGGTGGTCATCTCCTGCTTCGCGGCGTTCGGCCGGCAGATCCTGGACTACCTCGGCATCACGGTGCCCGCGCTTGAGGGCTCGGGCGGCCTGCTGCTTCTGCTGGTCGCGCTGGAACTGCTGACCGGCCGGGCGGACAAGCCGAGCGAGTCGGCGGACGTCAACGTCGCGCTCGTCCCGCTGGGCACCCCGCTGCTGGCCGGGCCCGGGGCGATCGTCGCGGTGATCCTGTTCGTCCAACGCATCCACCGCGCGGGCGACTTCCTGGCCGTCGCGGCGGCCATCCTGCTCGTGCACGTGGCGATCTGGCTGACGCTGCGCTTCTCGGTGTACATCCTCCGGGTGATCAAGGAGTCTGGGGTCACCCTGGTCACCCGGATCGCCGGACTGCTGCTGGCCGCCATCGCGGTGCAGATGGTGGCGGAGGCCTCGATCGCCTTCGCCAAGCTCGCCTAAGACGCCGGGCCTGCTGCTGCTTCCTTGCTCAGCCGAGCCAGAATTCCAGCAGCGCCTTGGCCAGCAAGCCGGGCTGCGCGGTGTTCGGGGAGTGCCCTGCGTCGGGGATCAGCACGTACCCGGCGGCGAGCCGGTCGGCCGTCTCGCGCAGCAACTCGGCGGACCACACGTCCTCATCGTCGCCGGAGATGACCAGGCGCGGCAGCCCCTGCGCGTCGAGCAGCGCGCGCAGTTCGTCGGTCCGGTCGGGCTCGGTGAGCAGCTGCCGCGCCATCGCGGCCAGCGAGTTCAGGTCGTTGGCCAGCCAGCGGCGCAGCAGGAACGCGCGTACCTGCGGATCCGGGTGGACATCGACCGGGCTCAGCTCGTTCAGCTGCTGGAGCGTGTGCGTGTCCTTGAGCGCCAGCAGCATTTCGAGCCGGTCCAGGGAGCTTCGGCCGATCACGGCCGCGGGTCCGGAGTCGAGGAGAGTGACCGAGGCGAGCGGGAGCGGCTCGTCCACCGGCGCTCCGAGCAGCGCCTCGCGCACGACGTATCCGCCGAACGAGTGGCCGAGCAGGTGCACCGGCCCGGCCCCGTCGGCGGCGAACGAGTGAACCAGCGCCCGCAGATCGGACGCGAACACGCTGGTGCCGTAGGCCACGTCGTAGCCCGCCGGATCCGGCAGCCAGGCCGAGTCGCACTGTCCGCGCTGGTCGATGGCGAGCACCCGGACCCCGGCGTCGGTGAGCGGCTCGAGCAGCGGCAGGAAATCCTCCTTTGACCCGGTGAAGCCGGGCACGAGAAGCGCGCCGGCTGCCGCCGGACGGCCCGGCGGCAGCGCCTCGATGGCCGCGGTGCGGCCGCCGGGAGTTTCGAGATCGACGCGCCGAGCGCCCGGCGGCAGGTCAACGGAGCCCGGAGTGGACACGTCGCCGCTGCCGTCTACTGCTCGGCCGGCTGCGGCTCGTTCTCGGTCACGGCCTTCGCCGGGGCCGCCTTGCGGGTGCGAGCCGAGCGCACGCGGGTGCGGCGCGGGTTCGCGGTCTGCTCCACGTTGGCCCCTTCCGCTTCGCCGCTGTTACCGCCGCTGTTGCCGGTGGCCTCGGTCGAAGGCTGTGCCTTGGCCTTCTCGCCGGCCGGCGAGCCCGGATCGGCCAGCGACCCGGGTGCGAGCTTGACGCTGCCTCGCGCGGTTGACGACGTGGACTTGGACGTGGCCTTGGTGGTTGCGGCCTTGGTCGCCGGCGCGGCCTTGGCCGATGCCGACTTACGTGTGCGGGTCCGCTTGCGCGGCGCCTTCTCCTGCGCGGGTTCGGCTGCGGCCACCGGCTCGGCCACTTCAGCGGGCGGCACGATGTCACCCACGGTCGTGGTGTCCACGGCCTCGCCCGTCGCAGTGACTTGCTGGCCGCGACGTGTGCGAGTTCGCTGACGTGGCGTACGCGGCGGGCGCTCCTGCTTGTCCTGCTTGGCCGGCGCGTCCTTGTCACCCCGACGGCTGCCGCCGCCGGAACGTGCCCCGCGGCCGCGGCCGGTTTCGCCGAGATCCTCGAGCTCCTCGGCGTCCAGGCCCTCGCGCACCCGCTCCTGACGCGGCAACACACCCTTGACGCCGTCAGGAATCCCGAGGTCCGCGTAAAGCTGCGGCGAGGTGGAGTAAAGCTCGGGCGGCTCGGGGAACGGCAGGCTCAGCGCCTTGTTGATCAGCTGCCAGCGCGGTACCTCGTCCCAGTCCACCAGCGTCACCGCGGTGCCCTTGTTACCGGCACGACCGGTACGGCCGATCCGGTGCGTATAGACCTTCTCGTCTTCCGGGCACTGGAAGTTCACCACGTGTGTGACGCCCTCGACGTCGATACCGCGCGCCGCGACGTCCGTGGCGACCAGCACGTCGATCTTGCCGTTGCGGAACGCGCGCAGCGCCTGCTCACGGGCACCCTGGCCGAGGTCGCCGTGTACGGCGGCGACGGCGAAGTGGCGGTCCGACAGCTCCTCGGCGATCTTGGCCACGGTGCGCTTGGTGCGGGCGAAGATCATGGTCAGCCCGCGGCCGTCGGCCTGGAGGATGCGCGAGAGCAGCTCGACCTTGTCGAGCGAGTGCGCCCGGTAGACGAACTGCTCGATGGCCTTGACCGTGGTGCCGGGGTCGGCCGGGTCGGCGGCCCGGATGTGCGTGGGCCGGTTCATGTACCGGCGGGCCAGCGAGATCACCTGGCCGGGCATGGTGGCCGAGAAGAGCATCGTCTGGCGCGCCGCGGGAAGCTGCGCGATGATCCGCTCGACGTCCGGCAGGAAGCCGAGGTCGAGCATCTCGTCGGCCTCGTCGAGCACCAGTGTGCGCACGCCGCCGAGTTCGAGATGGTGCTGGCGGGCCAGGTCGAGCAGCCGGCCGGGCGTGCCGACCGCGATGTCGATGCCGGCGCGCAGCGCGGCGATCTGTGGCTCGTAGGCGCGGCCGCCGTAGAGCGCGTGTACGCGCACTGCGCGCACCTTACCGGCGCTCAGCAGGTCGTTGGTCACCTGGACCGCCAACTCGCGGGTCGGTACGACGATCAGCGCCTGCGGGGTGCCGTGCGCCGGAGTCTGCCCGACAGCGGCGGACGACGAGCGGGTGCGCCGCCTGCGGCTTGAGCCGCGGGAGGTCGTCGGCGCGGGCGCGGACGCGGCGGCGGTGTCGACCGCCGCCTCGTCGCCGGAGCCGGGGTCGCCACTCGGAACGGTGACCCGTTGCAGCACGGGGACGCCGAACGCGAGGGTCTTGCCGGTGCCGGTCTTGGCCTGGCCGATCACGTCGGAGCCGGAGAGCGCGACCGGGATGGTCGCGGCCTGGATCGGGAACGGCGTGGTGATGCCGAGCGCGTCGAGCGCCTCGACGGTCTCGGCGAGCACGCCGAGTTCGGCGAAGGTGCGCACCGACTGGCCGGGGCCCGCGTCGGCGGTGCGTGCCGCGACCTGCTCGACCCCGGCGTCGGGTCTTGCCTGGTCGGCGGCGGTGTTCTCGGTGTTCTCGTCGTTCTCGTGGGTTTCGTTCACTGCGGGGGACTGACTGCGGATGCTGATGGTCTTGACCTTTTCGTCCTCGGCGACGGCGGGGGCGTTCCGGTGGGGCCAGCCGGTCGCGGCGCACGGGCCGCGGGCTGTTCGACCGGGGTCGATCGGGCTGCGGCGGGTCCTGGCCGAGGATCACGCGGTCTCGGGCCGGTCCGCCGGGTTGTTCCACCCGACCGGTCGCAGGGCCGCTCGCCGTCGTCGTCAGGGGCGGGCCGTGCGGTCGGAGCCGATCGGGGTGCGTTCGGCCGACCGGGCATCCTGGTATGGATCGGCGGCCCCGAGCGCATTTGCCCCAGGTCCGCCGATGCTGTCAAGTCACCATATTACCAGGCTGTTCGGCAACGATCGAGTACGCTGCGTTATGTGCTGGCTGATCTCACACGATCGCGTGCCGCGGCAGCGTATGCGGCGCTCGTCGAGACCGAGCGCGCCGCGGCGCTGCTCGCCACTGCCCCGGCGTTGACGGACCGGATGGCGCTCGCCGAGGTGATCGCGCAGCGTCACGCCCGCTTCCGTGACGTGCTCGCCCGCCTCGCGGCCCGCGAGGGGGATCTGGCGCCGGAATCGGACATGGCCTCCGCCGCCCCCGCTCTCGACGACGCCCATCGGCGCGTCAAGCCGGCAGATTGGTGGGAAGGGCTGGCCGCGCTCGCGCTTTTCGCCCCATTGACCGACGAGCTTTTCGCCGTGCTGGCCGACGACGACGCGAGCGTGAACGGCGATGTGCCGACCGACGCGGGTGCCGACGTGGCAGCGCTTTGGGCCGCCGAGCAGCTGCGGGCAGCGATCGGCAAGGACCCGATCCTGGCCGCGCGATTGTCGCTGTGGGGCCGTCGGCTGGTCGGCGAGGCGATCGTGCTCGCCCGGGAATTCGGCGGGGAGCGGTATCGCGCATTGGCCGAGCGGCTCGCCACCCGCCACGCCGATCGTCTCGACGAACTCGGCCTCGACCGTTAGCGCTCAGCGCACCAGGCGGCGTTCGCGCAGGTAGAGCGTCCAGCAGCAGACCGACAGGGCGGCGACGAGCCCGGCGAGCGCCAGCCGGGCGACCACGAACCCCGACCCGAGCACCGCGCCGCTGACGAGGCCGCCGCCAAGCGCCCCGCCGACTCCGAGAGCCGACACGGCGAGCTGTGCGCGCGTACTGCGGTCGGGAACGGCGAGTCCGCCCAACCCGCCGATCACCAACCCCAGGGCGGCCGTCCAGAGCAATGGTTCAGCTGAAAACATGAAACGACGTTACGTCTGTTTCATCCCTATCGCCCGGCGCGCGGAGGGCGGACCGCCGGGCCGGGCCAGGCCGGGTGCGGCCGGATCAGAGCGCGCCGAAACCGACCCGGCGCGCGGTCGGCTCGCCGATCTCGATGTACGCCAGCCGGTCGGCGGGCACCATCAGCTTGCGGCCCTTCTCGTCGGAGAGCACCAGCAGGCCCGACTTGCCGGTGAGCGCGGCGGCCACCGCCTTCTCCACCTCTTCGGCGCTCAGCTCGGACTCCAGCGAGAGCTCCCGGGCCGCGTGTTGCACGCCGATCTTGATCTCCACAGAGGTTCCTTCCACGTAGACAAGACGCCGGTCTTCGAGGAACAGAAGACGCTACAGCGCAGCCTACGTGCTCGGCCGCGCCCACTGCGTCGATCCAGGCCGTGCACAAGTCCGCTCTGCGCGAACGCGGCGCGACGCGGCTGCGCTCAGAGCCGCGGACTGTGCTGATGCCCCGCACCCTCTTCGCTGCGCTCAGAGGTGCGGACAGTGTTCATCGCCCGCACCCTCTTCGCCGTGCTCAGAGGTGTGGGAAGCCCGCGATGCCCCGCCAAGCGAGCTGCGAGATCAGCTGCGCGGCGGCGTCGCGCGGCACCGGCATCCCGGCCGAGAGCCAGTAGCGCGCGGTGACCTGCGAGATCCCGGTCAGGCCGACCGCGAGCACCATCGACTCGTCCGGGCCGAGCCCGGTGTCCTCCGCGATCACCGCGCTGATCAGCTTCGCGCAGTCGAGCTCCACCTTGCCCACCCGCTCGCGTACCGCCTGCTCGTTCGTCAGGTCGGACTCGAACACCAGCCGGAACGCGCCGCTCTCGTGCTCGACGAACTCGAAGTACGCGCTCATCGTCGCCGCGACGCGCTGCTTGTTGTCCGTCGTCGACGCCAGCGCCTCCCGTACCGCCTCGACCAGGGCCTCGCAGTGCTGGTCGAGCAGCGCCAGGTACAGGTCGAGCTTGCCGGGGAAGTGCTGGTAGAGCACGGGTTTCGACACACCCGCGCGGTCGGCGATGTCGTCCATCGCCGCGGCGTGGTAGCCCTGAGCGACGAAGACCTCCTGCGCCGCGCCGAGCAACTGGGTGCGACGGGCCAGCCGGGGAAGCCGGGCCGACCGGGGACGGTCGTCGGCGGTGTAGAGCGTGTCGGCTGTAGTCACGGTGCCTCTGCTATGGGTTCGCGGGTGAAGCAGGTCACATCGCATCGTACGCGGCGGTAACCTCAGGAGACCAGGCGAACGGGCTCGAACCTGCCCTCAGCGGTATTCGTCCTCGTCCACGGGGACCGCCACGGCCTGCTCGGCGGCGTCGGCCGGATCCGCATCCCAGGGCACCTCGATCACCTCCGGCTCCTGCGGCACGCCGTCAGCGGCGTCCGGCTCCTCGCTCCGCTGGTCGGTGGCCTGCGCCTGCTCGGCGGCGTCGGCCTCGGGAGCCTCGCGCACCTCGGGGAACTGCTGGTCGGTCACGGTCGAACCCCTCGTCCGGTGTGTTTCCACCCAAGCTCTGACTTTACGCCCGATCTCACCCTGCGGTCGTCATCGACGGGAATGGCCTCAAAGGTGGCACGGTTGGGTAGAGAAAGTTCTTCCAAACAGGCACGACTGAGAGGACGGCTGTGTCCGCAGCACCTGAGAAGCTGCCTCCACTGGTCGAACCGTCCGGTGAGCTGACCGTCGATGAGGTGCGCCGCTACTCGCGCCACCTGATCATCCCGGACGTCGCGATGGACGGCCAGAAGCGGCTCAAAAACGCCAGGGTGCTCTGCGTGGGTGCCGGAGGTCTCGGTTCGCCCGCCTTGATGTACCTCGCCGCCGCCGGGGTCGGCACCCTCGGCATCGTCGAGTTCGACGCGGTGGACGAGTCCAACCTCCAGCGTCAGATCATCCACGGCCAGTCGGACATCGGCAGGTCCAAGGCGCAGTCGGCGCGCGACTCGGTGCTGGAGATCAACCCGTACGTGAACGTGGTCCTGCACGAGGAGCGGCTCGACTCCGAGAACGTGATGGACGTGTTCGCGCAGTACGACCTGATCGTGGACGGCACCGACAACTTCGCCACCCGCTACCTGGTCAACGACGCGTGCGTGCTGCTCAACAAGCCGTACGTGTGGGGCTCGATCTACCGCTTCGACGGCCAGGCGTCGGTGTTCTGGTCGGAGTACGGCCCGTGCTACCGCTGCCTTTACCCGGAGCCCCCGCCCCCCGGCATGGTGCCTTCGTGCGCCGAGGGCGGCGTACTCGGTGTGCTGTGCGGATCGATCGGCTCGATCCAGGTGACCGAGGCCATCAAGCTGCTCACCGGTGTCGGCGACCCGCTGGTCGGCCGTCTGATGATCTATGACGCCCTGGAGATGACCTACCGCACCGTCAAGGTGCGTAAGGACCCGGAGTGCGCGATCTGCGGCAAGAACCCGACGGTCACCGAGCTGATCGACTACGAGGCGTTCTGCGGCATGGTCTCCGACGAGGCCGTCGAGGCGGCCAAGGGCTCGACGATCACGCCGGCCACCCTCAAGCAGTGGATCGACGAGGGCCGGGACATCCAGATCATCGACGTGCGCGAGCCCGCCGAGTACCAGATCGTCTCGATCCCCGGCGCGACCTTGATCCCGAAGAACGAGTTCGTCATGGGCGACGGATTGGCGAAGCTGGCCCAGGACAAGCGGATCGTGCTGCACTGCAAGAGCGGCAACCGCTCGGCCGAGGCCCTGGCCATAGTGAAGGCCGCCGGATTCTCCGACGCGGTGCATCTCGGTTCAGGCATCGTCGGCTGGGTCAACCAGATCGAGCCGCACAAGCCGACTTACTAGTCGTCGGCCGGGTAACGCATCTACAGCGCGTCTTTGCGCTGTAGATGCGTAAACGCGAAGTACCCCGGAATGACCGGAAGATACGTACGCAGCATCCGGAAGAGGAACACCGCCGGGGCGCCGATCGACGCGGGAAGTCCGCCGATACTCGTGAGTGCGCCTGCCATCGCCAGTTCGACGGTGCCGATGCCGCTCGGTACGGGGATCACGGAGCCGACCGCCTGCGCGGTGAGGAACACGACGGCGGTGGTCGCGTAGGAGATGTGGGCGTGCGGCTGGATCGCCAGGATCGACGCCCACAGGCACAGCGCGTTCATCAGCGACAGCAGGATCGTGCCGCCGAGGCCGATCGCGAGCTTCTGCGGGTTCTGCGCGACGTCGAGCAGCCGGGGCAGGGTGCCCTCGAAGAACGGCTTGAGCCGGGTCACCGCGAACTTGCGCAGCGGCGGCACGCTGATCGTGACCATCGCGATCACCGCGATCGACAACAGGATGGCGATGATCACCGTGGACGGGGCGTAGCTGCCGCTCTGGCCGCTCGTGCCGGTGTTCGCGATGAAGCTGAACGCGGCGATCAGCGCGATGTGCATGATGAAGCCGACCGCCTGCGACGCGCCGACCGCGCTGACCGCCGGTCCGGTACCGATGCCCTGCTTCTGGAGGTAGCGGGTGTTGAGCGCGACGCCGCCGACCGCGGCCGGCGCGACGATGGACACGAAGCCAGCCGCCACCTGCACCAGGAAGTTGCGTACCACCGGCAGCCGTTCCGGGATGAACCCGGTCAGCACCATCCCCGCTGCGACGTAGGTGGTGAAGGACGCGAGCACCGCGACGACTGCCCACCACGGCGAGGCGGCGGCCAGGATGGTGCCCGGATTGATCTTCGCGCTGGTCAGCTGGTACAGCACCAGGTACGCCGCGACAAAGCCGGCGATGGCGGTCAGCAGCGTGCGCGGCCGCAGCCGCTCCAGCTTCACCGGTTCGGCGACCCGCGTGGCCTGTGGCTGGTAGGTCAGGATCTGCTCACGGATGCGCTGGAGTAGGTCCTTCTCCTTACGCACGGCCGTTCGGGTGGTGCGGGTGAGCACGACCGGTTGCAGCATCGGCAGCGCCGCGCCGATCGCGTCCACGCCGAGTACCTGCGCGCCGATGCGTACCGTGCGCTCGGGTCCGTAACTGAGAGCCAGAGTCGCCATCAGTTCGGCGGTGTCCAGCCGAGTTTGCAGCGTGCTGGCCGCGATCTCGCCGTTGCGCAGGTCGAGCAGCCACACCTGGCCGTCGCGGTCTACCAACAGCGAGTCCAGGGCGAAGCGGCGGTGCGCGAGTTGGTGCAGCTGCATCTGCTGGTGAAGCTGCCAGATCCGGGTCAGCAACTCGTCGGTCAGCTCGTCCGCCGCGAACCGGTCGAGCGTGCGGCCCTCCACGCGCTCGAAAGCGAGCAGCGCGGCGTCCGCGCTCAGTTCGCGCACGGCCAGCAGGCGAGGGGTGCGGATGCCGACGTCCCGCAGTGCGTAGGACATCAACGCTTCCTGGTCCACCGCGCGCCTGAACGACAGCAGGTTGCGACGTTGCGCCGGGCCGCGCAGCCTGATGCGCCGGTACAGCCGGTAGACCAGGCCGACTGCCTGCCTGTCCCGGTCCAGCACGATGATGTCGAGCAGGCGGCCGTCATGCGTGTCGGCCTCGTAGCGCCGGGTGTCGTCGGTCTCACCGATCCAGCGGCACGCCACCGGTTCGAGTCCGGCGTCGAACAGTGACGCCACCACGTCGTGTCCGGTAGGCCGCGCGTTGACGACGCCGCGTGCGTAACGCCACCCGAACGCGATAGACCGGCCCAACAGGAAGGTAACGATCAGGCCGACTAGCGCGCTGTCGCCGTCGATCAGCGTGGCGACGGCGTAGGCGAACACGCAGGACCACGTGAAGGTCTGCAACGCGGGCCGGTCGCCGAACCCGATGATGGTGATGAAGGCGATGAGGGTGACGATGTAGACGTGCAGAGGCGTGGTCGTGCTGCTGTTCAGGTGCCGGGTGAGCACCTCGGACAGCCAGGACGGCGAGGCGGTCGAGTCGATCCACAGGTTGAGCAGCGCGGCCCCGAGGTACGCGATCGCCGCCGTGATGACGGCGTCAGCGACGCGCCGCCCTTCGCGTCGATAGAGCCGCTCGACGGCTAGGCCGACCGGGATCACCGCGGTCGCGATGTTGGTGAGCAGCGTGATGGTAGACAGGAACAGCTGCGGGGCGATCGTCAGGCTGTTGTGGATGTCCGTCTCGAGGCCGGTCGTCGTGCTCGCTCCGGGGATCGCCAGCAGCAGCACGACCGAGATCAGTGAGGCCTCGAACAGCAACCTCATCAGGTCGGGCGGGCGTCTTATCCGCCGCGGTTCGGGCGGTTCGTCCACGGCTACCTGGCCGGGCAGCAGCGTGGCCTGTATGGCTTTGGGCACGCCTGAGATACGCATGGCCACGCCGCGCGTTGGGTCCCCGCTCCCGTTCAGGCCCGCCTCGTCCATGTCTTCGTCTTCGCGCTTAACTGCGATCCCGCTGTGCGAACGCACACTCGCCCCTATCGTTACCTATCCCGGTGGTTGTGCGCAGCCCGGATGTGCGATGCGCGGTGAACCGCTGCCCCGGCTAGGTTCGATGAGGGGCTTTCACCGCGGATATCCTGGCGTCTCCCCGTGACGGCGGAAATCCTCCCGAAGGTTGATTGTGACGCAGCCAGGTGTAGCTCCGAAGGGCGACCCCGAGTCACCCGCGTTCATCAGGCAGGTGCTCGACGTGGTCGAGTCGATTCCGCGTGGCAAGGTGATGACCTACGGTGACATCGCCGAATACCTGGAGGACGGCGGACCGCGGCAGGTCGGAGCGGTGATGTCCCGGCACGGAGCGAGCGTGCCGTGGTGGCGGGTGGTCAACGCCTCCGGCACGCTGCCGCCGCACCTGCGCGGCGAGGCGGCGCGGCACTACGAGGAGGAGGGCACCTCGTATGACAAATCTCGCGAACGGGTGAATTTGGCTACGGCCCGGTGGGATGGCGGCCTGGGACGGTCCGTGAATTTCGATCCGCCGGATCCATCCGGCACTCTGTGGTGAACTACCCGAAGACCAAGAGTTATCCACAGCCTCTTTCCGACTTTCCGCCCGTTGTCGGCGGTTTGTGCTGTCATGGCCAATGTCGGTCCATTGAGCCGGGCCGCGCCGAGACCGGAAGGAGGCAGCGATGAGCGCACGATCCGCCGAACGTGCCGCCGCGCCGTTCCGTCTGCTGCGTCCGCCTCCGGCCGCGGCGCTCGGCGGACCGCGGCTCGACCCCGAGCAGCGCGCGGTCGTCGAGCACCGCGGCGGCCCGCTGCTGGTGCTGGCCGGACCGGGCACCGGTAAGACGACCACGCTGGTCGAGGCCGTGCTCGACCGCACCAGGGGCCCCAAGGCGCTGCGCGCCGAGGAGATCCTGGTGCTCACCTTCAGCCGCGCCGCCGCGGCCGAACTGCGTGAGCGGATCGGGGCGCGGCTGGCCCCGGGCGCTGGCGCGCCGACCGCGACCACGTTCCACTCCTTCTGCTACGCCCTGCTCGGCCAGTATCAGGAGCCGGAACTGCTCGGCGACTCGCTGCGGCTGCTGTCCGGCCCCGAGCAGGAGGTGGTCATCCGGGAGCTGGTACGCGGCACCGTGGAGCCCGGCGGCTGGGGCGCGGGCCCGGGCGGCTGGCCGGCGACGCTACGCGCGGCCCTGGGCACCCGCGGCTTCGCCGAGGAGCTGCGCGCGGTGCTGGCGAGGGCGCGCGACCTCGGACTCGACCCGGAGGACCTCCGGGCGTTCGCCGAGCAGACCGGCCGATCGGACTGGCATGCCACCGCCCGCTTCTTCGGCGAGTACCTGGACGTGGCCGACGCGCGCGGCGTGCTCGACTACGCCGAACTGGTGCATCGCGCGGTGCTGCTGTGCGAGACGGAGGAGGTGCGCACGGCGCTGCGTACCCGGTACCGGGCCGTCTTCGTCGATGAGTATCAGGACACCGACTCGGCTCAGGTGCGGCTGCTGCGTGCGCTGGCCGGAGACGGCCGAGACCTGGTAGTCGTAGGCGACCCGGACCAGTCGATCTACGCGTTCCGCGGCGCGGACCTGAACGGCATCCTCGACTTCCCCGAGGCCTTCCGGCAGCCGGACGGCGAACCGGCCCGGATCGTCGTCCTGCGCACCAGCAGGCGCGCCGGACCGACCCTGCTCAAAGCCTCGCGAGCGGTCGCCCGCCGGATACCAATTACCCGCCTGCCCGCAGAACGCATCCGCCAGCACCGCGATCTGCACTCGGAATCGGAACCCGAGCCCGAATCCACCAGTGGCGATGTCGGCAAGGTCGAGGCGATCGCCTTCCCCGACGCGGCATCAGAACTCGCCGCGATCGCGGACCTGCTGCGCCGTGCCCATCTGGAAGACGGGGTGCCTTGGGAGCAGATGGCCGTGCTCGCACGCGACGGCCTGCAACTCGCCCCGGTGCGCCGTGCCCTGCTCGCCGCGAACGTCCCCGTCGAGGTGCTCGGCGACGACCTGCCACTGGCTCAGGAGGCAGCGGTCGCCACCCTGCTGACGGCGCTACGTTGCGCAGCCGAGCCGGCTGCCCTGACCGCGCAGGTCGCACGCAGCCTGCTGACCGGCCCTCTCGGCGGAATGGACAGCGCGGACTTGCGACGGCTAGGCCGCGCACTGCGCGCGGAAGAACAGGCCGCCCTAGCCGCCGCTAGATCCGCCGCCTCCGGCGCACCCCCCTCGTCGCCATCCCCCGACGCCGCAGACTCCAACGCCGGTCTTGACGTCACCGCCGACTCAATCCCGCTCGCTCGACCGGCTGATCACCTGATCCGCGAGGCCGTGGCCGATCCACGCATACTCGCCGCGATCGATCCGCGCGTCGGCGGATCAGCCCTCGTCGTCGCCAGGCTGCTTCAGTCCGCGCGGGACAGTCTCGCCGAGGGCCGCACCATCGAGGACGCCCTCTGGCTGCTGTGGAACGGCGATACGCGCGCCCGGCCTCCGGTTCGCTCCGGCTGGCCGGAACGACTGCGGCGCGCCGTCGAGCGCGGCGGCTCGGCCGGACGGCTCGCCGATCGCGATCTCGACGCCGTGATCGCCCTGTTCGCGCAGGCCGCTCGCGCGCGGCAGCGCTCCGGGTACGTCGGCGTGACCGACTTCATCAGCAGTCTCCAGGCGCAGGCGATAGCCGCGGACACGATCGCCGACCGGGCCGTGCGGGGCGGGGCGGTCCAGGCGCTTACCGCGCACCGCTCCAAGGGGTTGCAGTGGCGGCTGGTCGTGGTCGCCGGAGTGCAGGAAGGGCTGTGGCCCGACCTACGGCGGCGCGGCTCGCTGCTGGAGCCGGATCGGATCGGCCGCACCGGGCTGACCGAGCCGCCGCCCTCGGCGGCGATCCTGGCCGAGGAACGTCGGCTGTTCTACGTCGCGGTCACGCGCGCCCGGGAACACCTGGTCGTTACCGCTGTGGACGACTCGGACGAGGACGGCGAGTCGCCTTCGCGGTTCCTGCGCGAGCTCGGGGTAGAGGTACGCCGCGCCGCCGGATTCCGCCGCCGTCCGCTGAATCTCGCCGCGCTGATAGCGGAGCTGCGCCGCGCCGCGGCCGATCCGGCGGCGCCGCCCCGGCTGCGTGCCGAGGCCGTCCGTCGGCTTGCCCGGCTCGCCTCGGCCACCGCGGCGGACGGCGGACGGCTCGTCCCGAACGCGCATCCGCTCCGGTGGTGGGGCCTGTACGACTACACCGAGAACGACACACCGATCGCGGATCCGGGCGGCCCGGTACGCCTGTCCGCGAGCGCCGTCGCCGCGCTCGAAGCCTGCGGCCTGCGCTGGTTCCTGGAGAGCCAGGCCTCGGCGAAGGAGCCTTCGACCGACGCCCAGGGCATCGGCGTCCTCTTCCACGCCCTGGCCGAGGAGGTGGCGCTCGGAAAGACCAAGGCGGACATCGACGTGCTGATGGACCGCCTCGACCGGGTCTGGGACAGCCTGCCCTTTGACGCGCCCTGGAAGTCCGAGCAGGAGAAGCGGGCCGCCCGCCGGGCGCTGGAACGCTTCCTGGTCTGGCACGAGAACCGCGCCGACGGCCGCGTGTTCGCCGCGGCCGAGCACGAGTTCGAGACCTCACTCACCGTCGGCGGTATCCCGGTCGTGTTGCGCGGCGCGATCGACCGTATCGAGCTGGACGCCGAGGGCCGCGCGTACCTGGTGGACTTCAAGACCTCGATCACGCCCAAGAGCAGGGCCGAAGTCGTTCAGGACCCGCAGTTGGGTGTCTATCAGCTCGTAGTCGAGTCCGGGGCGTACGGCGCGTCACCGACCCCGCCGACCACGTCCACCGCGCCACAGGACGGGACTGCGCCACCGAACTTGACCGCATCGCCGGATGGGACCGCGCTACAGGACGGAACTACGACAGCATCCACCGTCGCGCAGGCCGAGCTGGTCTATCCGCGAGACCGCAGCGACGCGCCCGGACCCACGGTTCTCGTGCAGCCGGGGCGCGGCGTGCAGCAGGACCCGGAGTGGGCGACCAAGCTGGTCGCCGAGGTGGCGCAACGCGTGCTCGACGAGCGCTTCCACGCCTATGGCGAGTCGAATGTCTGCGCCATCTGCCGGCTGAAGAAGGTCTGCCCGAGGCAGCCCGAAGGCCGGGAGCTGCCGTCATGATCAGCAGGGGAGGTCCACGACAGCAGCACATTGAGACGCCGGGCGACCTTGGGCGGGTTCTCGGCGTGCCGTACACCGACGAGCAGCTTGCCGCGATCACCGCCCCACTGGCCCCGACGGTGATCGTCGCCGGCGCGGGCTCGGGCAAGACCACGGTCATGGCGGCCCGGGTGGTCTGGTTGGTCGCCACCGGGATGGTCGGACCTGGTGAGGTGCTCGGCCTGACCTTCACCAACAAGGCCGCGGCCGAGCTGCGTGACCGAGTCGGTACCGCGTTGGCTGCCGCGGGCCTGGTCGGCGACGACGCTCGCGACCTCGGCGCGATCGACCCGGCGGGTGCGCGCGACGTCGGCGTCCCGGGCATCGACGAAGCGGATGCCGAAGCCGTCGAGTTCGGCGAGCCGGTCATCTCCACCTATCACGCCTTCGCCGACCGGCTGATCAAGGAGCACGGCCTGCGCCTCGGCGTCGAACCCTCCGCGCGACTGATCGCCGACGCCGGCCGCTACACCCTCGCCGCGCGAGTAGTGCGCGCCGCCACCGGACCGTTCGACGCGTTGCGCGGCAGTATCAGCACGATCACCAAGGACCTGATCGACCTGGACGCCGAGCTGTCTGAGCACGTAGTTGCTCCGCGTCGGCTCGCCGAGTTCGACCGCGACTTCGCCGGCGCGGCCGAGCTGTACCGGGATCCGATCACCGGCAAGTCGGTCAGGGCGGTCGGACGCCGCAGCAATCGGCGGGGGCTGATTTACCGGCGGTATCTGGAGGCTGCGGCGAAGGCGCGGGAACGCGGCGAACTGCTCAGCCTCGTCGAGGATTACCGGCGACTGAAGACCTCCCGCGACCTGGTGGACTTCGGCGATCAGATGGCCTTGGGCACCAGGCTGGCCGAGGAGGCGCCCGAGGTCGGCCGGATCGAGCGGACGAAGTATCGGGTGGTCCTGCTCGACGAGTATCAGGACACCTCAGTAGCGCAGCGCCGGATGCTCGCCGCGCTGTTCAGCGGTCCCGATCCGGAACGCGGCGGGGGTCACCCGGTCACCGCGGTCGGCGATCCGTGCCAGTCGATCTACGGCTGGCGGGGCGCCTCGGCGGCGAACATCGACCAGTTCCCCGAGCACTTCCGACGACGCGACGGCAGTCCGGCCCGGGTCTACCCGCTCACCGAGAACCGGCGCAGCGGCGGCCGGTTGCTGACGTTCGCCAACGAGCAGTCCGTCCAGTTGCGCGAGCACCACGACTCGGTGCGCCGCCTGGAACCGGCGGCCGCGAAGGTGAATCTCGGCTACGCGGTCGCCGGGCTGCTGCGCACCTACGCGGAAGAGGTGCGTTGGCTCGTCGATCGCATTCAGGAGTTGGGCGACACGGTGCCCTGGTCACAGGTGGCCGTCCTGGTGCGAAAGGGCGACCACATCCCGGAGCTCTACGCCGAGCTGCACGGACGCGGAATCCCGGTCGAGGTCGTGGGTCTCTCCGGCCTGCTCGACCTGCCCGAGGTGGCGGACCTGGTCGCGATGCTCGACGTGCTCGACGACCCGATCGCCAACGCGTCGTTGGTCCGGCTGCTGTCCGGCCCGCGCTGGCGGATCGGCCCGCGCGATCTGGCCCTGCTCGGCCGGCGCGCCCGCGACCTGGTCCGGCCCGTGCGCGACCACACCGTCAGCCCCCTGGACCGATCCGCCGCCGAGAGCGACCCCACCGACGTGGTCTCGCTCTCCGACGCACTCGCCGATCCCGGCGACAACCTGCCCTTCTCGCTGGAGGCTCGGCGGCGCTTCGCCCGCTTCGCGGCGGAGATCCGCAGACTGCGCCGCAGCCTGTCCGAGCCGGTGCTCGACGTGTTGCACCGCATCCTGCAAGAGACCGGTCTCGACGTGGAGATCGCGGCGTCCCCGGCGGCCTTCCGCCAACGCTGCGCGGAGACCGTCGGAGCGTTCCTGCACGTCGCAGGCGGCTTCACCGATCTGGACGGCGAGCAGTCGGTGACCGCCTTTCGCGCATTTCTGCGATCGGCGGCCGACCACGAGCGCGGCCTGGACATCGACCTGCCGCCGACTGCCGCGCAGACGGTGAAGATCCTGACGATGCACAAGGCGAAGGGCCTGGAGTGGGAAGTGGTCGTCGTCCCGCACCAGTACCCGGAGCCGGCGAAGATCGAGAAGTGGACGGCCCGGCGATCGAAGCTTCCGCACGAGTTGCGCGGTGACCCGATGCCGCTGCTCGACCCGGAGCGGGACAACGCCGCGTTCGACGACTTCGACGCGGAGATGAAGCAACACGCGCAGTTGGAGAGCCTGCGGCTGAACTACGTCACGCTGACGCGGGCGAAGTCCCGACTGATCGTCTCGAGCCACTGGTGGGGACCGACGCAGACCATGCCGCGCGGACCGAACGCCATGCTCACCGCGCTGCGTGCGCACTGCCTCGCCGATCCGGACAACGGCGAGGTCACGGATTGGGCCGCGCCGCCGGGTGAGGACGAACGCAATCCGGCGTTGGCCGCGTCGCGGGAGCTGTCGTGGCCGCCGGACCTGAACGGCGAGGCGCGCGACTGGCGGCGCCGCGCTGCGGAGGCGGTACTCGCCGAGCTGCGTGCGTTAGGAGAGGAAGAGGAAGCCGGGGAGGAGGACGAGGACGGTGAACACGTCGATGAGGAGGATGAGGAGGATGGCGCTGACGATGTAGAGGGTGCGGGGAGCGGGGATGGTGCGGGGCAGGCGGATGGTGCGGGGCCAGATGCAGGGGGCGCGGATGGTGTGGAGCCAGAGCCAACCTCGGAGCTGAAGTCGGAACCTGAGCCAGTGGCCGGGCTGAACTCGGAGCCAGAGCCAGCGTTAGAGCTGAAGTCGGAGTCTGAGCCAGTGTCGGGGCTGGAGTCGGAGTCTGAGCCAGCGTTGGAGTTGGACTCGGAGTCTGAGCCAGCATTGGGGCTGAATTCGGAGCCAGAGCGAACGTCGGGGCTGGAGTCGGAGCCTGAGTCAGTGTCCGGGCTGAGCTCGGAACCTGAGCCTAGGCAGGATTCTGAGCTGGATCCGTTGCCGCCTGCGTTGCGTGCGCTCGTTGACGGCTGGGACGCCGACATCGAGTCGTTGCTCGGTGAGTTGCAGCGTGCGCACGAGGCACGGTTCGACGTCCGCATGCCCCGCACGCTGTCGGCCACTCGGCTCGTCTCGTTCGCCGCAGATCCCGACGCCTTCGCGGAAGAATTGTTCCGACCGATGCCTCGACCGCCGGCTCCTCAGGCGCGGCGCGGCACGGAGTTCCACGCCTGGGTCGAACGGCGCTTCGGCCAGTTGACGCTCTTCGACGACGAGGAACTCGACCTGCTCGCCGAAGAGGAGATCGAGGGCGACCAAGACCTCGCCGAACTCAAGGCGGCCTTTCTGCGCACGCCTTATGCCGACCGGCAGCCGCATCGGGTCGAGGCTCCGTTCCAGCTGCTGCTCGGCGGGCACATCGTCCGCGGCCGGATCGACGCCGTTTATCAGGATGCAGATGGGAACTATGAGGTCGTGGACTGGAAGACCAACCGGGCGGCGGACGCCGATCCGTTGCAGCTGGCTGTCTATCGCCTCGCCTGGGCGGAGTCGGCTGGAGTACCGGTCGAGGATGTGCGCGCCGCGTTCCTCTATGTGCGGACCGGACTGATTCAGCGGCCTGCGGATCTGCCCGATCGCGCTGCGCTTGAACGGCTGCTTGCGGCGTCACCGGACTGATTCAGCGGGTCTGCGGGCCTGGCTGGACGTGGTGCCGTGCCTGAGGGTCGCTTGTGGCGTCACGGGACTGGTTCAGTGGGTCTGCGGGCCTGGCTGAGCGTGCCGTGCCTGAGGGTCGCTTGTGGCGTCACGGGACTGGTTCAGTGGGTCTGTGGGGCTGGCTGAGCGTGTCGTGCCTGACGGTTGCTTGTGGTCTGGCTGGACTGATTCAGTGGTCTGCGGGCCATTGCCTGACTTCGGGCGCTCGAACGGCTGCGCGCGGCTTAGTTGACCTGCGGAGGGCGCCGTCGCGTGACCTGGCCGCCGCTTGCGATGGCGATTGCGATGCGAACAGTGTTGGATTCGTCACCACTGGTCGCTGAAAAGCCGTACCCTCTCCTCACCGTGACAGCAGCATCTCCCTTGGGCTCGACGCACCCCGCGCGCGTCGGACACACAGACAGCACCGAACACGCCGACGGTGCCGCGCACATTGACAGTGCCAGACACACTGACGGTGCGCATCCGATGCGTGGTCGCGAGCATGATCGTGACTATGACCGCGACCGTAACAACGAACGCGACCATGACCGCGACCGCGATCGTGAGCATGACCGCGGCCGTGACAGTGACAGTGGACGCGACCATGACCGCGACAGCGAGCGTGATCGCGACCGTGGCAGTGACCGCTCTCGCAGTAGTGCGCGGTCAGTGGGGGTCGGGCGTGCTGCTCCGCGCCGCATCTGGTGGTACCTGCTGCTCGTGTCGCCGGGGCTGTGGGTGCTGGGCATCCTCGTGCCCAGCCTCGCGCTGCGCATGGGGGAGCAGCTCACGCCGCTGCTCGCGGCTGCTCCCGCGATTGCTTGCGCTGGGTCCGGGCGGCGTATGTGTGTCGCTTTCGGTTGCGCCTGCGCGGTGGTCGCCTTCGTTCCGCCGGGCGGCGATCCCGGGGAGCTTGGAGCGCCTGGAGAACTCGGCGAGCGGATCGGTACGGCGTCGGCGGTGCTCGCCGTCACGTTCGCGAGCTACTTCGTCGTGCGTCGCCGGATTCGCATGCAGCGGGCTTACGCCGAGGTCCAGCAGATTGCCGAGGTGACGCAGCGCGTGTTGCTGCGGCCGATACCCGAGCGCATCGGGCCGGTCGCTACCGCCGTCGAGTACCTGTCCGCTGCGACCGGTGCGCACGTCGGTGGGGACTTTTACGAGGTCATCGATACTCCGTATGGTGTCCGCGCGATCCTCGGCGACATGCGCGGCAACGGTCTCGACGCCGTGAGCGGCGCGGCCGCGTTGCTCGGTGCCTTTCGCGAGGCGGGCGCGGTCGAGCCGACGCTGGAGGGCGTGGCCGTGCGGCTTGACGCGGCGCTGATCCGGCACGCGGCTGGAGCTGGGCGTGGCGGACCTGGGGCGCTGCGGGGGAGAGGGGAACTCGCGCTTGGGGCGGGGGACGAAGCCAGCGTGTGGATCGAGGACTTTGCCACGGCGGTGTTGGTGCAGGTTCCTGGGGCGTGGGATGCGCGCGGTACACACACGTTAGGCACATTAGGTGTGGGGGCGGGCGCTGAGGCTGAGACTGGCGTGCAGGCGGGCGAGGCCAGGCTTGTCAACTGCGGGCATCCCTCGCCGTACCTTATGCGCGACGGCCAGGCGTTCGCGATCGAGTCGGAGCGGCTGACCCTTCCGCTCGGGCTCGGCTCGCTCGCCGAGGAGCCGTACGCGGTCTCGTCCCATGCCATCGCCTTCGAACCGGGCGACGCTTTGGTGCTCTACACCGACGGGGTTTCGGACGCGCGGGGCCGATCCGGCGAGTTCTTTCCGCTTGACGGCCTGCTGCGCGGGCTCGACGGTTCCGCCGCCGGACTCGATCCGCGGGCTGTGGCTGTGACTGTGCGTTCGGAGCTGATCGAGCACATGCGCGGCGAGTTGGATGACGACGCCGCGTTGCTGGTTCTGGGGCGGCTCGACGACGGCGTTGCGTAGGTGGCCGCGGCCGGATGGCGAAACAACGGTGCGGACGCGGCGGCGAGCCTGGTAGAAACGGGCATCAGGCAATAAACCACCGGCCAAGGTGCCCGCGCCATGGAGTGACGCATGGAGTTCAAGCAGTCAAGGAAGCTCTCCGAGGTCCAGTACGACCTGCGCGGACCCGTCCTCACCCGAGCCAAGCAGCTTGAGGCCGAGGGCCACTCCATTCTCAAGCTCAACATCGGCAACCCTGCTCCCTTCGGCTTCGAGGCGCCGGATGAGCTGGTTCAGGACGTCATCCTCGGGCTGCCCGACTCCAACGGCTACGGCGACTCCAAGGGGCTGCCCTCGGCTCGGCGCGCGGTCGTGCAGTCCTACCAGACACGCGGGCTGACCGGCCTCGACATCGAGGACGTCTACATCGGCAACGGCGTCTCCGAGCTGATCGGCATGGTGCTGCACGCGCTGCTGAACAACGGCGACGAGGTGCTGATCCCGGCTCCCGACTATCCGCTGTGGACCGGCGCGACCGCGCTGGCGGGCGGGCGGCCGGTGCACTATCTGTGCGACGAGCAGTCCGACTGGGTGCCGGATCTGGCCGACATCGAGGCGAAGGTCACCGATCGCACCAAGGCGATCGTGGTGATCAACCCGAACAATCCGACCGGGGCGGTCTATCCGCACGACGCGGTCGCCGGGCTGGTCGAGATCGCCCGGCGGCATCAGCTGATGGTGCTGTCCGACGAGATCTACGACAAGATCCTCTACGACGGCGCCGTGCACCGGCCGACCGCGCTCTCCTGCCCCGACCTGGTGACCATCACCTTCAACGGGCTGTCCAAGACCTACCGCGCGGCCGGGTACCGGATGGGGTGGATGGTGGTCAGCGGCCCGAAGGAGCACGCCGCCGACTACATACAGGGCCTGGAGATCCTCGCCAACCTGCGGCTCGGCCCGAACGTCCCGGTGCAGCACGCGATCCAGGCCGCGCTCGGCGGCTTCCAGTCCATCGACCGGCTCACCGAGCCCGGCGGGCGGCTGTGGGATCAGCGCAACCGCACCTGGGAACTGCTCAACCAGATTCCCGGCGTCTCGTGCACCAGGCCGATGGGCGCCATCTACGCCTTCCCGCGGCTCGATCCGAGCGTGTACAAGATCGTGGACGACGAGCGCTTCGTGATGGATCTGCTGAACGCCGAGAAGATGCTCGTCATGCACGGCACCGCGTTCAACTGGCCGACCACCGACCACTTCCGGATCGTGACGCTGCCGCGGGTGCAGGATCTGGAGGAGGCTATAGAGGGCCTTGCGCGATTCCTGTCCACTTACGTGCAGTAAGGGCGGGTAACGGCGGCAAGCGCTTGCGGTAAGGGTGTGCAGTAAGCGGTTGCGCGGCGACCCGATATGGTCGGCTCATGTCTACCGACGCCACAGTACCGGTGCGGACCTTCGTCGAGCAGAACTCGGCCGGGTTCATCGAAGATCTCAAGGACTGGTTGAGGATCCCCTCCGTCTCGGCCGACCCCGACCGGGCCGGCGACGTGCGGGCGTCCGCCGAATGGCTGGCCGCGAAGCTGCGGGCGACCGGGTTCCCGACCGTCGAGATCTGGGAGACCACGGACCGCTCGGGCGCGCCGGGGCTGCCCGCCGTCTTCGCCGAATGGCCGTCGGGCGACCCGGACGCGCCAACCGTCGCGCTGTACGGACACCACGACGTCCAGCCCGCCACGCCGCTCGAGCTGTGGCAGAACCCGCCCTTCGAGCCCAGCGTGCGCGACGGGAAGCTGTACGCCCGCGGCGCCTCCGACGACAAGGGCCAGCTGTTCTTCCACACGCTCGGCCTGCGCGCGCACCTGGCCGCTACCGGCCGCACCGCCCCCGCGGTGAACCTCAAGCTGATCGTCGAGGGCGAGGAGGAGGTCGGCTCGCCGAACTTCGCGCCGGTGCTGCGCGCGCACGCCGACCGGCTCGCCTGCGACGTCGTGGTCGTTTCCGACACCGGCATGTGGGACCGGCAGACGCCCTCGACGGTGACCGGCATGCGCGGCCTGGTCGCGGCGCAGATCGACGTGCGCGGGCTGAGCGGGGACGTGCACTCGGGCTCGTTCGGCGGCGCGATCCCCAATCCGCTGACCGAACTGGTGCGCATCCTCGCGCAGCTGCACGACGCCGACCGGCGCGTCACGCTGCCGGGCTTCTACGACGGCATCGTCGATCTGACCGACACCGAGCGCCGCCTGTTCGCCGAACTGCCCTTCGACGAGGAGGTCTGGCTGCGCACCGCCAAGTCCCCCGCGGCGGTCGGCGAGGTCGGATACACCACCCTGGAGCGGGTCTGGGCCCGGCCGACCGCCGAGATCAACGGGTTGTGGGGCGGGCACACCGGGCCAGGCCAGAAGACCATCGTGCCCGCCGAGGCGCACGCCAAGCTCTCCTTCCGGCTGGTCGCGGGGCAGGACCCGGCGCAGGTCCGCAAGGCCCTCGAGACGTGGCTGGCCGAGCGGATCCCTGCCTGGATGCACTACGAGCTCACCTTCGAGGGCGACGGCGTGCGTCCCTGCCTGACTCCGCTCGAGCACCCGGCGCTGCAATCGGTCACCCGCGCGCTCGGCCGTGCGTTCGCCGACGATCCGGACGGCGAGCCGCGCCGGATCCTCTACACGCGCGAGGGCGGTTCGGGCCCTGAGGCCGATCTACAGGAGGTGCTCGGCGCGCCGGTGGTGTTCCTCGGCATCTCGCTGCCCGAGGACGGCTGGCACGCGCCGAACGAGAAGGCGGACGTCGCCGGGCTGCTCAAGGGCGCGGAAGCGGCCGCCTACCTGTGGGAAGATCTGGCCCGGAACAAATGATCATCCGGACACGTTGACCGTTCGTCGTACGGGTGCGCGCTGGACAGCCGACGGCGGCGGTCACGGCTGCACCCGATGGAGGGGGAGCGAGCAATGGCGGACCACCGCGACGCGGCGACCGGACCGCTCGGCCGGCTCGCCCTGGCCCGGGGCAACGTGGACCGCACCGCGGAACTGCGGCTCGACGAGCTGGCGCTGTCCGCGGCGTGGTCGAACCCGGACACGCGGGTGCTCGTGGTGAGCGAGGGCCGCGCCTTCGTGCTCGACGAGCCGGACCCGGTGGTCGCCGGGGCCACCCGGCCCCGCCTGGTCACGCTGCCTTCGTACGACGCGCCCGCAGGCGACCGGTACCTGCTCGGCCGGGACGAGCGCGGCTACACGTTCTTCGCCGTCCCGGCCGAGACCCTGCCCGGCCGGCTCGACGGCGACGCGCGCCCCGCGTCGTTGCGCGAGGTCGGCCTGCACCTGTCCGACCGGGACGCCGGGCTGCTCACGCACGCGGTCGCCCTCGAGTACTGGCACCGCAGCCATCGCTACTGCTCGCGCTGCGGCAACCCGACCCAGGTTGCCGCCGCCGGGCACATCCGGCGGTGCGCCGGCTGCGGGACCGAGCACTACC
>JBKOWZ010000006.1:0-6851 GCA_046724665.1 Actinomycetota bacterium
TCGTGGGCTCGGAGATGTGTATAAGAGACAGGCACCACCCGGTGCGAGTCGTAGGACGCGGAGCGTTCGTGCGGGATGATGTCGGCCTGGTCCACCAGCTCGACCAGCGCCCCGCCCCGCACGCACTCCACCGCGGTGAGCAGGCCCACCACTCCCGCGCCGACCACGACGACGCGCACCGGGCTCACCGATCCGCGTTCAAGCCGCCGGCTGACGGCAGCGTGTGTGGCAGCAGCGGGGGAGCGAACGGCGCGACCTCGGCCACGTCGAAGGCGCCGGGAGCGAGCACGCCGGTGAAACCGCCGGCCTCGCGGGCCGCCTCGGCCAGGTCGATCAGGATCGGCGAGGCCAGCGCCAGCAGCGCCTCGGCCTGGAGGAACAGGTCGCCCCACGCCTCGGGGTCCTGATCGACGCCGACGCCGTCCAGCGTGCCCGCGATCCGGGCCAGCCGGCCGATCTGGTTGAGGACCGCGTCGGCTGACCGGTTCATGCTGTAGTTGGGCATCTCGTAGCCGAAGTCGAACCGCTCCAGCAGCACCGCGGCGTGCGAGCGGCCTGCGTCCGAGACCGGCAGCGCCTGCGCGCCGCCACCGTCTCCCGCCGCGCCGAGCTCCGCAGCCGCCTTGCCCAGCGCCGTGGCCAGCCGGTTCCACGGCCCGACCAGCCGGCCCTCGGTCACCTTCTCCAGCCCGGTACGCGTGAACGTCGTGCGCTGGTACTCCGGCGCGGTCAGCGCCAGGTACAGCCGGACCAGGTCGCGCGGCACCTCGGACAGGATCTCCTGCACCGAGAGCACGTGGCCCTTGCTGGTGGAGAACTTCTCGCTCTCCAGTTCGTAGAACTCGTTGGTCAGGATCCACTCCGGGCGCACGTATTTATCGCCGTGCGCCATCAGCAGCGCCATGTGGGTCAGGTTGAAGAAGTAGGCGTTGTCGAAGCCGAGGAAGTGGACGATGCGCATGTCCTCTTCGGGCGACCACAGCTGCCCGGTCTCGACTTCCCAGCCGATCTGCCGAGCCGCATACGCCGACGTGTACATACCGGCCGGGATCAGCTCCAGCCAGGCGTTGAACACCTGGCCCGGCGTCTCCGGGAACGGCACCTTCATGCCCCACTCAAGCGGGTACGTGATCGGCACGTCCAGCAGCGGCCGGGAGAGCAGGTCCCGCACCATCTGCACCATGTGCGGTCGCCAGTACGGCGCCCACGCCTCGTGATAGGCCGTCAGCTGCTCCCGGTACTCCTCCATCGGGAAGACCAGGATGGTGGCCTCCTTCAGCACCGGGATGTCGTTCGGGTCGATGGTCGAGTGCATGTTGAGCAGTTGGTCGAAGTTGTTCGGGTGGCAGCAGGTCTCGCACAGGCCGCCGCGGCAGGTGGTCAGGCAGACCGGGCAGTCGCCTTCGACCAAGCCCTCGACGATGAACTCGCCGGTGCGCTCCAGGTACGGCAGCTTGACCGTCTTGAGCTGGAACTTCCCGGCCGCGTGCAGCGCGGTGAAGTACTCCATCACCGACGCGCGGTAGCCCTCGTCGAAGGGCCCGAATCCGTCCACCGAGATGCCCATCGCCGCCAGCGCCTCGCGGATGAGCTCGGTCGATTCGTCGCACAGCTGTTGCGGATCGACGCCCTTGCGAGCCGCGGTGGCCTTGACGAAGGTCTGGCTGTCGTCGGTGCCGGTGGTGAAGACCACCTTGCGGCCGCGGGCGCGCTGGTAGCGGGCGTACACGTCGCCGGCGAGGTACGGCCCGGCCATGTGGCCCAGGTGCATGCCGCCGTTCGGGGTCGGGTTCGGCCCGAGGACGTAGACCGGGCGCTCGTCCTCGCTGGGCCGCGGGTTCATCGGCGTGCGGGAGTAGGTGCTCATGCGTGGGCCTCCGCCAGGTTGCGGGCCAGGAAGCGCTCGGCCATCTCGGCGTCCCACCAGACGCTGTAGAACACGAAGGTCTCGTCGCCGTCGTTGATCACCTGGTGCTGGTGGCCGGGGCGGAAGAAGCAGACGTCGCCGGCCTCGAACGGGGTCGGCTCCCCGTCGCACTCGACCACCGCGCTGCCGCGCACCGCGATGAAGATCTCGTGCTCGTGGTGCGAGTGCAGGACCGAGGAGGTGTGCGGCTGGGCGATCGCCCATGAGGATTCGAACGGGGCGTTGAGCACGTCCCAGGGGAACAGCCGCTGCGTGTCGAGTCCGTACTCGTGCAGCAGGTTTTCCCGGTCGAGGTGTACGACTTCAGCTGCCATGGCTTACCTTCCCGAGATCTGTTCGAGGATGTCCGGGCCGCCCGCGGCGGTCCGGGTGCGGATGACCGTCTTGTGCGGGTCGCCGGCCAGCACGGCGCCGATGACTTCGGTGCCGGCCGCTTCGTCGCCGGGCTCGTCGGCCCCCGCCGCCTGGGGGCGCCGCAGGGACCGGCCGTACAGCACCCGCAGCTGGGAGAGTTCGAGCCCGCTGATACGCAGCAGCTGCGCGGCAAGCCCCGAGTCGTCCCGCGCGTCGTCGGCGAGCAGGGCCCTGACGTCCTCGGTACGGTCGGCCAGCGCGGGATGCTCGCGAGACAGGAACTCGCCGAGCCCGGCGGCCTGCTGCGCGAAGGGGGAGTAGGCCATGCAGACCAGCTGCTCCTCGGCCAGGCCGAAGGTCTCCCAGGCGTACCGTGCCGCGGTGCGCCGCATCCGGTCGGTCGCGCCGGGGCTCTGGTACCGGGCACGCATCAGCTCGATCAGGTCCGGCGGGAAGTCCTTCTTGCGCATCAGCCCGAGGGCGAACTCGACGTACTCGGCCAGCCCCTCGTCGTATGAGCGGCCGTACACGTGCTCGCACTTGAGCGCGCGCAGATGCGCCATCAGCGCCGGGTTGCCGCAGTCCGACTCGGTGAAGCTGAACGCCAGGTCGTCGAACTTGAAGCCGAGGAAGCCGGTCAGCAGCTCGAAGTGGTCTCCGGCGCGGTACGCCGTGTCGTCGTAGATGGAGAAGAATTGCAGCCCGGCTGGCACGTCCGAGTACACGCGCCGTACGGCCAGCGCCGCTGCGTCGTCCGGGCCGTGGATGTCGGCGAAGTAGGCCTGGCCGATCGCGTCCAACCGCGCCAGCAGCCGTTCCGGTCCGCCGGAGGCGCGCTGCGCGGGTTGCGCGGGCACGGCCAGCCGGCGGGCCAGCCGGCCGACCCACGCGGTGTACTGCCGCTGCTCGTCCTGTGAGTCCCCGGTGATGATCAGATCGGCGCCGGGTCCGTACGCGGCGGCCACCCCGAAGGAGTTGAACACGCTCAGGTTGCAGGCGTTGCAGAAGGTGGGCCGGCCGTCGGCGAAGGTGCGGTGGCCGGTCATCAGGATGTCGAGGCGGTTGCGGCGCACCATGTGCTCGGGCTGCGGCGAGTCCACGTCGAAGGCGCTGACCTCGTCCCCGTCTACCAGCAGCAGTTCGCAGCCGGGGTCTTGATAGAGCATCAGCGCCCGGTACTCGCGGTGCACGTTCTCCAGCACCGCGCGCGGCATCCCGGCGTGCCGGTTGGTGGCCACCCTCAGCCGGAAGGTGCTGCCGTGTATCCGGAAGAGGATCAACTGCATCGCCCGGACGAAGGCGAGCGTGTACGAGCTGTCCTTCCCGCCGCCGTAGGCCACCATCACCAGGTTGCGGTCCAGCAGTTCCCGGTCCGGCAGCGCGGCGTGCAGCCTGGCGCTGCACCGCAGCGCCTGCGCCAGGTTGGCCGCGGGCAACGCCGCGCGCAGCGCTTCGTAGGCCTCGTCGCGCAGCTCGGCCACGGAGGCGGGCCGGATCTCAGTGATCGTCATGCGGCGCTCCCGGTGGGCACGGTGTTAGTCGGCACGGTGTCAGTCGGCATGGTGTCGGTGAGCACGGCGTCGGTGCGCTCGGGGAAGACGCCTGATGCGGAGCCGCGGTGCTCGAGGATGTCCTGCACGATGTCCTGCGCCCGCCGGGCCAGCACGCTGAGCAGCGAGTCGCCGATCCCGTGCGTGGCCTCGTTGATGCCCTGCAGGTAGCAGGCCGCGGGGGAGGGCTGGGGCAGCGCCATCCGGTAGCCGCGGGTGACCCGCAGCTCGCCGACTCCGGCGGCGTCGGCCAGCGCGCGCACCAGACGCGGCGTGTGCCAGGCGAAGCCGGTGCCCAGGAAGACCAGGTCCCGGCGCAGTTCGCTGACCTCGCCGGTGCGCCGGTCGGTCAGCTCCAGGATCACCTCGCCGTCCTGCTCGCGGGCCGCGGTGATGTCGGTGAGCGTGACCAGCCGCCGGTCGGTGCGCCCGGCGAGGCGGTCGAGGTAGAAGTCGGTGTACAGGCTCTGCAACATCGGGGGCGTGATGCAGGAGTAGTTGGTCTTGTACAGCTCCTTGAGCACCAGCGCCCTACCCTCCGCCGGGTACTCGAAGAACTCGTCGACGTACGAGGGGTAGTACAGCTCGTTGGTGAACTTGCTTGACTGGTCGGCGGTCAGACCGACCGAGCGCATCAGCCAGGCGACCTCGCTGTTGGGCAGGTCCCCGCGCAGCGAGCGGAACATCTCCGCGGCGCTCTGCGAGCTGCCGACCAGGGCGACCCGGTAGGGCAGCTGCTTGGACAGGCTGGCCACCGCCGGCCTGTACCGGGTGCTGTGCACGATCCGGCTCTCCGGCAGCCCGGCCAGCACCTCGGGGATGTTCGCGTCCCGGCCGCTGCCGATCACCAGGTAGCGGCTGGCGATCTCGGAGCCGTCGTCCAGCGTGGTGATCCAGCGCTCGACCGCCCCGGAGGCGTCGCGCTGCGGGCGGATCGCGGCGCAGCCGGTGCCCAGCCGCAGCTCGACCAGGTCCAGCGACCGCGCGACCCACTGTAGGTACGCGGAGATCTCCAGCCGATAGGGCGTCAGGCTGCTCATGTTGATGAAGTCGTCGAGCCGGCCGGTGGCGCGCAGATGGCTGAGGAAGGTGAACCGGCTGCGCGGATTGCGCAGCGTCACCAGGTCCTTGAGGAAGGAGACCTGGCTCTTCGCCTCGGGCAGCAGCAGCCCCGGCTGCCACTCGATCGCGGGGCTGCGCTCGATGATCAGCGCGCCGCGGGCGAGGTCGGGAGCGAGCTCCTCGAGCGCCACGGCCAGTCCCAGGTTCGACGGGCCCGCGCCGATCGCGAGCAGCTCGACTTCACGTCTGGACATACCGACTCCCACGTCTGAGGTCATTGGGCTGGTCCATCAGGCTGCTGGGCCATCAGGCTCAGCGCTCTTCTTCGGCCGGCCGCACGGACACCGGCAGCTCGACCAGCCCGCGCAGCAGCGAGCTGTTCTCCCACTTGAGCTGCTGCGGCTCGACGGCCAGGCGCAGGTGCGGGTAGCGGGCGATCAGCCGGCTGAGCGCGACCTCGATCTGCATCTTGGCCAGCGGAACGCCGATGCAGTAATGGATGCCGTGGCCGAAGGCCATGCTGCCCAGCGGCTTTCGGGTCACGTCCAGCCGGTCCGGGTCGGGGTAGCGCCCCGGGTCGCGGTTGGCCGAGTGCCAGGACAGCGCCAGGATCTGCCCGGCCGGGATCACCTTGTCGCCGACCTGGATCTCGTCCTTGGTGAACCGGAAGGTGCCGACCCCGGACGGTCCGTCGAAGCGCAGCAGTTCGTCCACCGCGGCGGGCATCAGCGAAGGGTCGGCGCGCAGCTTGGCCAGCTCGCCGGGGTGGGTCAGCAGGTTCTGCGCGGCGTTCCCGATCGAGTAGATCGTGGTGATGTGCCCGGCGACCACCAGCACGAAGAGCATCGCCACCAGCTCGCCCTGGGTGAGCCGGTCGCCGTTGTCGGTGACGCGCACCAGCTCGCTGGTCATGTCGTCGCCGGGGTTGGCCCGCTTCTCGTCGATCAGCGCGTTGGCGTACTCGACCACCCTGCGGGACGCCTCGGCCACCTCGTCGGGGTCCTGGCCCGCGCCGACCAGCTTCAGCGCCCACAGCCGGAACTGCTCGCGGTCCTGCTCGGGCATCCCGAACAGCTCGGCGATGATGGTGATCGGCAGCCGGACCGCGTACTCGTCCATCAGGTCCACCACCTCGCGGTCGGCGAACGCGTCGAGCAGCCGGTCGGCCACCTGCTCGATGTGCGGGCGAAGCCGCTCCACCCGCGCCGCGGTGAACGCCTTGCCGACCAGCGCGCGCAGCCGGGTGTGCCGCGGCGGATCGCTGTTGAGCATGTGCGAGGCGAGCTCGTCGTCGAAGCCGACCCCGGCATGGCCGGCGTCCTGCCCGCTCTCGCTCTCGCCGTCCTGCTCGGCGTCGGCGGCGGGTTGCTCGTCCGGCTCGATCCCGCTGTGCCGGGCGAACAGCTCGTTCATCCGCCGGCCGTCCTTGCTCACCCGCGGGTCATTCGTCAGGGCTTTGACGTCGTCGTACCCGGTCACCAGCCAGACCTTGGCGCCGTGCGCGAACACCACCTCGTGCGCCGGCCCGGCGGCCCGGAACTTCGCCAGCAGTTCGTACGGGTTCTGCATGAAGTCCCCGGGGACGCGCTCGAGGTGCTGGAACGGTTCGGCTTCCATGCGCTGGGGCTCCTCTTCGACCTGGGGGCGGCGGCGCCGCGCTTCGGGCTCCAGTGACGAGAGGAGCGGGCGAACCCGCGGTGATACAGGGCGTCCGGCGGCGGCGCGCTGTATCAGAACGCGTCCCCGCGGGCCTCCACCCGGTGAAGGCGTCACGTCCCGCCGCACTTTCCCCGCAGGAGGACTCAGACATGGAACCCACGCACCGTTCGAACTTCCCGACGGGAGGCTGAGACGATGACGACGACCAGCCAGGAGACGGCGGCCGAGCTCAGCGGGGTACTCGACGCCGTGCAGGCGCCGCAGCAGGCCGACACCGCGCCGGCCGGCCAGGCCGATAC
>JBKOWZ010000237.1:0-3976 GCA_046724665.1 Actinomycetota bacterium
GGGAAGCAGCGCGCGGCGCACGGTGGCGACGTCGTCCGCGCCCACGCCGGCAGCGGTGACGTCCGCGGAGGCGCGGCCGCTACCCGAGCGGGCCGGGGCCCCGGCCGCGCGGGCTGGGGCCTGGGCCGGGGACGCCGTCGATTCGACCACTTGTATCAATGTTCTACCTGTGTGGGGCGCCGCGGGGCGATCCTGGTCCGGTCAGTCCTGGGCGGGGGCGTCGGCCGCGGCGGAGTCCGCCTTGGCGTCCTTGGACTCCTTGTCCTTGTCCCCCTCCTCGGCGACCACCGGGATCAGCGACAGCTTGCCGCGCTGGTCGATCTCGGCGATCTCCACCTGGAGCTTGTCGCCGACCTTCACCACGTCCTCGACGTTCTCGACCCGCTTGCCGCCGGCGATCTTGCGCAGCTGCGAGACGTGCAGCAGGCCGTCCTTGCCGGGCATCAGCGAGACGAACGCTCCGAAGGTCGTGGTCTTGACCACCGTGCCCAGGTACCGCTCGCCGACCTCGGGCATCGTCGGGTTGGCGATCTGGTTGATGGTCTGCCGGGCCGCTTCGGCGGACGGGCCGTCGGCCGCGCCGATGTAGATCGTGCCGTCGTCCTCGATGGTGATGTCGGCGCCGGTGTCCTCCTGGATCTGGTTGATCATCTTGCCCTTCGGGCCGATGACCTCGCCGATCTTGTCCACCGGGATCTTGACGGTGATGATCCGCGGCGCGTACTGCGACATCTCGTCCGGCGCGTCGATCGCCTCGAGCATGACGTCCAGGACGTGCAGCCGCGCGTCGCGGGCCTGCTTGAGCGCCTGGGCCAGCACGGAGGCGGGGATGCCGTCGAGCTTGGTGTCCAGCTGGAGGGCGGTCACGAAGTCCTTCGTGCCGGCGACCTTGAAGTCCATGTCGCCGTACGCGTCCTCGGCGCCGAGGATGTCGGTGAGCGCGACGTACTCGGTCTTGCCGTCGATCTCGGCCGACACCAGGCCCATCGCGATGCCCGCGACCGGGGCCCTGAGCGGCACGCCGGCGTTGAGCAGCGACATCGTGCTGGCGCAGACGGAGCCCATGGAGGTGGAGCCGTTGGAGCCGAGGGCCTCGGAGACCTGCCGGATCGCGTACGGGAACTCCTCGCGGCTGGGCAGCACCGGCAGGAGCGCGCGCTCGGCGAGGGCGCCGTGGCCGATCTCGCGCCGCTTGGGCGAGCCGACCCGGCCGGTCTCGCCGGTGGAGTAGGGCGGGAAGTTGTAGTTGTGCATGTAACGCTTGCGCGTCTCGGGAGCGAGCGTGTCGAGCTGCTGCTCCATGCGCAGCATGTTGAGCGTGGTGATGCCGAGGATCTGCGTCTCGCCGCGCTCGAACAGCGCCGAGCCGTGGACCCTGGGGACCACCTCGACCTCGGCGGCGAGGGCACGGATGTCGGCCACGCCGCGGCCGTCGATGCGTACGCGGTCGCGGATGATCCGCTCGCGCACCAGCTTCTTGGTCAGGGCGCGGAAGGCGCCGGGGATCTCCTTCTCGCGGCCCTCGAACTGGCCGGTCAGCTTCTCGATCGCCGCGGCCTTGACCCGGTCCTGCTCGGCCTCGCGCTCCTGCTTGCCGGCGATGGTGAGCGCGGCGGCCAGGTCGGCGGCGACGGCCTCGGTGACCGCGTCGAGGGCGTCCTGCTGGTAGTCGAGGTAGCGCGGGAACTCGGCCACCGGCTTGGCGGCCCGGGCGGCGAGCTCGGCCTGCGCGTGGCACAGCGTCCTGATGAACGGCTTCGCGGCCTCGAGGCCCTCGGCGACGACCTCCTCGGTCGGCGCCTGCGCGCCGCCCTTGACCAGCTCGATCGTGCTGGTGGTGGCCTCGGCCTCGACCATCATGATCGCCACGTCGCCGTCCTCGAGGACGCGCCCGGCGACCACCATGTCGAAGACGGCGCGCTCGAGCTCGGTGTGGGTCGGGAAGGCGACCCACTGGCCCTCGATCAGGGCGACGCGCACGCCGCCGATCGGGCCGGAGAAGGGGACTCCCGCGAGCTGGGTGGAGGCGGAGGCCGCGTTGATCGCGACCACGTCGTAGAGGTGGTCGGGGTGCAGGGCCATCACGGTCGCGACGATCTGGATCTCGTTGCGCAGGCCCTTGGCGAACGACGGACGCAGCGGCCGGTCGATCAGGCGGCAGGTCAGGATGGCGTCCTCGGACGGACGGCCCTCGCGCCGGAAGAAGGAGCCGGGGATGCGGCCCGCCGCGTACATCCGCTCCTCGACGTCCACGGTGAGCGGGAAGAAGTCGAGCTGGTCCTTCGGGTGCTTCGAATAGGTCGTGGCGGACAGCACCATCGTCTCGCCGTCGAGGTAGGCCACCGCGGAGCCGGCGGCCTGCCGGGCGAGCCGGCCGGCCTCGAAGCGGACGGTGCGGGTGCCGAAAGCGCCGTTGTCGATGACCGCTTCGGTGGTGAAACTGCTGGGACCCTCCACGGGTGCCCTCCTTGTCGTGTCCTGACGGAACGCGACGCCGCCGACGCGGCGACCGACCCTGGACACCGGTCTCCGATCGAAGCCGCCGGACTGGGCACGACGCGCACCCGCGCCGGCTGGTCCGACGGCCACTACCGAAGATCGGTACCGGCCTCTCCTGCGGCGATGAACGCCGCGTTCCTTCATTCCGTCGGTCCGGCCGTCACGGCGCGGACCCCTTCTCAACTATCTAGCCTTCCGATGTCACGCTAACCCATGCGGCTCAGGCGTGGGGGCCCGAAACACCACAACCGGCCGACCGCGATACGCCAAGGAGCGGCACCCGAGTCCTCGGGCACCGCTCCCGTGGCTCGGCGAGCCGACGAGCACCGCGACTTTCGGCTATCGGCGCAGGCCGAGCCGCTCGATCAGCGAGCGGTAGCGCTCGATGTCCTTCGAGGCGAGGTACTTGAGCAGCCGGCGGCGCTTGCCGACCAGCTGGTACATGCCCCGGCGCGAGTGGTGGTCGTGCTTGTGCGCCTTCAGGTGCTCGGTCAGGTCGTTGATCCGCTTGGTCAGCAGCGCGACCTGGACCTCCGGAGAACCGGTGTCGCCCTCGACCGTGCCGTACTCGGCGAGGATCTGCTTCTTCGTCGTGACGTCGAGCGCCATCGGACTCCTTCGTGTTGAGCACCCGGGCGCACTCGGTCTTGGTCACGAGCGCGGTGAACCCGGCGGTGCGCGTGTCCACAGGATGGACTGTGGAAAAGTCTATCGGAACCGGGGGCGGGTCTTCGCCAAGATCAACGACGGCGTCGTAGGCCGTCAGGCGCCATCAGTCGTCAGTGGTGCGACTGCACGGCGCCGTACACGTGCAGCACGCCGAGCAGCACCGGGATGACCGAGGCGAGCAGCAGCCCGTCGAGCAGGTCCACGGTGCGCGCCCAGCGCGGCGAGAGCGAGCGGCCCGGCAGCGCGAACGCGACGGCGATCAGCAGCAGGCCGACGGCCAGCGCGATGCCGAAGAACCAGGTCTGCCGGGCGAGGTCGGACACGTGCACGCCCGCGCCGACCAGGACCAGCACCAGCGTGCCGACGCCGCTCCACACCAGCGTGCCGACCTGCGCCGACCGGCGGAAAAGCCGGGCGCGGGAGAGGGCGGCCAGGCCGAGGATGCCGGCCATGCCCTGCGCCCATGCGCCGCCGCCGCTGTGCTCGGCGGAGAAGGCCAGCACGAATGAGGACAGCAGCACCGTCAGGCCACAGGCCGCGGTCAGGCCGGTGAGCAGTTCGTGGCTGTGGCGGGCGCGGCGGGCGATTCCGGCGGCGTCCACCGGCTCGTCGTTGCCCGGCGGCAGCGCGGCCTTCTGCGCGGTGCCGCTGACCTGCGGCGCGCCGTCAACCAGCTGCGGCATCGGGAAACGTACGGCGCGCAGCGCGAGACCGGGCATGAAGCCTATGGCCGCGACGGCGACGGTGCCCGCGCCGGCGGCCAGCTTCACCGGCGCGGCGCCGGCGGCCAACCCGGCCGCGCCCGCGA
>JBKOWZ010000010.1:0-20354 GCA_046724665.1 Actinomycetota bacterium
CTCGCCGCCAACGGGCCGGCGCCGGCCTGCCTGAAGTGCAGGAAGCAGGCGTCCACCGGCACCCCCTCGGCCAGGTCCGTGAAGCCCGCCGCCGCGCGCGCCCCGGGAAAGTCCAGGCAGGCGATGAGATCAGGTCCCCGATCGGACAGGATCCGCCAGTCAGTCAGCTTCATCGAGCGAGCCTCCGCGCGCTTCCGTGGCTGCCGCCAGTGTTCGGTAGTCGATCTTTCCGCCGGGGGTCCGGGGCAGCGAGCGCACCTGGCGGAAGACGACGTGCCGGCTGGGTACCCCGAGCGACTCGACCAGGTGCCGGCGCTGCTGTTCGTGCACCGCCCGGTCGCCCGCGCCGACCAGATGCATCACCTCGTCGGCGCCGCAGATCACCGCGATCGGGTGACCCGGCCGCTCCACCATGCGTTCCAGGTCGTCCAGGCTGGTGCGGATACCCAGTACCTTGACGATCCGTTTCGAACGACCGGTCAGATACAGGTAGCCGTCGCGCAGATACCCGAGATCGCCGGTGTCCAACACGTCCACCTCGGCGCCGCGGGCGAGGTCCGCGCGCCCGCTCGCGTAGCCGAGCATGACACCGGGGCCCTGATAGTGGACCGCCCCCTCGCCGGGCACCGCCCGCGCGTGGCTTGGCATCGGCTGGATCGTGATGGTGCCGCCCGGCATCGCGGTGCCGACCGAGCCGAGGCGATCCGGCAGGTCCGCGGGGTCCAGGCGGGCGATGCGGGAGGTCGCCTCGGTCTGGCCGTACATCACGAAGAACCGGCCGTTCAGCCGCCGCATCGTGTCGGCCAGCCGCACGGTAAGCTCCTCGCCCAGCCGTGCGCCCGACTGGGTCATGGTACGGACCCTGCTGCGTTCCAGCAGGTTCAGATGCGCCGGACCGAATGCCGCGTAGGTCATCGGCACCGCGGCGAACGACGTGGCGCCGGACCGGATCAGGTCGTCCCACATCGCCAACGACAGCGGCGAGCGCTCGGTGAGCGCGATGCTCGCGCCGGCCAGCAGGTGGGTGTTCAGCACGGACAATCCGTAGGCGTGCCTGATCGGCAGCGTGGTGGGGGCGCGTTCTGCCGCGGTGATGCCCAGCGCGCGGATGACGGCCGCGGTGTTGTCGGCCAGCCCGCGGTAGGACAGGCGAGCGGTCTTGGGGCTGCCGGTCGAGCCCGAGGTGGAAAGCAGCAGCGCGGTGCCGGAGTAGATCTCGCCCGCCGGCCGGCTGCCGTCCCGGCGGAAGACCGTCGCGCCGGCGATCGGTCGCGCGGCCGGGTGGTAGCCCAGTTCGGCCAGTCCGGCCCCGCCGCCGGGCGCCGGAACGACGAACTCGGGTTGATACGCCGAGAGGTTCTCCGGGGTGGCGGTGAGGAACGCGACGGCGTGCCCCAGGCGCAGCGCGGCGATATAGGCCAGCAGGGTGGGCAGATCGCGGTCTCCCGCGCACAGCACCAGCGCCTTGCCGTCATGGCGCAGTGCCCGTTCGGATTCGCCGACCAAGTCGCACAGCTCGCCGTAGGACAACACGGTGTTACCGGCGAGGTGTAGAGCCGGGGACGTCCGCCGCGCGTTGTCGTGGGTCACCAGGTCCAGCGTCGCCGGCGCCATGTGGATCACCTCTCCGTGACGCTCCGGTGGGCGATGAGATCCGCGAGCCGACTGGGGGTGCGGGTATGGAAGACGTCGAGCAGTGAGAGCTTCACGCCGGATCGCTCCGCCAGGATCACCATGAGCGAGAGCGCCTCCCACGACCTGCCGCCCGCGTGGAAGAAGTCGTCATCGACCCCGAGCTCGTCGGTCTCGGTGATCTCGCACATGAGCGCCGCTATCTCGGCGGGTGTCATCGGTCTTCCGCGGCGGTCTGCGGCGGTGCCCGTCAAGTGGGCATCGTCGTCGCGCATGTCGGACAGCTCACCTTCGGTCGGGGCGGCCTGCTCGCCCGGGGAGTCGGGTAACGAAGATTCTCTTAGTGAAACAGAACCATGTCTACACTCGTGGCACACGCGGCGCTTCAACGTGTACTTATACGCCGGATTCGGCTGGTGCGTGGTGGGAAGCCTGGGCCGAATCAGGACTCTTGCGAAACCGTACCAGTGGGGTAAGGTCCATGATGATCCGCGCACCGACGATCTCTGCGCAGTCGTTGCGTGTCGCGACGTTCCGCTGCGCGCGGGCCGGCTCGAGGCGCTGCGAGGCGGTTCGCCCCGGTGGTGCGGCCCTGACCCGACTGTGCAGGAGGCACTGGCGCATGGCAATTTCGAGCGACGAGATCCGCGACTTCGTCATGCAGGCGCTGACCATCATGGAGGTCGATCTCGCCGACATCCACGAGGACGGCACGCTCGGGCCGGCCGGGGCGGACCTGGACTCGCTGGTGCTGGCCGAGCTGGTCGTGCGGGTCGAGGAGCAGTACGACATCAAGTTCACCTCGGACGAGATGGAGCAGATGGGCGCGCTGACGGTCCGCGAGTTCTGCGACCTGGCGGTCGAGCGTGTCGAGCGGGACTGAGCGCGCGGGCCGCCTTGCCGTCGGACCGGGCGTCGGCTCGCGGTGAGCGACGCTTCGGGCGTGGCCGGGGCGGTGGTCACCGGTATCGGTCTGGTCGGCCCGCTGGGCCGCACGGTCAACGAGCTCTACGACGCGCTGTGCGCGGGCCGCTGCGGTGTGGCCGCACCGCCGGCGGACCATCCGTTGGCCGGGGTGGTCGAAGCCGCCGCCTTCGGTCCGCCGATCGAACCGTCCAGCGTGTTGCCGCCGGTCGAGGCGCGGGTCGTGGACCGCGGCATCGTGATGGCGCTGCGGGCTGCCGAGGACGCCGTCGCCGATGCCGGTCTGGAGGTCGGGCGGGACGTCGATCCGCGGCGGACCTCGGTCATGATCGGCGGCGTCGGCGGGCTCGCGACGATGTCGGAGCAGGCGGTGGCGCGGGCCGGCCGGGGCCGGTTCGGCATCAGCCCGTACCTGCTGCCCGGCGTGTTGCCGAACATGGCCGCCGCGCGCGTCGCGATCAAGTTCGGCATCCGTGGCTTCAGTTCCGCGGTGGGCACCGCGTGCGCCGCCGGCGCGCAGTCGATCGGCGAGGGCCTGCGCATCCTGCGAGCCGGCGAGGCGGACGTGGTGCTGTGCGGGTGCACCGAGGAACCGCTGTTCCCGGCCTTCGCGGACGCGTTCGGCAACGCCCGCGCGCTGGCGAGCGGCTGGGCCGACCCCGCGCAGGCGAGCCGGCCGTTCGACCGGCGGCGCAACGGCCTGGTGCTCGGCGAAGGCGCCGGTGTAGTCGTCCTGGAGCGACCCGAGTTCGCGCAGGCCCGGGGCGCGCGAAGCTACGGCCGGGTACTCGGCTGGGGCGCGAGCACCGACGGCTACCACCCCACGGCGCCGCGCCCCGACGGTGAGGGCGCGGCCGACGCCATGCGCCTGGCGCTGCGCGATGCCGGTGCGGCGCCCGACGAGGTGGGGTACGTCTGCGCGCACGGCACCAGCACCAAGGTGGGCGACGCGGCGGAGGCTTCGGCTGTCCTGGCCGTGTTCGGCCCGAACCAGCCGCCGATCAGCTCCCTCAAGGGCGCGACCGGTCACCTGCTCGGCGTGTCCGGTGTGTTCAGCGCGGCGGTGTCCCTGCTCGGCCTGCGCCGCGGCCGGCTGCCGGCGACCCGGAACCTGGACGACCCCGACCCGAAGTGCGCGGACCTCGACCTGATCCGCGACAGCCCGCGGCCCTCGGACGGCGCGAAGCTCGCGCTGGTCAACGCCTTCGGTTTCGGCGGCCACAACATCAGTCTCGTGCTGGCGGCGTAGCGGCTTCGGCGCCGGGCGGGTCAGAGCCGCACGCAGGAGAAGCAGCCGATGGAGGGTTCGTAGTCGGCCACGGTCGTCAGGCTGGCGGCGGCCGGTTCCGCCAAGTGCCACCACACGCCGGTCATCGGCTGACCGGCCGGGGCGACCTCGGCATGTGCAGGCCGGTCGGGCCAGGCGGCGGCCAGCGTCTCGCCCAACACCAGCCGCGTCCCATCCCGCGGGACCAGGCCGGGCACCTCGGCCGGGGCGACGCCTGCGCGCTGGCGCACCGCGGCGCCGGGCCCGTCCGGCGCCCACAGCATCGCGACGCCGCGACTGCGCGCGGGCACAGCGGCCTCGCTGCGGTAAGGCAGCTGCGCCTGCTCGACCACGATCAGTAGCGCCGGCGCCGGGTCCGCGGCCTCGATCAGCCGCAGGGCGGTGAATGCCGCCGCGGACCCTTGGTCGCAGACGGCGAACGCTGTCGGCGTGCCCGGACACAGATGGCTCAAGTACGTCGCCAGCGCGCGGCCCGGGTAGACGTCGTGATTCGCGTACGCGACCACCAGCGTGCCGACCGCCTCGTCGCCGCCGACGACCTCGGGCAGCAGCGCCTCGGCCATCTCCCCGTACGACTGCCCGGACAGCTCCGTGTCGAGGGCAAGCCCGTGCGGGCGGGCCATGTCGGCCAGGTACTCCGTCGCGAACGCGCGGTTGCGCGGGTCGTCCAGGAACGCCGCCGGGCCGTGGAACTCGCGGCGCACCGCTCTGATGAGGCGCACGCGCGGCTAGACCTGCTCGCAGTGGGCGGCGATGTACTCGGCCAGATCCGCCACCGTAGCGACCTGGTCCTCGTCCATCGTCTCCAGGTCGATCTGGATGGCGTGCGCCTCCTCGATGCCGAGCAGCAGCTCAAGGACCAGGGACGAGCTGAGGCCGAGCTCGTCCAGCAGCACGCTGCTCGGCGTGATCGGGCCGTCGTAGTCGAGCAGCCCGGGCAGCATGGCGAACATCGTGGCCATCACCGCGTCCCGCATCTGCGCGTCGACCACCGTCTCCTGGTCCGCGTCCATCGCCCAGCTCCCGTCATTCCGAGTCGTCGTGCCCAAGATGTCAGTTCTCAGCGTGAACCCCAAGGGTCTCACACTGATATCAGTGCTCGAAGACCATGGCGGCGAAGGTTGCGCCCTCGCCCGACCCGACCGTGGCCACCAGGTACCGGTCCCCGGGCGCCAGCAGACCGCGGTGCACCGCGGTCTGGTAGTTCACGAACGCGTCGGAGCAGAACAGGTGCCCGCCGGCGGCCACGTTCTCCAGCACCACGCGGTCCAGCGGGAAGCGCAGCAGAACGCACAGCCGCTGCCATGTCACGACATTGACGTTGTGTGGCAGGATCAGCCGCAGGTCGTCCAGTTCGATCCCGGCCTGCTCGACCGCCTGCCGGATCACCGCGGCCAGGGCCGGGCGGTATTCGCGCTGGAACTTCGCCGTCGATCCGCCGCCGACCAGATCGAACTCGCCGCGCTGCGCGCAGGCGTACGCCAGCAGCCGGTTGCGCGGCCCGTGCGCGCTGACCAGGCAGGCGGCCGAGGCCTCGCCGAACACGGAGGTGCCGGGAATCAGCCGCGCGTGCCGGGTGAAGGTCTTCTCCCCGGTCAGCACCAGGGCGAGCGGCTCCCTGCCCGGCTCGGCCGGCTCCGCCGCGGCGTCGGCCGCCAGCAGCCGGCCGGCCTGCGCGATCGCCAGCAGTCCGCTGGCGCACGACTGCTGGGTCACGGTGAACGCCAGCGCGTGCTCCAAGCCGAGGACACGGCGCACCTCGTCTATCCGGTTGACCGGATACGGCTCGGTCACCGGCATCGCGCGTCCGTACAGCAGGTAGCGCACCCGGTCCGCGCTGCCAGGCAGTTCGGCGAGCGCCGACGCGGCGCCCAGCAGCAGATCGGTGGCGGTCTGCGCCCCGGCGAACCGGATCTCCCGCAGCTCGTGGAACCGCCTGAACATTTTGACCTGCATGTCCGTCAGTTCAAGGCGGTCCGCCAGTTCCTCGACGGGTACCAGCGTCGGCGGCAGATAGACCGCCACCGCGTCGAGTGCGGTCACGCGGAACGCTCACACGCAATCACCACTGGCGCATCACAGCACGTCCCCTCGGCGGCCGTCAACCGACTGTGTCAGCGTACATAGCCAACCGTGGCGAGACGCACGCGAATCAGGCACCTGTGGCGGCTGACTCATGGCTCTGTTAAAGCGTGCCGCGCTGTGGCACTATGATCGCTGGAATCCCGCCCCGACCCGCGCCGGAGGCCGAGTCATGCCACTCGCGGACGCCGCTGATCTGCGTTGGAAGCGCCAGAACAGGGCCGTGCTCAAGGCCATGGAGGGCATGTTCGACGTCGTGCTTGCGCTGCGCGAGGGCGAGCCCGGCGCGACACTGTTCTGCGTGCCGCCGGTGGGGGGACTGAGCTGGGGCTTCCATCAGCTGTTGACCGCGCTGCCCGCCGACTGCAATGTCTACGGCCTCCAGTCCCGAGGGCTGGCGCGCCCCGAGCCGCTGCCGGCCAGCATGGCGCAGCTGTCCCGGGACTTCGCCGACCAGGTGTGCCGGGTGCAGCCGCAGGGCCCGCATTTCCTGCTCGGCTGGTCGGTGGGCGGCACCGTCGCGTACAGCATCGCGCGTGAACTCGAGGAGCGCGGGCACGAGGTCGGCCTGCTGGCGAGCATGGACGCGAGCCCGAGCTTCGATCCGGCGAGCTTCGACGCCGAGCAGGACGCCTGGTTCTACTACAACATCGTCCTGGACAGCTTCGGCTATCCCCAGTTGCTGCGGCAGGGCGAGCCCGAACCGGAGGCGAGCGCCCTCGCCGTGATCCGCCGCCGCCCGAACCTGGTCCTGAGCGCGTGGTCCGACGACGAGATCCGGCGCCTGCTGCGGGTGATTCTCAACAACGTCGTCATCGCCCGGGCCGACGTGCGGCCGCCCGACACGTTGCACTGCCCGGTCCTGCTGTTCGCGGCCACCGGGACCGAGCAGGCGCCGAGCACCGCCGAGAAGGCCGAATCCTGGCGCGCCGTCACGCACGGCCCGCTCGAGGTGATCGAGCTCGACTGCAAGCACCATCACATGCTGCTTCCCGAGCCGATGGCGGTCATCGGCGCCGCGCTGGCCCGTCGGCTGTCGGCCACGTCCCGCACGGCCTAGGATCCAGAGGGGTTCAGTCTTGTCAGACTTCGTAGACGTCGGCCCGTTCGACCGGGAGGCCGCGTGACGCCGCCGGCGAGGTTCCGCTCGGTGCTGGCCGCGGACATGGAACTGGGTGCCGGAAACGTCCTGCTGCGCCTGGCCGAGCACGGCGCCGACCTCGACGAGCCGCGCGTCGCCTTCGACACGCCGGTTGACGGCTTCGCCCCCTACACGCTGCTGTCGCTGCGTGAGCTGACCCGGCTGGCCGCCGCTCGCGCCGACTGGTTCCGCGGCAAGGGCGTCGGCCGGCGCGACCCGGTCGCGCTGTATGTCACCGACGCGGCCGACGTGTTCCTGAACTTCTTCGCCCTCTCTCGCCTGGGCGCGATCCCGGCGCTGATGAACGGCAACATGCCGCTCGAGGTCGCCGCCGAGTACATCAGGCGGCTGCGGTGCGTGGGAGTCGTCACGGACTCGGCCCACGCGCAGGTCGCGCAGTGGGACCTCGGCGTGCCGGTCCTCGGCGATGCCGCCGAGACCGGCGGCGGCGACCCGCAGGGCGCACCGGAGCACTTCCGCCACGCCGGCGACGACCCGGTCGCGATCACCCACTCCTCCGGCACCACGCGAGTGCCGGCCGCAGTCGTGCACTCGCACCACAGCCTGTTCGCGGCGATCCGCGCGGTCCGGCTCACCGAGCCGCGGCCCTACGGCCACGTGCGGGAGTTGTCCGCGCTGCCTGCCGCGCACGCCGCCGGACTGATCACGATCAACCAGGCGCTGTGCAACGGGTACGAACTGCTGTGCCTGTCGGCGCAGGGCGGTTCGTCCCGCGGCGGCGCCGAGGCGGTGCTGGACGCGATCGAGCGCTGGCGACCGACGGGGGTGTTCGGCTTCGCGGTCACCTGGGCCGAGATGGCCCGTTTCGACCTGGCCGCGCGCGACCTGTCCTCGGTGCGCAACTGGTTCAACACCGGCGACTGCGCACACGAGGCGCACATCCGCCGTCTGGTCGCGGTCGGCAGCCACCGGGAGCCGACCGCCGAGGGGTCCCGCCTGGTGCCCGGCTCGAAGTTCATCGACTCGCTCGGCTCGACCGAGATGGGGCACAGCGCCTTCTACATGACCCACCAGCTCGGCAGCGAGAAGTACGACCGCTGCGTCGGGCGCACGTTCCCGTTCGCCGAGATCAAGCTGCTGGACACGGCCACCGGACGGGAGGTGCCGGACGGGACGGTCGGGCAGGCGGCGCTCAAGTCGCCGACGCTCGCCCCCGGCTACTGGAACGACTCGCTGTCCACGTTCCGCAACCGCCTGGGCGGCTACTACCTCACCGGCGACCTGATGTACCGCGACGAGGAAGGCCTGTACTACCACGTGGACCGCGCCAGCGACGCGGTCGATCTGGGCGGCAGCCAGTGGCTGTACACCGCGCTGACCGAGGAGCGCATCCTCAAACAGTGCCCCGACGTGCGCGACTGCACAGTGGTCGCCAGCCGCGGCCCGGACGGCACGGCGACGGCCGACGTGCTGCTCCTGCTGGCCGCCGACGCCGATCCGGACGCCGACCGGCGCCCCGCGGTCGTCGCGGCGCTGGGGTCGGCGGCGGACCGGGTGCAGTGCCGGGTGGTGTCGGTCTCCGACGACGACCTCCTGGTCGGCCCGACCGGCAAGGTCCGCAAATTCCTGATGCGCCAGCGGCTGGCCGCCGCGGCCGACCGAGAGGGGAGCGCGGCCCGATCATGACCCCGACCGCCTCGCTGCTGCCGTTGTTGCAAGTCGCGGGACGCAACGACCCCGCGCCCTACTATGCCGAGCTGCACCGCCTCGGCCAGGCCGCCGCCCTCGGGCCCGACGACAAGCATGCGGCCGTCGTGTTCGGCTACGAGGCGGTCGGCCAGGTGCTGCGCGACCCGGTCTTCCGGCTCGTGGACGCGGCGTTCCTCGACCGGTCGGGAACCGGCTGGCGCCGGCATGCCGTGCTGCGCGTGTTGCAGCGCTCGGTGTTCAACGCCCCGCCCGAAGCGTACGCCCGGATGCGCCGACCGTTCAGCCAGGCGCTCAACGCGCGCCAGGTCGCGCGCAACGAGCCGGCGATCGAGCACGCCACGCGCAAGCACCTGGACCGACTGGCCCGTCTCGGCGCCGACGGCGAGCCGGTCGACTTCGCCGCCGAGTTCGCCGTCCCGCTGCCCGCCGAGGTGATCGGCACGATGCTCGGGGTCGCCGAGGCGGACCTGCGCCGCTTCCCCGACCTGGTGCGCACCTTCGACGCCGTGCTTGAGCTGGGCCAGCCGGACTTCCGCGACCTGCTCGCCGCCGACCGGGCAGCGGTCGAGCTGACCGCCTTCTTCACGGACCTGCTCGCCGACCGGCGCGCGCGGCCGCGTGACGATCTGGTCTCCGCGCTGGCCCGGGAGCTGGCCGAGAGCGGGGACGAGGGATCGGCCGAGGCCGTCGACGAGCTGATCGCGAACCTGATCGTCTTCTTCAACGCGGGGTTCCGCACCACGGCGAACGTCGTCGGAAACGGCCTGCTCCTGCTGCTCGCCCACCCGCGGGCCGCCGAGGCGCTGCGCGCCGATCCGGCGCTCGCGCCGGCGTACGTGGAGGAGATCCTGCGGGTTGAGCCGCCGGCGCACTTCGTGGTCCGCTACGCGGCCGAGGACACCGAGGTCGCCGGCGTCCCGGTGCCCGCGGGCCGCACCGTGCTCGTCCTGATGGCGGCCGCGAACCGCGACCCGAACCGTTTCCCCGACCCGGATCGCTTCGACCCGACCCGCGGCGACGACCAGCACTACGCCTTCAGCGCCGGCCCGCACTATTGTCTCGGTGCCATGCTCGGGCGCACCGAGGGCCGCATCATCCTGCCCCTGCTGCTTGAGCGCTTCCCCGACCTGGCGCTGGCCGCGCCGCCCGAGCCGCTACGCAACCTGATGCTGCGCGGCCCGGTGCGCCTGCCGGTGCGGCTCGCGCAATAGGGCGTTCGAACTCGGTCGGGATCAGGCTGCCAGCCGCTCCAGGCGTTCGGCCGCCGCCTCGGCGCCGCCGGCCGCGGTGAATGAGGCGGCGATGCGCTGGGCGGCGGCCCGGTATGCCGGATCGTCGAGCAGGGCTTCGAGTGACGCGGTGAACTGTGCGGCGCTGGTGCGGTCGAAGTGCCGGTGCTGTCCCGCGCCGGCGGCGGCGACCTGTCTGGCCACGATCGGGTGGTCGTATTTGATCGGTGCCACGATCAGCGGGATGCCGTTCAGCAGCGCCTCGCAGCTGGTGCTCATCCCGCCGTGGCAGATCATGGCGTCCACCCGGGGCAGCAGCTCGGGGACCGGCGTGCGGGGGGCGACCAGCACGTGCGGCGGCGGGTCGGGGACCAGTGCGGCCGGCGCGTTGACCACCGCCTGCACGCGGTCGGACAGCGGCTCGAGCGCCCGCACCACCCGGGCGAAGAAGTCCCGGCCCAGGTCGGTGGCCACGGTGCCGATCGTGACCAGCACCAGTCGGCGATCCCGGTCCAGCGCCGCCCAGGGGAAGCCCGGCACGTCCGGGCGCGGGCCGAGCGCCGGGCCGACCGGCGCGAGGTGTGCGGGCGGGTCATGGCGACCGGTCAGCGCGGGCGTGGTGAAGTCGATCACCAGGTGGGGCGAGAAGCGCGGATCGTGCTGCGGCGCGGCGCCCAGCAGCGCCTCGGCCGCGGCCGCCACCCGGCCCTCGATCCACCGCTCCACCCGCTGCACGTTGCGAAACGGCCGAGCCTGCTCCATCTGGGTGGGCGCCAGGCTCGCCCACCGCAGCCCGCGCCGCTGCGCCACCAGGCCGCCGGCGATGGCGTGCTGGTCGGCGACCACTACATGCGGCTGATACGTCTCAGCCGCGCTGTTCACCTGAGGCGCGATGTGCGCGCAGAACGGGACGACGAAGTCGTCCCACAGCGACTGGACGGCCCGCAACCCGCGGTCGCGCTGCCCGCGATACGGGCGCAGCCCGGTGCCGAAGACGGTCGCATCCGGGCCCAGCAGCGGCCGGAAGTAGCGTTCGGAGCCGACCCAGGCCACCTCGTGCCCGCGCCCGGCCAGCGCCCGGGAGACCGCCGCCGCCGGATTCGCGTGCGCGGCCAGCGGCGGGACGACGAAGAGGAAGCGGCTCACGCCGGCCCGTCCGGTCCCGATTCGAGGCGCCGGCGCACGCCGATGAGGCCGGCCGGCGTGCCGATGTCGTGGTACTGGCCGGTGTCGAACGGCAGGCCGAACACCTGGAGCCCGGACCGCGCGGCCAGCAGGAACACCTCGCTCAGCAGCCCCTCGCCGGCGCCGGGCGCCCCGGACGCGCCCGCGCGGACGCACTCGCGCAGCAGTTCGCCGAACGCGGGTGACCAGGCCGCGATGCCCCACACGGTCGTGACCGGCGGCACCTCGGGCTTGTCGACGATGTCAACCACCCGGCCGGTGCTCGGATCGAGCACGACCGGCGCGAAGGCTCGCGGATCGGCGACCGGGAACAGGCCGAGGCTCAGGTCCGCGTCGCGCTTCTCGTGGAAGGCCAGCAGTTTGGCGAAGCAGTCGTCCGGCGCGAGGAGGGTGTCCGGCATGCCCATGCACACGGTCCGGTCCCCGACGAAGGGGTGGGCCAGGTCGAGCGCGTGCGGCATGCCTCTCGGCTCCTCCTGGCACAGGTAGGCCACTTGCATGCCGCGCTGCTCGCCCGAGCCGAGGTAGCGGAAGACCTCCCACTTGACCGGGGAGAGCACGACGAAGGCCGAGTTCACCCCGCCGCGCCGCATCGCGTCCAGGACGTGGTCGATCGCGGCCTTCGGCACCAGCCGCCCCGCGCCGCCCTCCCCGTCCGCCGCGACCGTCTCGTACCCGATCTGAATCAGTTCCTTGGCGGCCCGATACGGCCAAAGCCGCGAACCCCCACCCGCCGCCGGCACGATGCCCAGCGGTGCGACCACGAGGACCTCCCTGGCTACGGGCCGGAACTCCGTCAGCGGCAACCCTCTGCTATCAGAAGCCTGCCGGAGTGGCGGCGGTCCGCGCAGGCCCGCGAGGTGCTCCACTCTCTTATCAGTATTCTTCGGTCATGATAGCCGGGCCCGGCCCGGCTCGACAACGGCCCGCCGGCCGGTTGATCGTCAGGATCAGTGCTCGTCGTCGGCGCTGAGCGAAAGTCGGATGCGGACTCTCGCAAGACGCGGTCACGCCCGCGATAATCTCCGAACGTTGACAGCCCGTCAACCGGTCGCTCGTCGGCGGTCCAGGCAATGGTGTCGCCGAGTCAGTACCCGCACTCCCGAGGAGCTCGATGATGTTCTTCGCTGAGCCCGCCACCTTGCCCGAGGCGGTACGCTACGCCGCGGTCGCCGCCGTGGTGCGTGAAACGGCCGCGCCCGACCAACCCGACCAACCGCCCGCCGCGCCGCCCCTTCCCGCGGACCGGGTGACCGTCGCCTTCGCCGGCGACGGCGCCGGGACCGGGGAGCTCACCTGGGGCCAGCGCATGGTCTGGCAGTCGATGCTCAGGTACGGCTGGCTCAACATCGGCGCGCCCATGCCGCAGCCTCCCGGCCGGACCGTGCGGGACGTGGCCGATGAGCTGCGGTACATGATGTCCCGCTTCCCTTCGCTGCGTACGAGGCTGCGGTTCGACGCCGACGGCCGGCCGACCCAGGAGCTGTTCGCTGACGGCGAGATCACCTTCGAGGTATACGACGCCGACGGAGACGCCGACCCGCAGATGACGGCCCAGGCGGTGTACACACGGTATCTGGCCACGGCCCGCGACTTCGTCCGTGAATGGCCGCTGCGCGTTGCCGCGGTGCGCCGCGAGGGTGCGGTGACCCATATGGTCATCATCGCCTGTCATCTGGTGGCGGACGGCTCCGGCACCGCGGTGCTCTTCGAGGAGACCGCAGCCCGCGTCGCCGAGCCGCCGCGCGGCATGGAGCAGCTGGAACTCGCCCGCTGGCAGGACTCGCCGGCCGGGCGGCGGCAGGCCGCGGCGGGGCTGCGCCACATCGAGACCGAGCTGCGGTCCGTCCCGCCGCGCCCGATGCCCCGGTCGGCCGATCGGGGCGAACGGCAGCACTGGACCGGCACCCTGACCACCGCCGCCCTGTACCCGGCGATGCAGGCGATCGCCCGCCGTACGCGCGCCGACTCCTCGACGGTCCTGCTGACCCTGTACGCCGCCGCCCTGGGCCGGCGGGGACTGCTGAACCCGGCTGTGCTGCGGCCGCTGGTGGGCAACCGGTTCCGGCCGGGCCTGCGCAAGGCCGTGGGCCATGTCATGCAGGCCGGCGTCTGCGTGCTCGATGTCGCCGGAGCCACTTTCGACGAGGCGGTGGTCCGCGCCCGCGGTCCCGTTCGGCTGGCGTATAAGAACGCTTACTACGATCCGGAGGAGGAGCTCGCGCTCATCGACCGCCTCGCCCGGGAGCAGCCGGGCGCCGCGCGCTGGGGCGGTGCGACGTGGGCGTACGTCAACGACCGGCGAAGCGAGACGACCAGGTCCGCGACCGCGACGCCTCCGGACGCGTCGGCGGCGGACGCGATCGCGCAGCTGCTCGCCCGCACCGAGTTCCGGCTGGCCGAGTGGCGGGACAAGCCGATCGAGCCGCTGTTCCTGAGCATCGACGACGCCGCGGAAGGTATCGTGTTCATACTGCGCGGGGACAGTTGGTATGTCACCCCGGCGGACGGCGAGGCGCTGCTGCGGGACATGGAGAGCCTCGCGGTAGCCGCCGCATCCGACCCGACGGTTCCCACTGCGGTGGCCGTCCACAACGGACCGTGAGTGTGCACGCGGCCGTCCGGCCGCGCCGTCTCCGCATCGCATCGCATCGTCTCAGTATGCGAAATGGCCCGACCCGCAGCGGCGGTACCGGGATGCAGCCATCCCGGCGAAGCACCCCTTAGACAAGGTGCTTATTTTGGCTCGATCACGTCTGTGCAGATGGCGTGGTCTGCACGGCCCGTCCACTCGGCGCCGCCGCCATGCGTAGCCTGCGATCTTCATTGAATACTGATACTGGCCGATCAAGGTGGGCCGTGGTACGTTCGCTGATGCGACCGGCTGGCGCAGAGCCCTGATGGGTTCGTTACGCCGTTCGACACGCGAGGAGGGCGAACGGGTCACGCTGTAGCCATCGGCTCGGCATCAAGTCACTTATGATCCAAGTCGGCGCCGCGAATCTGCGCCGCGATCTTCGGTGAGGTTGCGTGGCGTCGTTGATCATTGGCAAGAGCCACACCAGGGACATGCTTGGCGAAATGATGAACGCCGTCGTCATGCACGCGGCGGGGGGCCCGGAGGTCCTGCGTGTGGAGCAGGTGGCCGAGCCGCTGCCTGCCGACGGGGAGAGCCTGATCGACGTCACGTACGCCGGGCTCAACTTCGACGATCTGGACCAACGCGCCGATCCGGACCGAAAGGTGCCCGCGGTGCTGGGCGTGGACGCCGTGGGCATACGCCGACGGGATGGACGTCGGGTGACCGCGCTGCTACGGACCGGCGGCGGGTACGCACAGGTCGCTGCTGCCTGTGACGCTTACACGGTCGAGGTGCCCGACGACATAGACGACCGGCAGGCGGTCGCCTTGTTCGAACAGGGTGCTACCGCCTATGGCGCACTGGTGCTGGCCGGCCGACTGCGCCCTGGCGAGACGGTCGCGGTGTCCGCGGCCGCGGGCGGAGTCGGCCATCTCGCGGTCCAACTGGCCCTCGCGCTGGGCGCCGGCTCAGTCATCGGCATCACGGGTACCGCCACCAAACAGGAGTTCGTGACCGCACAGGGTGCCGAGGCGCTCGTCGATGGGACGGGTGCCGATCTGGGCACGCGACTGCGCGACCTGACCGGTGGCCGCGGGGTGGATGTGTTCCTCGACTCCGTCGGCGGTGCGCGGATGCAGTCCGCGCTGTCTGGACTGGCCCCGTTCGGCCGACTGGTCAGCCTCGGCTGGCGCCCGGGTGAGTACGTGGACGTGCCGCTGCGATCGCTGCTCGAGCAGTCCGTCGGGTGTGCCGGCTTCTGGATGCGGCACGTCGTGGATAACCGGGAGCTGCTGTGTCACATCGCCGAGACCTTGTTCGACTTCGCGCGCCGAGGTCAGCTGGTCGCGCACGTCGATCGCGTCGTAGGCCTGCGTGATGTCGCCGCCGCCCACGTCGCGCTGGCTGCCAGGGCGACCGTCGGCAAGGTGTTGATCGACGTGAACCAGGAGCCGTGAATGTATACCCGCTACTGCCGTTCCGTGCTGTGCACGCCGGCGACCTCGCCCGAGCGCTACGCCAAGTGTCACCGCTCCGGCGCCGACATCTGTCTGGTTGACCTGGAGGACTCGGTCTCGGTGCGGCGCAAGGCGGAGGCCCGCAGCGAGGCCGGCGCCTTCTTCTCGTCCGCCCTGGGAACGGCGCGGCACTGCGCCATCCGGATCAACCCCGTCACCGAATCCGAAGGCCTGCACGATCTCCTGGCCATCCAGGACTACCCGGTCAAGCCCGCCACCGTCCTCGTGCCCAAGGTCGAGTCGCCGCGCGACCTGGAAATCGTCGAACAGGTATTGCGGCCCCGGTGCCCAGGCGTGGAACTGTTCGCCGTGCTGGAGACGCCGCGAGGCGTGGAACGTGCCGCGCAGATCGCCGCGGCGACCGGCAGCCTGCGTGCACTGATCTTCGGCGCTGCCGACTACGCCGCGGTGCTCGGCATCGAGGTGGACTGGGAGCCGCTGGTGCACGCACGGGCCCGGGTGGTCAACGGCGCCCACGCCGCCGGCATCCACGCGATCGACTCCCCCACCTTCGACCTGACCGATACCAAGGTCACGCACCGGGAGGCCGAACTCGCGCTGGCCCTGGGGTTCAGCGGCAAGATCGCGCTCAACCCGGCCCAGGTGACCGTGATCAACGAGGTGTTCTCGCCGGGCATGGAGCAGTTGGAACGTGCCGCACGCATCGTCGAGGCGGCCCGATACAGCGCCGACGACGTGACCAAGGTCGACGGCGGCATGCTCGGCCGTCCGTTCTTCGAGGCGTCCCGGCGGCTGCTCGAGGAGTTCGGGACACTCGACGACGCGCTCCGGATGACGCACGAATGACCGAGGCGCAGGCGGACGACATCGAGCCGTGGCCGCGCGGCTATCGCCGGATCGGCCCGCACCGGTACCGCGAAACAGTCGGGTTCCGCTACGAGGAACTGGTCGTCGGCATGGTGATCGAGCATCGGCCGGGGCGAACCGTGACCGAGATGGACAACGTGCTGATGAGCATGCTGAGCATGAACGATTCGCCGCTGCACATCGACGCCGCTTACAGCGAGCACACCAGGTGGGGCCGGCCGCTCGTGTCGAGCCTGGTCACGTTGAGCATCGTCGGCGGGATGACCGCGCGCAGCACGAGCGGGCGCGCCGTGGCCAATCTCGGATGGGGCCACATCCGCCTGCCGCATCCGGTCTTCGTCGGCGACACGCTTTACGCGGAGAGCGAGATCACCGCTAAACGCCTGTCCACGAGCCGGCCGGGTGTCGGCATCGTCAGTTGCCGCACCGAGGGCCGCAAGTCCACCGGCGAGATCGTGCTGACCTTCGAACGCAGCTTCATGGTGCCCACCCTGAGCGGTGACGACGCCCACGACGCGGCCGGCTACTGACGCCGACCGTGAACTACCTGGACTGACTTCGCCGCACCTCGACCGAACGGAGAAACCGTGACCGCGACAGTAGTGGAACACCCGGGCGAGACACCCGAGGCGACCGGTCCGCACCGATACCGCAACAGCGAGCGAATGCTGGCGGCGTCCGATCCGGTCTGGCAGGCCGCGGCCGATCACGGGCTGATCGACATGCACGTGGACGCGGCGTCCGACTACGAACTGGTGATACGGGAGACCGGCCACCGGTTCGTGAACATGTGCTCGTGCTCCTATCTGGGGCTCAATTCCCACCCGAAGGTCCTTCAGGGAGCCGTGGACGCACTGGCCGCGGCGAAGTCGACGTCGCTGTCGGTCTCGGCAACCCGGATCCGGCCCAATCTCTCGGCTGCCCTGGAGGACGAACTCGGCGACCTGTGGCAGGCCGACATCCTGCTCGGCCTGTCGTGCAGCGTCCTGACGTCCGGCATCCTGCCGCTGCTGGCAGGCGGCCAGGTGGCCGAGGGCGGCCCCCGGACGATGGTCTTCGACCGCTTCGCCCATTTCAACCTCGCCCACGTGAAGCCGATCTGCGCCGACGAGAGCGTGGTACTCACCGCGCCGCACAACGACCTGGACTATTTGGAGGACGTCTGCCGTAAATATCCGCGCGTGGCGTACGTCGCGGACGGCGCGTACTCGATGGGCGGTGCGCTCCCGCTGGAGGGACTGCTGGAACTCCAGGACAAGTACGGCCTGTTCCTTTACCTGGACGATTCGCACTCGCTGTCCGCAGTAGGCGAGCGGGGCGAAGGCTACGTGCGCTCCCGGGCGGAGCTCAATCCGCTGACCATGGTGGTGGCGTCGCTGGTCAAGGGATTCGGCACCGGTGGCGCAGTCGCCATGCTCGGCGACCGCAGCCTGGTCCAGCGCCTGCGACGCCACGCCGGACCGGTCGGCTGGTCGCAGAGCCCCGACAACATGGTGCTCGGCGCCTCACTCGCCAGCGCGGCCCTGCACCGCACGCCGGAACTCGGCGAGCTGCAACGACGGTTGCGGGACAACGTCGAGCTCTTCGACCGGTTGGTGCCGACCCCGCACGCGGGAAACGACTTCGCCGTGCGCGTCATCCCCGTCGGCGAGGCCGACCGGGCCATCGACTTGTCGGCGCGGATGTTCAAAAGAGGCTACTACTGTTCGGCGGTGTTCTTCCCCATCGTCGCCAAGGGCGAGGCCGGGCTGCGGATCCTGCTGCGCGCCGACCTGCCGACCGAGCGAGTCACGGATTTCGTATCATCGGTGATCGCCGAATCATCGGCTTGAGAAAGCCGATCGGGCGGCGATGCACACCCCGGCAGGCGAAGCCGACCGGCTCACCCCCGGGGGCTGGTGCGTGCGATCATTCGTCCGTGCTGGCCAGGCGCTTGTAGGCGGTGATGGTGTCGAACTCGAAGTTCGATGATTCCGGTCGGCCGGTCAGCGCCCCAGACGACCGCCCGTGACGGACGGGGCGGCGAGCCGGTCCGTCAGCAGGCCGGTCATGGCGCGCACGCCATGGCCGATCGCCCGCTCGTCGGCAGCGAAGTCAGGGGTATGCGGCGCGCCGTTCATCCCCGTCTCGGCGTCCGCGACGCCGAGGTAGAACATCGCGCCCGGCGCCTCGTTGAGGAACAGGGCGAAATCCTCGGAGTTGAAGGGCCAAGACGCCCGCGCCCACAACACGGACTCCGGCCCCATCGCCGTGCTCAAATACTGGCCTGCCGCGGTGCTGAGCTCCGCCGAGTTCACCATGGCAGGGAACGGATCGGCGGGATATTCGACGTATCCGCCGACAGCCGCTGCGAGCCGCTCGACCCGCGCGCGCAGCCCTGGGAACCGCTGCTGCGGCCAGACCCGCAGCAATATGTTGGCGACGGGCTGTGCGTCAGGCGTCTGCTCGCTCCACTGGCCGACGCACACGGATTCCTGGATCGACGCGGCGATCTCAGGCTCCAGCACCGCGTGGAAGCGCGCGTGGTAGTCGGCGATGCTCTGCGGATATCGGACAGTGCCGAGCTGCGCCGCTTCGGCCGAGATGGCGTCAACGGCTGCGTCGTCACCGCCCGGCAGCACTATCCGGATATGGTCGAGCCCGGGCAGGCCGTATCCGGGAGACACCGCGATGGTGCCGGCGGGGAACGGGGCGCAGTGCAGCGCATAGAACTCGCGCGGCGCGAGCCTTTGCACCAGCCCGGTCTCGAGCATAGCCCGCGCGCCTTGCAGGGGCTCCTCGGCCGGCTGGAAGACGAACACCAGCCGGCCGCGTACCGGCTCAGAGCCTTGAGCCAGAGCCTGGGCGACGCCGACGCCGATCGCGGTGTGCAGGTCGTGGCCGCACAGGTGCGCGACGCCGGGGACACGCGAGGCGAAGCCCTCGTCGAAAACCCTGTCCGACCGCGGAAAAGGCAGCACGTTCGTTCGTGCGTCCACAGCGTCCATGTCCGCCCGGTACGCCACCGTCGGGCCGTCCGCGGAACCGTCGAGCACTGCGATGACTCCGTGCCCACCAACGCCGGTCGTCACCTCAAGCCCGGCCGCGCGCAACTGCTGCGCGACCAGCCCGGCCGTCTCCCGCTCCTCGCCGGCCAGCTCGGGGCGGCGGTGAATCTCCCGGCGCAGCTCGATCAGCTCTTCGTCCCGTGACGTCACGCGGCAAAAGTGCCGAAGCGACGGCCAGCATGCAACTGATTAACGCGCCTCTGCCAGCGAGCCAAGCGAGGCGCTGCCAAACTCATCGACAATGTCCGGGGTCGCCGATCCGTATGGCGGTGGCGGCGTCCTTGACGGTGAGCTTGTCGTCACCTGTCGGCACCGACCTCGCAATCGCCGCGTGCCTCGTCAAGCGCGCCGACCTCCCCCAGAGGCTCGAGGGTCCCGTGATCCGGCGGCAATACCACTACTCAGGCGGTCGCTGCGGGGGCGGGGGCGAGCAGCGCGGGGTCGACGTCGGGCACGGCGAGCCTCGGGTTGTAGCCCGCCGCGAGCACCCGCATGACAAAGCCGGCGGTCTCCTCCGCCTGCCGGCTGGCCGCGAGCGGCCCGATCACGGCGCTGTTCCCCCCGAGGTCGGCGATCAGCCCGGCGGCCTGCTCGAGGGCGGACCGCTCGTCGCCGCAGATCGCCACGACCGGCGCCGACTGCGGCGCCCCGGTGTACGGCCAGCCGGTCCCGGCGTACAGGTGCAGGGCCTTGACCACGTGCGCCCCGGGAGCCAGCAACGCCACGGTCTCGGCGGCGGAACCGGAGCTCATCCTGTGCGCGCCGGTCGTGAAATCCACGGGGTTCGTGCAGTCGATCAACGTCATGCCCGCGAGGGAGCCGCGCGGACCCCCGACGAGTTCGACCGCGGCCTCAAGGCCCTCCCACGCCACCGCGATCACCACCACATCGGCCCTACCCGCCAACTCCCCAGCCGCCACCGCCTCGGCTCTCGAGCCGATCCGATCCACGGCCCCGCGCACGCGCTCGAGACTGCGACCGGCCATCACCACCCTGTGCCCGGCCGCGGCCCACGCCCCGCCCAGTGCCACAGCCAGGTTGCCGTTGCCCAAAATACCCACGTTCACAACACACTCCGCCCTACACGAAGGGATACCGCCCCACACGCTACGGCCCCGCCTCCTACCGTTTGGTAGGACGACCGGTGCCAGACTCGAACCATGCGCGACGAGACCTGCCCGACCTACATCACCGACTGCCACGTACGGGCAGCAATCGAACTGGTCAAC
>JBKOWZ010000225.1:0-15540 GCA_046724665.1 Actinomycetota bacterium
ACCATCGACTGGAGGACGCCCACCCCGGAGCTCTCGCTGATCTCCTCGACGATGCGGCGCTTCTCGTTCTCGATCGTCTCGACGGTGTCGAACACCGGTTCGCTGGTGACGATGTCGCGGGTGCCGGTCTGCACCTTCTGGGTGACGATGTCCTCGGTGCGCTCGCGGCGTACCCGTTCGGCCTCCTGGGCGACGTGCCCGGCCAGCTCGTCCCGGAAGGCCTGCGCCTCCGCCTGAGCCTCGAAGGTGAGCACGCCGTACTGGGCGACGCCGTCGGCCGCCAGCGTGACCAGGTCGAGCCCGCCGGCGTGCTGGTCCACGGTGTGCAGGGCGAGCCGGGCGGCGATCCGGTCGAGGGTGCGGTGGTAGTGCCGGGCACGCTCGCGCCGCGCGTGCTCCTTGAGGCCGCCGCTGAGCACGGCCTGCATCCCGCCGAGCTTGTCCGGCGAGATGACCTCGCAGATCGACCGGGTCAGCTCGTCGAGCCCGGCGCCGGTGCGCGCGTTGAACTCGGCGAAGCGGGGGCGCAGCGAGCCGTCGGCGGACACGTGCCGGTAGACCGACTCGATCTGCTTGCGCACGTTGTCCACGTCGGTGTCCTTGGTCACCCCGTCCCACCGGTTGAGCGCGATGACGAGGCGCGCCCCGTGCCGCTTGAGCATGTCCCTGAGATACTCGCGGTCCGAGCGCAGAAAGAGCATGTGCGGGCTGACCACGTACACGATCACGTCCGGCGCGTACCGAACGGCGAATTCGCGCTCGTACTCGGCCGCCCCGATCCGGCTCGCGGTCACGTTGCGCACGGTCCCGGAGGCGTCGAGGTAGGCGTCGGTGAAGTCGAGCAGCTCGAACGAATCGACCTGCGGCTCGTTCGGCTGCGGCAGGCCGAGCGCCATCCGGGTGTAGTTCTCGTACTCGTCCTCGCCGCCCGCGCCGGGCGTGTCGAAGTAGCACATGTCGCTCTTGAGCCGCACCCGGCCGATGTAGTTGGTGCAGTCCTGGTATCCGGTCACCGCCATCGCCTCGGCGCCGAACAGCAGGTTGCCGAGCGTGGTCTTGCCGGCGTGCGTGCGCCCGACCGCGTATTGCAGCACCGGTCCGCCGAACAGCTTGGACTGCGTGCGCACCTCCTCCAGCAGCCGGCGGGACTGGAGGTCGCCCAGCGTGACCGCGCGCAGCAGCTCAGGCTGGTCGTGGAAGACCGTGGTGAGGATCGCGAGGGTGGTGGAGCGTTCGTCTGCCATGCGCCCAGCAGACCAGCGGCCCCGCTCGCGGATAAATCGCGCGGCGCTTATGTCCCGCTAGCAAAGCGCTGAAAGTCGGGCTATTCCTCGTCCCGGAAGGCGTTGCGCAGGTCCTTGTCCATGATCCGCTGAGGCGGGATCCGGTTTCTATAGTAGATCTCTGCGATATGCCGCGCGAGCTGCCACACGACGCTTTCGTAGCTTTCGAACTCGTCGTTCCTGCTGGTCGCCTGCAAACCCAACAGGCCGTGCTCCTGGTACGCACGCCGTTCGCGCTCGCTACTCGGCTGGAACGACTGGACCTTCGCGGCCGCCCTCGGCACCCTCGATCTCAGATTCGGGGCCCAGACCACCGGAACGATGTTCGTCTCCCGCGAGCCCTGGCCGCGGCCTGACGCCGCCTCGCGATGCGCGAACGCCGCCCACTCGCGGCCGCACCATTCGCTCTCGAAGAAGGGCACCGACGTGAGCGCCACGAACACCTGGCAGGTTCCCAGCTCGCGAAGCAGTTGCTCGGTCCATCGCGCGCCGCCGGCCATGTCGCGGTCCATGAACCCGATTTCCGCACCCAACGGGTGATCGACCAGGCTGGTGAGATGATCGCAGAGGTCGTTGAACAACCGCTCCACGCGCCTGTCCGATTCGCTTCGCCGCGACACAGCTCGGGCGTAGCTGAGGAAGAAGATGGGCGCGCCCGCATCCGGAATGGTTCCAAACGTCTCGGACTCCCCGGCGTCCTCCTCAGGACTCTCACTCTCGACCACGATGCGCGCCGCGCTCTGGGTCCTTATCGACTCGGCGCGCACCGGTACCTCGAACACCACACCGCGCGCGGTGCGCAAGTGGGCGGTCGGCGTGTCGAACCGGGCCCGTATCGACCCGCCGACCGGAACTGTCAGGTGCTTGTCGCTATCCGCGTGAGAGCCGAGCAGGGTCAACACCCGTGGCGAGGTGTTCGGCACGGCGATCGCGAACGTGTCAGGCCCCTGCGGCAGACTGCCGAGCTCGATCTCGTCGCCGACTCTGCGCACGCCGATCTTCGTGTCCTCGATGAGGCCGACGATGTCCGCGAGGTCTGTCGTCGCCAGATCCGGAGCGGTTGTGCGCCTCAGCTTCACCGCGCCCGGGATCAGCGCCTCGCTGACCTGCGCGAGCTTCCACGCCGTCACGGTCTCGCGCGCGGCCTCGGGCAGTCGGTGCCACGCGGCGGCGAACCAGCGTGCCACGCCCTCCCGGCCCTCGTCGGCCACGGCCTTGAGCACCGGGCCGAGCAGTCCCTCGATCTGCGACGCCCGACCCGACACCGCGAGCCAGTTGATCTCCTCCTCGACACGCAGCGCCGGCGACACGTGGGCGTGGACGCGCGAGAGGACGTTCCACGTTTGATGTACCGGAGCGCTTGCCGGTTCTGCCTCGATCCGCCGACGCAGGTAAGACTGCAACGTCGCCCGCGCCTGCGTATCCAGCACGATCCCGCCGGAGCCGCGCGACCGCACGAGCTCCGAGTGGAACCAGAGGTCGGATTCGGCCTCGACCCCCAGGTGCGGGAAGAGGCTGATACGCATGGCGCGGATCAGTTCGGGTTCGATGCGCACGGCGATGCTCAGCGCCGCCGCCAGATCGAGGACACCCGGCCCGATGCCGAGCGTCGGCCCCGGCCCCTCGGGGTGCTCGTCCACCGCGGTCATCGGATCGCCGCCACGGCCGCGCGAATGGCGTCAGTACCCCGATCCCAGGTGACGAGTGGCAGCCGTGCCGCCAGCGAGGCGGGGATTCGCCGCCGCGAGAAGGGAACCAGCGCGACCGCGCTGCACTCGGCGTGCTCGATCTCGTCGATGAAACCGAGCCACTCCTCGGGATCGGCGCGCAGCGGATTGAGTGTCCTGCCACCGACGCCCAGATCGGAGACGATCAGCACGCGGGTTCCCGGCGGCGGTGGGGCGTACGGTTCGCGGGTACGTGCCCGTCCGCGCCTGACGCCGCGAAGCGGCGCGTCGGCGAACGAGACCACCTCGACTCCCTCGGCGCCCACCAGGGCGCTGATCCGGGCCACCAACTCCCGCTGATCGCGTGCGAACGGCTCCATCGCCTCGCCGACGTCCAGGAGTATCTGTGTGCCGTAACGCATCGTCGGCCGGGGGCGCCGAATGATCCGCGTCAGCGGCATGCCCCTCGCGATCTTCTCGACCATCCGCGCGGTGTCCGGTTCCCCGTCGAAAGCCTTGGCTCGCAGCACGGTCTGCAAAATCGCCGGGGTCGTGTTGGGCGGTAGCAGGGGGATGAGCGGCGGCCGCAGGTCGAGCTGCGACTGCGTCGCCGCCGGGAACGAGGACACCAGCTGCCAGTTCGTCGCGGGGACGGATTCGGTGCGGATCGGCTCCAACTCAGGGAAGGTGGCAGCTAGATCGTCGAGTTCTCCCTCGGATTCCGCGGACTCGTCTGCCTCGGCGCCGTCGTCGTCGGTGAGCTCGTCGTCGTCGATTTCGTCTCCGAAGAGGAGATCCGACAACGCATTCAGGTTCTCGGGCCGCTGCCCGCGGGACCCCTCCCCGAGAAGGAGTTGCGCGATGAGCAGATCCGACTCGCGTCCGGCGCCGACGCGTGCGCGGGCCCGGATCAGGTCGGCGAGCCAGATCTCGGGTCCGCCGGCCGTCACAGGTCGCCCACCGGCTTGGTCAGCACCATCTCCGTCAGCGTGTCCCACTGGTCGTCGCCGGGCGAGATCCCCAACTGCCGGCAGGCGTAAAGCGCGTCGAGGAACTCTGCCGTGCTCGGCCGTGCGGCCGTCCAGCCCGGCTTGTCGCGCAGTTCCACGACGATCGCCGCCAAAGCTGTGGCGAGTCTGTGTTCCCTGACGGTTATGCCTCCGTGGCTCTCGAAATGCGCGGTGGCGATGCCGATGAGTTCGGGCACCCCGGGGTCGGCCAGGGTCACCACGACGCAGCGGCGCAGGAATGCGGCCGGCAGTTCGCGCTGCTCGTTCGTCGTGATCACGATCAGCTGCTCGCAGCCCTCTTCGGGCTCAACCGTCAGGTCGAGCGGGGGTACCGGGATCTGCCTGGAGCCGAGTGGCACCAGCAGGGCGTTGGGCAGATCCGGCTCGGCCTTGTCGATCTCGTCGATCAAGACCACGGATGACGGCCTGCCCGACTCGACGTGCTGCCACGCCGGCGACCTGAGGCGGCGGCCACGCAAGAACTCCGACGCGGAGTTCGGTCCGAACGCCCGCCACAGGATCCCAGGGTCCACGTATTCACGGTCCTCCCTCAGCTGATGTGCCTGAGCGTCCGCGAGTCTGCGTACGTGGTCGAAGGTCCACAACAAGTCCTGCGCCTCGGTCCGAGACGTGACGACCTGCTCGTAGTACCCCCACTCGCGCTGCCGCGCGATGTACGCCGCGAACGACGACTTGCCGGAGCCGGGGCGCCCGCGCAGCAGGAGTGGCCGTCCGGCGGCCAGTGCCACGTCAACAGCCAGCATCAGATCCTTGGGCGGGACATAGACGAGTCCGTCGCGTCGGTCGGGATTGACGCGGGAGTGGCCGCGCCGCACCGGAGTGTTCATCGATGTCCCTTTCCTGCCGGGTCCGCGCGGGCCACCAAGTCGGCCATCGCCCTGACAGCGCGCCTGGCGCTCTTCTCGTCCTGCGCCCGTAACTCAGGTCGCAGCAGCTTGATCCCCGTCTTCGGCCACTCGGGCGACTGATGGTCGCCGTTGCCGGTGAGGACGATCACGTTGAGCCACGGGTACTGCGCGGTCAGCTCGGCCACCAGGGCGCCGACCGTGTCCAGCGGGACGCCGTTGGGGTCCACGACCAGGTACAGCTTGTCGTCCGCGTATGGGCCGACGCCGTCGAGTTCCTCGTCCTCGTCCAAGTGCAGCAGACGCCGTATGGCCGCCGAGCAGTCGCGGCGGAACTCCGCTTCCTGCGATTCCCCTGCCACGAGCGAGATCGTCTGCACCCAGTAGCCGTCGCCGCAGCACAACGCCCGATCAATGTACTGTCGCGCCGTCTCCGAGCGCTCGGAGTTGAGCGCCGCCACCACTCTTCGGGATACGCGCTCCGGCAGTCCGCTCGCTTCGTCGCACACCGTGGCGAACGGCACGAGCTGCCGCGCCGCGGCGCCCTCGATCCACGTCGGCGACACCAGCCGGACCAGGTCGCCTAGCCTGGGCAGTCCGAAGCCGATCTTCCCCACGGCCTGATAGACGCTCTCCCCCGTGCGATGGCCGAGGAACTGGTGCGCCAGGTATCTGCGCCCCTCCTGCGGCGAGGCGAAACCCCAGCCCTCGTCGGGGGCCAGATGCTCGGCGGCGCTGTGCAGGTGCGCCTCATCGACCGGGCCGAGGCAGGAGACCACCTTCGCAGTCCACATACACATCGCGGACCGGTCCGGCTCCGGCGGCAGCGGTGCGCGCAGATCTGGCAGCAGATCAACGGCCTGTTCGATCAGGCCCTCGCCCACGGCCTCGCCCGGCCGCGCCTTCACGAACTGGAGCGAGGCCACATCGGAGATCTGCGACCCGCGTATCTCCTTGATCTCCACGTCGGGCAGGAGCACGGGCACGACGGTGAGCCGGGCGCCGAGCGACCGGCGCCACATCAGGATGTGGGCCTCCCGATGGACCCAGGACGATTCCAGCGCGTCCTTGTTCAGCAGGATGACGGCCGCGTCGCAGTCAGCCAGCCAGCCGTAGAGCTGCCCGCGCCACTCCACGCCACCCTGCAACGCGTCGGTGTCCACCTTCACGTCCCAGTTCATCGCGGTGAGGCGCTCGCGCAGGCGTTCGCGGACCCACGCGGCCTTCTCGTCCTGCCGCGAACTGTGACTGACGAACACCATCGCCATCGCTTGCGACCATCCCGATCAACCCCACCCTGGACACGGCGATACGCTCGCGACGAAGCAGGCTCGTGAGCAGCCGTGTCCACGATACGCTTTCCCCCGGCCGTGAACGGCTTCATCACAGGGTTTTACGAGGGGGACCGATGGCTTCGGACCGGCGCGGCCGTCCGCTCATCGCGGTGATCGGAAGCGTCGATGCGGAGCGCACCTTCGATCCCCCGCTGCGCGACCCGCACACCGCCGTCGAGGCCTGTCGCGAACTCGGCCGCGAACTGGCGCGCGCCAGCTGCGACCTCGCGGTGTTCTCCAGCAAGCCCACCTACGCCGAGTACCACGTCGTGCAGGGATACGCGGCCGAAGACACCGGCGGCACCCCGGGAACGGTGGTCGCCCACATCCCCCGCCACCGGGAGGCAGACTTCGTCCTGCCGCCCGGCAGCGCCGTGAACCTGCGCGCCGTCCGCGACACCGGCACCGAGTGGGAGGTCTCGTTCTACCGCACCCTGCTGGACTGCGACGGAGCGGTTCTGGTCGGCGGCGGACGCTCGACCCGCATCGCCGGAATCCTGGCCATGGCGCTGCACATCCCGCTGCTGCCCGTAGCGGCCTTCGGCGGAGGAGCCGGCCAGGCGTGGGTGAACCTTGACAAGGTGCGCAACGACACCGACGACACGGACATCGCCCTGCTCGGCGAGAACTGGAAGCAGGACTCTGCGGCCCGGCTGGTTCAGTGCCTGCTGCACCAGCGCATCCGCCGCGAGGAGCGCGAGCAAAAGGAAAGCCGCGAGGCGCGGCGCGGCGCATGGACCGCGGGCTTCGGCCTGATCGCCGCGGTGGCGCTCATCGCGCTGGCCCTCAGCGCACTGATCATCGCCGGCAACCCGGCCCCTGCGGCGTCGCGCGGCATGGCCCTGCTGGTGGTCGCGCCGATGCTCGCGGCCATGTCCGGCGCGATCATCCGCAACTCCTTCGAGGACGCGGCCCGCTGGCCGCAAGCAGCCGCCCGGGGCCTCGGCGCCGGCGCGCTGTGCGTCCTGCTCTACGTCGCCACCGAACTGCTGGCCGTCCCCGGCCTCATGGACAACCTCGACGTGCGCCGGCTGCTCTTCTTCGTCCTCCCGCTCGGATTCGCCGCCGGCTTCACCTTCGACCTCGTCTTCGAGCGCCTGCGTACGGACCGCAGCCCGGTGCCGGGCATCCTGCCGCCCCGCTCCGGCAACGACGGCTGAAAGCGTCCATCATCATTCCTCTGACACGGCCGCCTTTTCGCGACAGAATGCGAATATGAGGTCGGCGCAACGGCGTGCCGGCCGGGAGGGGGAGCCTTGTACGGTCACCAGGGGCAGGTCGGCGGACAGACGTCGCGGGTCGAGGGCTCGTGGCGGTTCTCCACGAGCGGGCACACGGTGGTTGCGGCGGGAGATCCGCTGGCCCGGGGCGTGGCGGCCAAGGTCGAGACCCGGGACTTCTTCGCCACGCAGGAGATCGTCGATAGTTCGAACGCTGCGCTCGAGCGCGTAGGCTCACCGCTGCGCCTGGAGCCCTCCGCGGACGTGCCGGTGCCGCTGCGAGACAAGGGCCTGCTACGCGTCAGTCCGGTGCGCGTCTTCAGCAACAGCGTCGAGACGAAGCAGTTGCGCGGCGACGAGCTGCTCTCGGTCACTGAGTGCAACGTGGTCGCCGACCTGCTGGCCGGCGAGGGCAACTGGCGCGCGGTCTACCGCACCGCCGACTCCGAGACCGAACGCGGCCAGTCCCTCACCGATGTCGAATACGGGTTGGCCATCTATCCGCGCCTGCTCACGCGCCCGCAGCTGACCGTGCCGGAGCTGGTCAAGCAGCTGCCTCACGACAACGACGACCACATCGAGTTCACCTGGCGCAACCCCGACGGCGCCGAGTTTCCGATCAAGGCCATCGTCACGAGCGACGAGAACGAGGGCGACTCCGCCGCCAAGAAGGAGGCCGTCCGGCAGTTGACCGCGACGGGCCTGAACCCGCAGACGGCTGAGACGCTCGGGCGCATCATCAATGCGAGCTTCGTGACGAGCCCGGTCGTTCAGCAGCTTTTCATCGATCTGGTGCGCACGAAGGCGGTCTTCGGCCCGGAGCCGATCGATGACCTTCCGACGATCCTGCGAGCGGCTCGGGACGAGCTCAAGGCGCAGCTAGGTCAGCCTTATCCGCCGTACGACGACGCGAACGCCGAAACGCGGCGCGCGATCGCGGAGCGCTTCGGCGTCAACGAGGCGGTCGCGCCCCGGGTCGGCGAGGTCTTCGCGATCCTGAGCACGCGGACCTGGACGCCGCAGGAGAAGGCGCTCGCCGCCGACGCCGAGGCGAAGTACCCGGACATGCTGCCGTGGACCTATCACCTGGCCATCGTCATCGCGGTGGACGGCGGCGCGCGGATCACCCTGGAGAACTACAACCGGCGCGATGACCAGCACGGCCCGGCCAGGTGGTACTTCTCCATGTACGGGCCCGAACCCGAGCGGCTCTTCCACAGCCAGCACGCGCCGGAGACCGCCGCGCCGATCACTCTCCTGCTGCGAAAGCCCGCCAAGTCCTAGCCCTGGTCCGTGTCGGCCGCGCGGATCGCCTTTCGGGTCAGCCCGAAGCAGAACGCTGTCAGCAGCGACGCGCCGGTGATGTAGAAGAAGCTGCTGCTTCCGTAGGCGTCAACCAGGAATCCGACCACCGCGACCGAGACCGGGAACAGGCTGACGCCGCTGAACATGATCGCTGACATGGTCCGGCCGAGCAGGTGCGGCGGCGTTCCCTTCTGGACGGTGGTCACGACCAGCACGTTGGTGACGGTCGCGGCCACTCCCGCGAGCAGGAGCAGCACCGCGGCGCCCGCGAGGCCGGCCAGTGGCGTCAGCGTGACGCACGCGGCGAGGACGAGCCCGGAGAGCATGGCGGCGCGGCCGCGGGAGCGGACCGAGGCGAAGCCCGCCGCGAACAGGCCGCCGATCATCGAGCCCGCGGCGAACGCGGCGAGCATGATGCCGAGACCCCGCGCGCCGGCCCCGAATTCACCGGTGGCGAGGGCCGGCAGCGCGACCCGGTTCAGGCCGCCCATCGTCAGGTTCGCCACGATCGTGACGACGAGGATCGCGCGCAGCAGCGGGGAGGCGCGCAGCAGTCCGAGCAGTCCCTTCGGCTCGTGCGCCCCGGCGCCCTCCGCCTTCTTGGCGGAGGGCGCCGCGGTCCGCAGCCGGGCGATGGTCACCAGCGTGAGCGCGGAGACCGCGAAGGTCGCGGCGTCGATGCCGAAGGCGGTGGCCGGATCGGCGAACCCGACGACAAGCCCTGCGACGCTCGGCCCGATCAGCCCGGCGGCGTACGTGATCGTGGTGTTGAGCGCGTTGCCCGCGGCGAGGTCCTCGGCGGGCAGCACACTCGGCATGACCGCCCACTCGGCCGGCATGAACAGCCCGGCCAGCAGGCCTACCGGCCCGGCGAGCAGGCCGATCGCCACGGTGCCGCCCCAGCCGGTGGCCGCCACCGTCGCCAGGCCGGCCGCGAGCAGCATGCGGCCGAGGTCGGAGACCGCCATGATCCGCACGGCCCCGTAGCGGTCCACCAGGATCCCGGCCATCGGCGTGGTGATCAGCCGGCCGAATCCGAACGCGGAGACCACCAGGCCGATCTGCGCGGCCGTGCCGCCGCGCGCGAAGATCAGCAGCGGCAGCGCCACGACCTGGAAGGCGTTGCCGAACTCTGAGACCGCCTGGCCCAGCACCAGGAACCGGAACGGCCGCACCCGCAGCGGCGCGACCGTCAGCCGGGGCCGGAAGCGGGCACGGGGCGTCGCGGTCGCGGTGGCCGCCGTGTTCGCCGTGGTCGCAGGGGTATGCGCCGCCGTCACGGATTCCTGTGCTGATTCCCGGACGGACTCCTGCTCGGTGTCAGCCATGGAGCACCACCGGCAGCGACTCAAGCCCGCGCAGCATGATCGTGTCGCGCCAGGGCAGCGACGCCTCGTCGGCGGCCAGTTCGATGTGCGGGAAGCGCGAGATCAGCCCGCCGAGCGCGACTTCCGCTTCCAGCCGGCCGAGGAACGCGCCGAGGCAGCGGTGGATGCCGTACCCGAAAGCGAGATGTCCGGGGTCGCCCCGGCGCACCAGCAGCCGGTCCGGTTCCGGGAAACGCTTCGGGTCGCGGTTGGCCGCGCCGAGCGAGAGCATGACCAACTCGCCCTCCGGGATCGTCACGCCGCGCACGTCCACCGGCTGCGCGGTGAAGCGGATCGTGGCCATGCACACCGGCGCCTCGTAGCGCAGGAACTCGTCCACCGCGGTGGGGAGTATGTCCGGGTTCGCATGCAGGTCGGCCAGCTGATCAGGGTTCTTCAGCAGCGCGAGCAGCGACGTGCCGAGCAGGTTGACCGTGGTCTCGTGCCCGCCGATCAGCAGCAGGTAGACCATCGCGACCACCTCCCGCTCGGACAGCCGGCCGTCCCCGCTCGCCTCGACCAGCCCGCTCAGCAGGTCGTCCGTCGGCCGCGCGCGCCGGTCGGCGATCTGCGCCTCGAAGTACTCGACCAGTTCCTGCGTGGCGCGGGCGAAGTTCTCCGGCCCGCTGTCCGTCAGGATGTCGGTGGACCAGTGCCGGAACAGGTCGCGGTCGCCGTGCGGGAAGCCCAGCAGCTCGCAGATGACCGTCATCGGCAGCGGCAGGGCGAAGTCGAGCACGAAGTCGGCGCGCTCCCGCTCGGCCAGGCCGTCCAGCAGCCGGCCGGCGATGCGCTCGACCATCGGCCGCATCGCCTTGACCCGCCCCGGGGTGAACGCGCCGTGGATCAGCTGGCGCAGCCGGGTGTGGTCCGGCGGGTCGCTGTTGAGCATGTGCACGATGTCCGCGCCGATCTTCGAGCCGCCGACCCGCCGCTGCTGGATCTCCCGGGCGCGGCGCGCGTCCTGGCCGAGCCGGGGGTCCGCGAGCGCGGCGCGCACGTCGTCGTACCCTGTCATCAGCCACATCGGCAGGCCGTCGTCGTCGGTCATCACGGACACCGGCGAGGCTTCGCGCAGCCGGGCGAAGAGCGGGTACGGATTGCGGGTCAGCTCGCCGTCCGCCGGCGTCGCAGCGTCCTGCGTGGACAAGGGTCCCTCCGGATCTATTCGGCGCCGTTCAGACGATCATCGACGGGTTGGGCCAGCGGTGCACCCTCGCGGGCAGCCACCAGGCCAGGCCGCCCTGCTCGGCCACCAGGTCCGCCTCGCGCAGCGGATCGAGCATCCCTGCGGGCAGTTCGGCCACGGCGACACCCTCCAGCAGCGGTTCGATCGCGGCGAGCACGTCCGGTTCGTCGAGCGTGATGATGTCCAGCGTGCCGCGCCGCCGGTCGCGCACCTCGACGAAGCCGGGGCCACGCCGGAAAACGCACATGCAGGGCAGGTACCGCTCCCGCCATTCTCGCGCGACGACCGGGTCGGCGCCGTGAACCGCGGAGGGCGGAAAGAGGTGAGAGAACCTGCGTGTGTTGACACAGCCGTCGTCGCAAGACGCCGTCCAGCTCACCGCCGCGCCGAGCGCCGTCAACTCGCGCAGCAGCACGAGCGCGTCAGTGGACTGCGATGAGGCGTCCTCGCACAGCCGCACCGGGTCGCCGATGCGCATGTAGCGCCGCCCCGAGCGGTACAGCTTCGCGGCGGTCGCGCTGAGCGGCGCGGTCAGCGTCTCGGTGTCGAACGCCGCGTCGGGCAGGAACAGCCGGGTGTCCCAGTTGGTGCTACGAGCCGCACGCTGCTGTACGCGCATCAGCAGTTGGTTGTCGGCCTCGACGGCGACGTGCACGACGTGCCCGCCGTCGTGGAAGAGCAGCCCGAGCCGCGTCCACCGCTCGATCAGCTCACTGACGAACGGTTCGCCGCCGGGTACGCGCGCCGCGAGCGACGCCGGATTGCGCGGCTTCGCGAGCAGCCGGAACAGTTCGAGCTCCGTCGGATCGCGCAGTTCGATGACGTGCCAGTCGTATCCGGGTCTGGTGTTCGTCAGCACGATGCGATCGCCGAGGTCGTCCTGGCTCAGCGAGCTGTCCGGGTGGTTGCCGATCCACACCGCCAGCGCGTCGGCGAGGCCGCGTGCCAGGTCGTCACCGATGCCGCGTGACGGCGCCATGAAGACGTAGGCCAGATCCATCAGCTCGGGCTCCGGCAGCTGGTAGGTGTGCCGGTACTGAATCGCCGGGCGCAGCACGTCGAAGCCTAGTTCGGGGCGGTTGGCGTACGGACTGAACCGCTCGACCACGATGCGCGCCTCGCCGGACGGCGGGTCCAGGTGGTGCAGCGCGGGCAGCTGATCGATGACTGAGACGTAGTCCTCGTCGTGCTCGCCGGGGAAGCCGTACAGGTAGTTCCACGTCATGGTGACCCCGGCGCTCTGCGCGTCACGCAGGGCCCTGACGTTCTGGCAGCCGCTGATGCCCTTGTCCATGATCCGCAGGACGCGGGAGGAGAGGTTCTCGATGCCGGGCTGCACCTGCACGACACCCGCCTCGCGCAACGCGTCGAACTGTTCGCGGCGCAGGTTCGCCTTGACTTCGAAGTGCAGCCGCAGGTCGTATCCGGACTGTGCGAAGCGCGGCAGGGCGGTGTCGAAGTATCCGAGGTCGAGGATGTTGTCCACGACGATGAAGTCGAGGATCTGGTGGCGCCGGGCGAGGCCGAGCACCTCGGCGGCGAACGCCTCGGGCGGCTTGCTGCGGAACTGCATGGACGAGCCGTTGAGCCCGCAGAACGTGCAGTGGTGCTTCTCGCCCCACCAGCAGCCGCGCGCGCCTTCGACCACGAGCTTGGGCTCGATCCAGCCGGCCGCGGCCGAGGACTCGAGCCGGTCGAAGTACGCGTCGTGGTCGGGCGCCGCGATCGCGGACGGCGGCAGCGGCGCGGACGGCATCGGGTTCGCCACGCTCGTGCCGTCGGCCGCGCGATGGCACAGGCCGTCGATCGCGGCGAAGCGTGCCCGGCCTGACGCGTCCGCCGCGTCATTCGCGCCGGTTCCGCTGGTTTCCTCGATGGCTGACAGGAGCGCGGGCAGCGCCAGTTCGCCCTCGCCGCGGATGACGAAATCGACGAACGGGAAGGCACGGTGCAGCGCGGCGCCCTGCGGTCCGTCGCAGTTCGCGCCGCCGAACACGGTCAGTGTCTGCGGCCTGATGCGCTTGATGGCGCGCGCGGCGGCAAGGCTCGCGGTGTTCTGTTGGAAGGTGGTGGTGAAGCCGACCAGGTCGGGTTCGAGGCGGGCGAGGTCGTCGGCGAGCAGCGCGATGAAGGCGGGGGTGCGCGCGCGCACGGCGCTGGCGAGTTCGAGTTCCTCGTCGGTCGCGCCGTTGCCCCGCATGAAGCCGGCGTATTCGGGGTCGAACCCGGCCGCCGGCTCGTCGTACAAGGCCCCTGCGAAGGCCCAGTCGCCGAGGCCGAGGAAGTAGGAGCGGTCGGAGAAGTAGCGGTAGTCGTCGCCGCTCAGCCCGAACTCCCGCGACGCCCAGTCGGCGAAGTCCAGGTTCGCGTACCGCGCGGTGGCGTCGTGGCCCGCGCGCCGCGCGACCGCGCCGAGGATCCCGACCGCGAGGGACGGGGTGTCGAGGGCGCCCCACGGCATGTGCACCAGGACGACGCGCATCGCCTTCACGCTCCTGTCGAGGGCCGGCCGGGACGCCGGGGAGCGGTCCCGGCCGACTGTGTACTCGAGTGTCACTGGATACTCGAGTGCTGCTGGGTACTCGGGGTCTTACTCGGCCGGCTCGACCGGCACGGGGACCGGCTTGGCGTCGGCGATGTCCGCGATCTTGAAGGAGTTCTTCACGATCACCGCTCCGCGGTCCTGCTCCATCGTCGCGATCGGGTCGTGCTGAATGCTGCGACGCTTCATGCTGCACCTCCTCTCGGGATCTCGACGGTGGCCCCGGGCGCGGGCGCGCCCAGGAATTCCAGCGCGAGCGACATGATCCGGGACTGCTCGTCGAGGTGCGGCCCGGCGTGGCCGCCGGCGCGCCACACCGTCCGGTGCGCCGCGCCGTGCTCACGCAGGGCCGAGATATACGACTCGAGCTGTCCTGTCGGGCACCGCTCGTCGCCGGTCGCGCCGATCAGCAGCAGTGGTCCGCGTGTCCGCGCCGCGTACGTGATCGGGGACGCGGCCGTGTACCGGTCCGGGACCTGCTGCGGCGTGCCGCCGAACAGGGCTGTGTCAACCTCGCGCAGTACCGGTGTCGTCTCCGCGAAGCAGCGTATGTAGTCGCCGATCGGGTGTACCGCCACGGCCGCGGACCACAGCTCCGGCTGCACTCCCATGGCCAGCAACGCCAGGTAGCCGCCCCAGGAGTATCCGAACAACGCGATCCGGTCGTCCGTCGCAAGGCCCTTGTCAAGCAGGTGCGCGCGCACCGCGGCGAGGTCCTCGATCTGCGCGAGGCCGACGCGCCGGCCGAAGCCGTGCTGCCATGCGGACCCGTACCCGGTCGAGCCGCGGTAGTTGGTGCGCACGACGGCGTATCCCGCCTGGGAGAGCGCTTCGACCCGCGGGTCCGTGCTGTCACGGTCGTGCGTCGCGGGTCCGCCGTGCACGAGAAAGACGGTCGGCCACGGCGGATCGCCGGCCGGTGCCGTCAGGAAGCTGTGAATGTCGCCGTAGTCCGTGGCGGTCCACAGATCGCGAGTCGTCACAGACCCCTGTGGCGTGCTCGTCCGGGACGGCTGCGCCGACGGCTCGTCCGGATCGATCACGAGCGGGACGGCCGGGCTGCCGGCGCTGCTCCATATGCAGTGGATGGAGCCGTCCGGCGCGCACGACAGGTCGTGCACGGTCCCCTCGGACAGCGGCAGTTCCCGGACACCCGCGTCGGCGTCGAGGTCGGCGATCAGCAGCCTGCTTCGCCCGGCCGCCTCGTGCTGGATCAGCACTCTGCGCCCTCCCGGATACCACCCGGCCGAGGCCGTACTCGGGAAGGTCAGCTGCTCGCGATGGCGGATCGGGCTGCTCGGCGACCAGGTCGCGACCGTGAAGGCGGCGTCCCGCTCGACCATCAGCAGCAGTTCGGGCACGGCGTCGTCCGCGGCGCTCGCGGCGTCCGCACCACCGGCCGGGTCGAACTCCAGTGCCCACAGGCGCCGCTCGCGGCTGCCCGGCAGCGTCGTCATCACGCCGGTGCGCACGTCGCAGAGCACGACGGCGGCCGGTCCGTCCGGCGCACCCGCGAGGGCCAGCGTCGTGCCGTCCGGCGAGACGTCGGCCAGCCACCGGTAGCCCGCGACCGTGTGCACTTCCCGCCCGATCCCGCCCGGCGCACCGACGAAGCAACGCGACCACTGATCCGTGCCGACGCAGATCGCCGCGAGGGTGCCGTCCCGGTCGAAGCCGACCCCGCGCGGCTTGCCGGTCGGCACGTCGAGCAGCGCCGGGCGCGCGGCGCCGCCGCCGAAGGGCGAGCGGCGCCACTG
>JBKOWZ010000013.1:0-11692 GCA_046724665.1 Actinomycetota bacterium
GGCGCGACCTCCTACTTCGACCTGGCCCGCAAGGACTGCGTGGGCACCGCGCGCAACACCACGTCAAAGGTCTGGTACACGGTCGCCGACGGCGTGCTGTCCGACGTCTACGAGCCGGCCATCGACAACACGAACGTCAGCACCCTCCAATACGTCGTGACCGACGGGTCGTCGTTCGCGGACCTGCAAACGCGCGACATGACGTACACGGTCCGCGCGGACGAGACCGGCATGGTGTGCACGGTCACCTCGACCGACGCCAAGCACGGCTTCCGGCTGACGACGACGTACCTCGCCGACCCGAGCCGTGACAGCGTCCTCATGAACACTGTCCTGGCGCCCACCCCGGGCAGCAGCACGGACATACGCAGGCTGCACGTGTTCGCGCGCCTGGATGCGCACGTGAACGGCAATGGCGGCGGCGGAACGGACAACGCGGGTGCCGACACCGGCGTGATCGACGCGGCCGGCGGCGTACCGGTCGTCTACGACACGTCCACGGTCAGCCAGGCGGCGAACCGCGACTACGCCGTGCCCACGTACATGGCGCTGACCGCCGACTCCGCGGGGCGCGCGTCGGTCGGTTATGCGGGTACTGCGAGCGACGGGCTGACGCAGCTCGACTCCGCGCACAGCCTGACGCCGACCACGACCGCGTCCAACGGCCACATCGTCGCCACCGAGGACGTCACGCCGAGCCACCTGGCCGCAAGCGGTGGCGGCTTCACCCTCTCGCTGGGCTTCGGCCGCACCCAGGCCGGCGCGGTGAGTACGGCCTCGAAGTCGCTGCGTACGCCCTTCGACGCCACGCGGGCGCTCTACGCCGCGGGCTGGCAGGACTACGACCGCTCGCTCAAGCCCGCTCCCCGCATCGGGTCGGTATCAGGCATCGATCAGGCGACCGTCGCGCGTACCTACCTCCTCGACGCCAACGTGCTCAAGGCAAGCGAGGACAAGACGTTCCCCGGCGCGATCGTGGCCTCGCTCGCCTCGCCCTGGGGGCAGGCGGTGAGCGCGGGCGCGTCGGTGAACGGCAAGGCGGTGTACTTCGGCTCGTACCGCGAGGTGTTCTCCCGCGACCTGTACGAGGCCTTCACCGGCCTGCTCGCCGACGGCGACCTGGCCACCGCGCGCGCCACGGCCAGGTTCCTGCTGGAGCGGCAGCAGCAGCCGAACGGCGAGCTGCCGCGCAACTCGCTGCTCAACGGCCTGACCGCGCCGGACACCGGCGGCGACCAGCTGGACGAGACCGCGTACCCGATCCTGATGGCGTACCTGTCCGGGCTCGGCGGCGACGCGGCGCTGTGGTCGAAGCACATCAAGCCGGCCGCGGACTTCCTCGTCTCGCACGGCCCCTCCTTCGGCGTGGAGCGCTGGGAGGAGCAGTCCGGGTATTCGGTCTCGACGATCGCCGCCGAGATCGCCGGCCTGACCGCCGCGTCGGCGATCGCCGCGCGCCACGGCGACCCGGCCGACGCCGCCGTCTACCGGGCCACCGCGGACGAGTTCCAGCGCAACGTCAAGAACTGGACGGTCACCGGCACCGGCCCGGACGGTACGAGCCCGTACTTCATCCGGCTGTCCAGGAACGGCGACCCGAACGCCGCGACCTCCTACTACCTCGGCAACGGCGGCCCGACCCTGGATCAGCGCACGGTCATCGACGGCGGGTTCCAGGAACTGGTGCGCCTCGGCGAGCTGTCGCCGACCGACCCCGTCTTCCGCAACTCGCTGTCCGTGCTGGACAAGCAGATCTCCGTCGCCACGCCCACCGGCACCGGCTACTACCGCTACGGCAACGCGGCGTCCTCGGGCAGCGCGGACGGATACGGCGACTGCTCGACGACGAACAGTCAGACCTCGTGCACGGTTGCCGGGCAGCCCTGGCCGGTCACCAACGTCGGCACCGGGCACCTGTGGCCGGTCCTCTCCGGCGAGCGCGCCGAATCAGCCCTCGCCGAAGGCAACGGCCGGGCGCGGGCCGCCGAGCTGCTCTCGTTCATGATCAAGTCGGCGTCGGGCGTCGGCCTGGTGCCTGAGCAGGTGTGGGAGGACTCCGACCTGCCCGCCTCGCCGTACGGCAGCGACCCGGCGACCGCGTCGATCGGTTTCGCCAACGGCCACGCCGCCGGCTCGGCCTCGCCGCTGACCTGGGCGCAGGCTCAGGAGCTTCGGCTGATCGTCGATCTCGGCGCGAACCGCGCCGTCGATCAGCCCTCGATCACGACCGAGCGCTACGTCGCGCACGGCGCTCCTGCAGCGATCGGCGTCACGCTGACCGCCCCGGCCTCCGGGACCACGATCGAGGGCGGCAGCACGACGGTGACCGGCACCACGGCCCCCGGCGCGTCCGTGGTCGTAGCCTCCGACAACACCGACGCCGGCGCTCCCGCGTCCACGGTGACGACCACCGCCGACACCGCCGGCGCGTTCTCGGCGAGCGTGCCCGTCGGCTTCGGTACCAACGTCCTGACGGTCGCGGCGACCACCGCCGCGGGCGCCACCGGCTACGCGCAGACGGCGGTGGTCGGCGACGTGGTCGGCGGCACGACGGTGCTCGACGTCACCGACCCGGCCGGCGACGACGACGGCCCCGGAACGTATCAGTACCCGACCTCGTCCTCGTTCAGCGCGGGCTCGTTCGACCTGACCCGCTTCCAGGTCATCACCGCCAATGGGACGGTCTACCTGCGCACCACGCTCGCGAAGCTCACTCCGACCTTCGGCAACGTGATGGGTGCGCAGCTGCTCGACGTGTACGTCCACGACCCGGCGGCCACCGGCACGTCCACGGCCGCCGCGTTCGCGTCGCGCAACTACACCGTCGCCCCGGCCGACGCGTGGAGCCAGCGCCTGGAGGTTCAGGGCTTCGCGTCGCCGGTCTGGGTGGACCCGGGCGGCGGCCAGGTCGGCACGCCCACCGCGGTGGTCGCGTCCACGCTCTCCAACACGATCACCATCGCGCTGCCCCAGTCGGCCTTCGGCACACCGGCCGCCGGCTGGAGCTTCGCCGTGGCGCTGACCGGCCAGGACGGCTACAGCGCGGACCAGGCTCGTGCCTTCACCGCCACCGCCGGCGACTACTCGTTCGGCGTCTGCGCGGCGGGCGGCACCGCGCCGGTCTGCTCCGCCGACCCGAACTCGGTGCCGAAGGTGATGGACACCGTCACCCCGGCGGGCGTGTCGCAGGCCACTGAGCTGGACCCGACCCTCGGCCCGGTGGCGCTGCACGGCGTCCCCGTGCCGTAGCCGCCGGAGCACCCACAGCGGTGCTGTAGCGGTGTGTCGGCCGCAGCTTCAGCCCTCTGATGTCGCGGTGTCCTCGCCGAGGTGCCAACGCACGATGCAGAATCCGTGCTTGATCGCCTCGGCGAGGGCCTGCGGTTCGGGCCGGCCGTCCGGCCCCTTGGGCAGCGGGATGAACCTGGCCGAGCCGGGAGTGGCCGCGGCCATCACGCCCATCAGGCGGGACACCTCGTCCTGGTCGCGCACCAGCTCGGGGTGGGCCTGATGGTCGCGGCCGCGGATGCGCAGCCGCACCGGCTTCGCCGGGTCGAGGTTCAGCTTCCACTTGCCGCCGCCCGGGGTCAGCAGCACGTCGCCGTCGCGGACGTAGCTGAGCGGCTGGCGGTAGAGCCGGCCGCTCTTGCGGCCGACGATGTACGCGAGCATGAGCCGCTTGCCGAGCGGCGTGGGGACGGTGAGTCCGAGTACGCGCCGCATCGGCACGTTGAGCGCGTTCATGACGCGGGCCTGCGCACGGCCCCGGCCCGGACCCTTACCCGGAGCCTGCGCCTTGGGTGCGGTCCCCTTACCCGAAGTCGAAGTCTGCGGCGTCTGCTGCGCGCCCTTCTGCGTGTTCTGTGCGTCCGTCATCTCAGCTTCCTTCCGCGAGGCCGTGCCAGGGCGGATTGCCGTCAGCGGGTTCACCGACACCCGCGGCGAGGCGGGCGAGCAGCTTGGAGAGCGTGTCGATCTCCTCGCCGCTCAGGCTCGACCGCAGCCGGGCGTCGAACGCGAGCGCGGCCTGCCGCAGGCGCAGGAACGCCTGGCGGCCGTCCTCGGTCAGCTCGACCACGTGCACCCTCCGGTTGTCCGGATCGCGCCGCCTGGTGATCAGGCCGCGCGTCTCCATCCCGTTCAGGTGGTGCGTCAGCGTGGCGTTCGTGACCCCGACCGCCTCGGCCAGCGCCCGCTGGTGCGGCGGGCGGTTGATCGTGAGGTTGAGCAGGATCAGCCAGACCGGCAACGTCCCGCCCGCCTGCTCGAGCGCCTCGTCGAACGCCCGGCTGACGGTGCGGGCCGCCTGGGTCAGCTGTAGCCCGATCGGCGCCTGGAACGCACCCGGAAGACTCGGCATGAATCCAACCTGACAGCTTCGGTCGATATCTAACTGTTCGATATCTAATCATTAGACGGCGCTACGCGCAAGAGGCAGCCAGATCAGTAGGCGGCGAGCTGGGCTCTCCGGTTCGGAGCCGGACGTCCGTCAGGAGCGGACTGGACCGGTCGAGCCGCGTACGACGAGTTCGGTGGCCAATTCGACGTGCAGGGCGTCCACCTTGTGGCCGTCCATCAGCCGCACCAGCAGGCTGACGGCCATGCGGCCCATCTCCGCGAGCGGCTGGCGCACCGTGGTGAGCATCGGGGTGGTGGCCTGCGCCAGGTCGATGTCGTCGAAGCCCGCGACGGACAGGTCGTCGGGCACGCGCAGTCCGCGCTGCGCGGCGGCGGCGAGCGCGCCGACGGCGGCCTTGTCGTTGAACGCGATCAGCGCGGTCGGCGGCTCGGGCAGGTCGAGCAGTCCGCCGGCCGCCTCGTATCCGTCGTGCGTGGTCGGATGGACGGATCTGGCCAGTTCGGGGGACGGCAGCACGCCGGCGTCGGCGAGCGCGGAGGCGTGCCCGGCGAGCCTGGCCTGGCCGGCCATCCAGTTGCTCGGTCCCGCGAGCACGCCGATGCGCCGGTGGCCGAGCTCGGCGAGATGCGCGGTCACGCTGCGGGCCCCGGCGAAATGCGCGGCGGAGACGGCGGCGATGTCGCGCGGCGGCCGGATGCGGGGATCGACCACCACGAAGGGGAAGCCGCGGTCGCGCAGCGCGAGCAGCTGCTCGCTCGGCTCCGGCGGCAGGATCACGATGGCGCCGCCCACGCCGGGCCGCGCCGGGAGCGTGGGCAGCACCGCCTCATCCTGCGCGGCTTCGCCGGCGTTCAGGATGAGGGTTCTGCCGTACAGTTCCAGCGTCTCGGCGATCGAGGAGACGATCAGCCCGAAGTAGTCGGTCAGCAGGTAGGGGCAGCGCACGTAGACGGCGCCCTGGACGGTTCGCCCGGCGCCCTCCCGCACCGCACGCGCCCGCGCCTGGGCGCCCAGCTCCTCGACGGCGCGCCGCACCAGCTCGCGGGTCTCCGGCGCGACGTTGGCGTGCTCGTTGAGAACCCGCGAGACCGTGGCGATGGACACGCCGCTGCGCGCGGCGATCGCGCGGACCGTCACGTTGCGCGGCACGCTACGAGCCACTTGTTACACCGCCTTGTTTCATACGCGCAGCATAGCGAGTGCGCGACATCGCGAGTCCAGGCGCGTGCGCAGCATTGACAGCACTAGCGCCAACTGCTTGTCTAACGCGATGTCGCAACCGTTCCAGATTGTTACATATGTTACATGACTCCCCGCAGGGAGGACGACGATGTCCCGTTACAGGTACCGATACAGACTCACCGCGGCCTCACTCGGCACGGCCGCGCTCGCCGTCGGCGCCGTGAGCGCGGTCTCCAGCGGTGCGTTCGCGGCGTCCGGCACCGACAGTGATCAGGGCCGGGCACCGGTCTCCGCACGGGTCTGGGTCACCACGCCGGACGGCGCGGACAAGTTCGCCGACATGGGCACGGTCGCCTTCGGCGGCGCCGCGACCAGCGCGCCCACGATCGTGGTCGATCCCACCCAGACCTTCCAGACGATGCAGGGCTTCGGCGGCTCGATCACCGACTCCTCGGCGTCAGTCCTCTACGGCCTCTCGCCGGCCGCGCGCCACGCGACGATGCGCTCGCTGTTCGCCCCGGCCGGCGCGGGCGGCGACGGTCTCGACTACCTGCGCCAGCCGATCGGCGCCTCCGACTTCGTGGCGACCGCGGCCTATACATACGACGATGTGCCGCCGGGCCAGACCGACTACGCGCAGCAGCGCTTCTCGATCGCTCACGACCAGGCGCAGATCCTGCCGCTGCTGCGCGAGGCGGCCGCGCTCAACCCGCACCTCCAGATCGTCGCGACCCCGTGGAGCCCGCCGGCCTGGATGAAGACCGGCGGCTCGCTGGTCGGCGGCCGCCTGATCGACGACCCGCGCATCTACCGCTCGTATGCGCTGTACCTGGTGAAGTTCATCGAGGCGTACCGCGCGAACGGCGTGACGGTCAACACGATCACGGTGCAGAACGAGCCGCAGAACCGCACTCCGTCCGGCTATCCGGGCACCGACATGCCCTCCTGGCAGGAGGCGAAGGTCGTCGAGGCCCTCGGGCCGATGCTGCGCGCCGCGGGGCTGCACACGCGGATCCTGGCCTACGACCACAACTGGACCGAGCACCCGGGCGACATCGGCAACACCCCGCCGGACGAGACCGCCGACGTCAACGCCTATCCGCAGAACCTCCTCTCGTCGCCCGCGGCGCGCTGGATCTCAGGGGTCGCCTACCACTGCTACTCCGGCGACCCGAGCGCGATGACCGCGCTGCACAACCGGTTCCCGGACAAGGCGATCTACTTCACCGAGTGCTCCGGCAGCCGGTCCTCCGACCCGGCGAACACGTTCTCCGACACGCTCAAGTGGCATGCTCGCAACCTGATCATCGGCAACACCCGCAACTGGGCCGAGACGGTCGTCAACTGGAACCTCGCGCTGGACCCGAGCGGCGGCCCGCATGTCGGCGGCTGCGACACCTGCACCGGCATCGTCACGGTCGCCGCGGACGGCACGGTGACCGACAACGCCGAGTACTACACGCTCGGCCACCTGGCCCGCTTCGTCCAGCCGGGCGCGGTGCGCATCGGCAGCACCTCGTTCGGCACCACCGGCTGGAACGGCCAGGTCATGGACGTGGCGTTCCGCAACCCGGACGGCAGCACCGTGCTGGTCGCGCACAACGAGAACGACAACCCGCAGACCTTCGCGGTACGCGAAGGCGACGCGGCGTTCACGTACACGCTGCCCGGCGGCGCGCTGGCAACGTTCGTCTGGCGCGGCGACCTTCCCGGCGCGTACGCGCCGCGGCAGATCAGCCCGAGCGGCTGGACCGCGACCGCCAACCCGCCCGGCCCGGCCGACCCGTGCTGCACCGGCGACGTCGCGGCGAACGCCGTGGACGCCGACGCCGGCACCCGCTACTCGAGCGGCGCGGCCCAGGCCGCCGGCCAGTACCTCCAGGTCGATTTCGGCAAGCCGGTCCCGGCCCGGCGGATCGTGTTCGACACCGGGGCCTCGACCGGCGACTACCCGCGCGGCTACACGGTCACCACAAGCACCGACGGCGTGACGTGGACCACGGTGGTCGCAGGCGGCGAGGGAGCCGGCCAGTTCGCGGCGGTGGATCTGGGCGGAGGGCCGATCCGGTACGTCCGGATGACCCTGACGGCGTCCAGCGGCAGTTGGTGGAGCGTGGCCGACGTACGCGCCTACCGCGGCGACGACTGAGGTGTGATCGCGTGAGCAAAACTCGGGGCTGTGCTTAACGGGCGGCCCCGAGTTTTCGATACGGGCCATCCGGAATAGTTCACTCTTTCGAGTGAAGATCGCAGGACACTGCCTTTTTGTCACACGCCGGGAATTGGAAAGTGGCGGCATTGTCACTGGTCGGCGACGGACTCTTAACCGCACTGACGTGCCGTGACGTTGCACTCTGCTGCATTCATCGCAGCCGAGCCGTCCGGGAGTCATGGTGGCGCACAATTCCCGAAGTCCCGATTCACAGAACGCTTCCACACGGCCGCGCCGACCCGCGGACCACCGCGACGAGATCGTCGCCGCGACTCTGGTCGGAACGGTCCTGATTCTGCTCGGCTACGCGTCGGGAATCGGCAGCGGCTCGGGCACCGCCCAGGCGGCGGGCATACCCGGGCCCGGCAACGTCGCGATAGCCTCGGTATCGCCAGCGGCCACGGGGCCGTCGCCGGTCGTCGTCCGGGCGCCCGGCCCGGGTGATTACGGGGACGGCGGCGGGTACGAGGACTACGGCGGGTATGGCGGCGGCCTGGTAGGCGGCGGGTACGTGCCGCCGGTGGGCGGTGCGGGCAGCCCGAGCCCGGGCGCCACCGCCACACACGGTCCGAGCCCGTCCGCTACGCCGTCGCCGCAGCCTTCGGGTTCTGGTACTCCGGCGCCGACATCGTCGAGCCCTACGCCGTCCGCGACGAGTTCGGACTCATGCACCCTGCTCGGCTGTGTCACCAATGTGTTGACGGGTACGGTGCTGACGGTCACTGACGATCTGCTGTCGTGCCTGCTCGGTGCCTGCCCCACCGGCCCGCAGACGCCGAGCCTGCTGCCATGACCCGCCGCGCACGCATCGTCGTGATCGTATCCGCCGCGGCGATATGGCTGATCGGCTGCCTGCTTACGGCACCCGGCGCTCAGGCGCACGCCGAACTGCTCAGCTCGGTGCCCGCCAACGGCGCACGGCTGTCCGCGGTGCCTTCTCAGGTCACGATGACGTTCGGCGAGGACATCGCGATCCGCGACTGCGCGGTGCGGGCCGGCGGCCGCGAAGTGCCGATCCACCAGCCGAGCGGGCGGCCGAACGTCCTGGTCGCGGATCTGTCGGGAGTGCGGGCCGCGAACGGACGGCTCGTGCTGGACTGGCGGTCGGTCTCGGCCGACGACGGGCACCTGGAGACCGGCAGTATCAGCTTCCTGGTGCCGGCCGCGGCGCCCGCGCCAGCCGCGCCTTCCGCGACTGTAGCCGACGTACCGGGCCCCGACCCGGCCGTGCGCCGCGCCCTGATCACCGCGCAGTTCCTCGGGTTCCTGAGCATGGCGCTGTTCATCGGCGGTCTGGCGTTCATCGCGATCGGCTGGCCGCAGGGCGGCGCCGTGCCGCGGATCCGGCGCGCGCTAAGCCTCGCGTGGCTGGTCGGCCTGGCCGCGACCGTCGCGCAGGCCGGGGCGCAGGCGGCCTATGCCGCGCTTCTCCCGCTGAGCGGCGCGTTCAACGGCGCCGCCGTGCAGAACCTGCTCGCCACCCGGCTCGGCGCCGCGCTGCTGGCGCGCGCCCTGCTGTGGCTGCTGGCCGGAGTCGTGCTCGTCGGCCTGCTCCAGCGGCAGGAGCGCGCGACGCGGTCGCCGGGCTGGCGGGTCGGCCTGGTCGCGGTCGCGTTCGGGCTGCTGCGCACCGCGAGCATGCCAGGGCACGACGACACGGCTCATCCGCTGTCCGGCGCGATCGCCGACACCGTGCACCTGGCCGGGGTGTCGCTGTGGATGGGCGGGCTGCTCACCCTGCTGTTCGGGGTGCTGCCGCGCCGGCGGCCGCAGGAACTGGCCGTGGCCGTCGCGCGCTACTCGAATCTCGCGCTCGTCAGCATGCTGGCGATCATCGGCGCGGGCACGCTGATGGCCTGGCAGCTCGTCGGCTCGGTGCACGCTCTGCTGCACACCTCGTACGGGCACACGCTGCTGCTCAAGCTCGCACTCGTCGCGGCCGTGCTCGCGCTCGCCCAGCGCGGCAAGGCCTGGGTGCGCCACCGGCTGGACGTGGCCGTGCTGCTCGACGGCGACCGTGCCACGGTCCGCCCCCTCGTCTACTCGGTCGCGGCGGAGGCGGGGCTGGCCCTCGCCGTCCTGGCCGCGGCGAGTGTCCTGGTCGCGTCCAGCCCCGGCCGCTGACCAGGAAACCCGCAGGGAATCCCCCTGCTTTCTTCACTCACCCGAAAGGAAGCCATCCGCATGGCCGACTTCGATCCCGGCGATCCCGCACTCGGGACGCCCACACCCGCCGAACCCCGACCGCAGCCGCGAGCACGTCACCGCGGTACCCGCGCCCTGCTGCTCTTCGGGCTGCTGGCGGCGCTCTGCTCGACGCTGTTCGTCGCCGAGGCGTCCTCCCACCCCGAGGCCGCGCCCGCGATCGCGCCGCGCGGCACCACCACGCTGAACATCGCGCAGGCCGCGGCGGTCGCGGCGACCAGCGCCAACACCATCGAGATCAAGAACTACGCGTTCGCCCCGGCGGCGGCGTCGGTGCCGACCGGGGTCAAGGTCACCTGGGTCAACGAGGACAACGTGCCGCACACGGTGACCAGCACGTCCGGGCCCGCCTCGTTCGACTCCGGGCAGATCGCCCCGGGCGCGTCGTACTCGGCGATCTTCCAGACGCCCGGAACGTACAAGTACTTCTGCGTCGATCACCCGCAGATGGTCGCCTCGATCACGGTGACCGGCGCCACGCCCAGCCCGAAGCCGAGCGTGACCCCCAGCGGCAAGCCGAGCGGCACGCCGACGCCGAAGCCGAGCGGCGGCAGCCCGAGCGCCCACCCGAGCCCGTCCATGTCCATGCCGATGCCCGGATCGTCGAGCGGCGGCGGCGTGATCGGCGTGCTCGGCGGCGGCTCCGACAGCGGCTGCGCGAGCCTGAGCCAGGTGCTGCTGCCGCTGCTCCAGCACATCAACGCCACGCACCTCGGCGAGTCCCCAGGCCAGCAGGTGCAGGACCTGCTCAACCTGAACCAGTACATCCTCACCCACACCACGCTGGTCGAGAACATGCTGATCCCGCTCTGGAACAGCAGCAACCAGATCGCCACCGGGCTGCTGGTCCCGCTGCTGCAACACATCAACGCCACGCACCTCGGCGAGTCGCCGGGCCAGCAGGTCAATGACCTGACGAACCTGGACCAGTACGTGCTCACCCACACCACGCTGATCGAGAACATGATCATCCCGACCGAGAACGTGCTCACCGGCAGCTGCTGACCGTCCGCACCTGCGGCGGTGGACCGGCCGAGTGGAAGTCGGCCGGTCCACCGCTCCCATTCTGCCGTCACGCATCGCACCGAGCCCGAAGAGGTGAAGAGATTGAAGAGATCGAGCCCGAAGGGGACGCGATGACCACCGAAACCCTCGTGCTGCCGCCGCGCCCGCCGCGGCCCGCCGTGCTCCCCGACCCCGGCGTCTACCGCGCCGGCGCCGGCCGCTGCGTCTTCGAGCTCTGCGCGGCCGCCGGCCTGCTGACGACGCTGCGCGGCCGTTTCGCCGTGCTCGACGCGCAGCTCACCGTGGCCGAGGACGACCGAAGCAGCAGCCTGACCGTCGAGGTCAGCGCGGGCTCGCTGCGCACCACACGGCCGCTGGCCACCCGGCGGCTGACCGGCGCGCGCGGCCTGGCCGTGCGTCGGCACCGCGTCATCCGTTTCGAATCGACGGGCTTCGAGGCCGACGAACCGGGGCGGCTGGCCATGCCGGGGCTGCTCCACGTGCGCGACGAGGCGGTCCCGGTCACCTTGGAGTCCCGGGTGGTCGGACGCGGCCGGAACCGGCTGCTGATCCTCGGCGTCGGGCGGATCGCGTACAGCACGCTGCGCGCCACCACCGGGGTCCGGCTGCCGTGGTCGGTTCCGGCCGGCAGTATCCGCATACTGCTCGCGGCGGACTTCCGATGACCAGGACGCTCACTCCCCGGGTGCCCGCGCCGCCGCGCGACG
>JBKOWZ010000106.1:0-9600 GCA_046724665.1 Actinomycetota bacterium
GGGCTGGACGACCTGGAGCTCTGGCTGCGCGACCGGGTGCGCTCCGGGCTGACCAGCCTGCGCGCGGGCGGCTACCGCCCCATCGACGACCTGGCCCGGCGGCTGGTGGACGCGCAGGCGCCCGGCGTGGCCGCCCGGGTCCGGGGCCTGACGGTGTGCCTGTCCACCGCCGAGGACTGGCCGGAGCGCACGCTGATCGAGCTCTCCCTGCTGCATCTGCTGATCCAGGGCTGGCGAAACCGCGACGCGCTGCCCGAGCCGCTGGCCGCCACGGTGCGCCGCCGGGTCGGGCTGAGCATGACCGCCGCGCAGATCGCCGCGGCCGGCGAGCACGTGACCGACCGCTGGCTGGTGCTCGGCAGCCGGGACCTGGCCGCGGACAAGCTGGTCGAGCGCCGTGTCTGGCTCCAGGCACGCGGCAGCGGCCGGCTGGCCCTGCTGCTGGCGTTCGCCCCGCCGGGGCAGGCCTTCACGCTCGCGCTGCCGGTGGGCGCGGTGTTGGACGCGGAACTGGCCTTCGCCCCGGACGCGGCGCCGCTGCGCGCCGTCGTGGTCGAGCAGCGGGAGCTGGCGACCGGACCGGAGGCCGCCTTCGGCCCGCAGGGCGGCACGCTCGACGACGCGGCGGCGGCCTTCGCGGCGGCGCTCGCGGCCGACCCGTGGACGACCTCGGTGCCGGTCGTCGTGGACAGCGCGGTACCGCTGGTCGGCGCCGGGCCGCAGGACTGGCGAATAGCCGACACGAAGGGCGGCGGTAGGGTCCCGCTGCTCGCGCAGGCCGACGGGGTGGATCCGAACCGCGCCGACCTGGTCCGCTACGGTCTGCTCGCCTCGGGCGGCGGACACCCGGCGCCGCTGTTCGGCCTGTACCGCAGCGGCGGGTTGACCCCGATCACGGTGTGGAGCGACGGGCGGGCGGCGGGGCTGTGACAACGGACGGCGTGATGTCAGAGAGCAGCCTCGATGCGTTGACCGAAAGCGGGTTCGGTGCGGCGGTCGGGCAGTGGGCTGAGCTGGTTTCGACGGCGTTGGTCGGCACGGACCGACGTGCCGTGCCGGGGGCGGGGAGCGCGCAGGGGCCCGCGGTGCAGGACAGCGCGTCGATGGACACTGCGTCGATGGACACCGCGTCGAAGGATGCCGCGTCAAAAGACCCCGTGCTCGCGCTGCTGTCCCGGGCCGCGGTCGCGAGCCTGGCGCGGCGGGTCGGCACGCCGCCGGAGCGGTTCGACGGCACGCTGCCGGAGCCCGCGCCGGCCGATCCGCGGCCCCTGCTGCCCGAGCCGGCCGTGCAGCGCCTGCGCGCGATCCTCGACTCGTACCCGAAGTACCTGCCGGAGTGGCTCGCCGCCGTCCGCGCCGCCGGGTATCGGCTGCCTGCCGCATTCTTCCCGGCGCTGCTCGACCTCGGCCGTACCAACACGCTGATCCGCCCGGACCTCGCCCTGGTGCTCGGCGCCCCCGGCCGCTGGCTGGCCACCGCGAGCGGCACCTGGAAGTACCTGCTGCGCGAGGCCCGCGAGCAGCTGCTCGCGCAGGACTGGCACAGCCCCGACCCCGACACGCGGATCTCGTACGTGGCAGGGCTCTACCTGAGCGACGCGGACGCGGCCCGCCGGCTGATCCGCGAGACCTGGGCCGCCGAGCGCGTCCCGGTCAAGCTCGGCCTGCTCGGCCTGCTCTCGCGGCACCCCGACCCGGTGGACCTGCCGTTCGTCGAGGGCCTGATCAAGGACCCGTCGAAGCAGGTGCGCGACGAGGCCACGCTGCTGGCCGGCAGCCTGCAACGGCGCCGCGACAAGCCCGCGCCGCCCGGGTTCACCGCCGAGGTCGCCCGGCTGCTCGCCTCGGCCCGCGGCATCTCGCGCGACCTGCACAACCTGGTGATGAGCCGGGCCGACGAGCCGTGGCCCGAGGACGGCGCGCTGCTGCTGCTCGACGCCCTGGCCGCCCACGGGGCCCAGGGCGACCGGGCCGCCTGGTCCGGCTGGATCGCCGAGCAGTTGCAGACCGCCGTCGCCGACCACGCGCCGGTCTCGGTGCGCGACCGGGTCGCCGCGCTGGTGGCCGGCCAGGCGGTGGCCGCGCTCGAGGGCGCCGCGGCGCCGATCGACTTCGCCGCGATGCTGGCCCTGCTGGACTTCCGCCGCGGCATGCTCGCCGAGCTGACCGCCTGACCCGTTGACGACCTGACACCCCACTGACAGGCAGGAACCGAACCGATCATGACCACGCCGCTGCCCGAGCCGGCCGTCCTGCGTCCGCACGCCGAGGACGCCTACGCGCACGAACTCGACGCGCTCGCCAAGGGCGACCCCCGGCCGCGCCCGCCGCGCTGGAACCTCTCGCCCCAGGCCGTGGTCACCTACCTGCTCGGCGGCCGGGCCGAGGACGGCACCGAGATCAGCCCGAAGTACATCGGCCCGCGCCGGCTGATCGAGGTCGCCGTGGCCACCCTCGCCACCGACCGCGCGCTGCTGCTGCTCGGCGTGCCCGGCACCGCGAAGAGCTGGGTCTCCGAGCACCTGGCCGCCGCCGTCTGCGGTGACTCGACGCTGCTGGTCCAGGGCACCGCCGGCACCTCGGAGGAGGCGATGCGCTACGGCTGGAACTACGCCCAGCTGCTCGCGCACGGCCCCTCCCGCGACGCGCTGACCGCCTCGCCGATGATGACCGCGATGGCCGGCGGCAAGGTCGCCCGGATCGAGGAGCTCACCCGCATCCCGGCCGACGTGCAGGACACGCTGATCACCATCCTGTCCGAGAAGACCCTGCCGATCCCGGAGCTCGGCGACGAGGTGCAGGCGGTCAAGGGCTTCTCGGTCATCGCGACCGCCAACGACCGCGACCGCGGCGTCAACGACCTGTCCTCCGCGCTGCGGCGCCGGTTCAACACGGTCGTGCTGCCGCTGCCGGCCAGCGCCGAGGACGAGGTGCGCATCGTCACCCAGCGGGTCGCCGCGCTCGGCCGCGGGCTCGAGCTGCCGCAGGTCCCGGCCGCGGCCGAGGAGATCCGCCGCGTGGTCACCGTCTTTCGCGAGCTGCGCTCCGGCACCACCGAGGACGGGCGCACCAGGCTCAAGTCGCCCTCGGGCACGCTCTCGCCGGCCGAGGCGATCTCCGTGATGACCGGCGGGATCGCGCTGGCCGCGCACTTCGGCGACGGCACGCTGCGCCCGCACGACGTGGCCGCCGGGATCCTCGGCGCGGTGATCAAGGACCCGTCCGCGGATCCGGTGGTGTGGCGCGAGTACCTGGAGACCGTGGTGCGCCCGCGCGAGGGCTGGGGCGCCTTCTACGAGGCCTGCCGGGAGCTGTCGGCGTGACGTCGTCCCCGACGGTGAACCGGTTCACTGCCGAAGTCGTTCTGCTGGGCGTACGGCACCACGGTCCGGGGTCGGCGCGCGGGGTTCGCGCCGCCCTCGACCGGTACAAGCCCGACAGGATCCTGATCGAGGGTCCGCTCGACGCCGATCCGCTGATCGCGCTGGTCGGCTCGGTCGGGATGGAGCCGCCGGTGGCTCTGCTCGCCTACCGCGAGCAGGACCCGCAGATCTCGGCGTTCTGGCCGTTCGCCGAGTTCTCCCCGGAATGGAGTGCGCTGCGATACGCCGCGGCGCACGGCGTCCCGGCGGGGTTCTGCGACCTGCCGGCCGCCGTGTCCCTGGGGAGGGACGCGGACGGCGAGGCCGGCGAGGGTGCCGACTCGCGCGGGGATTCGGAGCGGGACGGAGCCGGGGACGGCCCCGATCCGATCGCGCGGCTGGCACGGGCCGCCGGGTTCGGGGACCCGGAGGCCTGGTGGGAGGACGTCGTCGAACACCGCGGCAGCGGCTTCGCGAACGCCGGGGAGCGGGTACCGGGAGGGGAACCGCTCGCGGCCTTCGACGCTGTGGCCGAGGCGATGGCGGCGGTCCGGGAGGATCAGCCGACACCTCGCCGGGACGCGCTGCGCGTAGCACACATGCGCAAGGTGCTTCGCGCAGCGCTGGCCGACGGAGCGCGGCGCGTGGCCGTGGTCTGCGGGGCCTACCACGTGCCCGCTCTGTCCGGCATCGGCGACGGACGCGACGTGAAGCCGCCGTCCGCCGCCGAGGACGAGGCGCTGCTGGCCCGGATACCCAAGCCGACCAAGGCCACCGCGACCGCGCTGACCTGGGTGCCGTGGACGCACAGCCGGCTGTCCTTCCGCTCCGGCTACGGCGCGGGGATCGAGTCCCCCGGCTGGTACCGGCACCTGTTCGAAACCGACGACCACGTCGCGGAGCGTTGGCTGACCATGGTCGCCGAACTGCTGCGCGCCGAGCGGTTCCCGGTCTCCTCGGCGCACGTGATCGAGGCGACCCGGCTGGCCCACTCGCTCGCCGCGCTGCGCGGCCGGCCGATGCCCGGACTGGCCGAGCTCACCGAGGCCACGCTCGCGGTGCTCTGCGAGGGCCGCGACGAACCGCTCGGGCTGATCGGCCGGGAACTGGTCGTCGGCGAGAACCTCGGCAGCGTGCCCTCCGAGGTGCCGACCGTCCCGCTGGCCGCCGACCTCGCCCGCGAGGCGAAGCGGCTGCGGCTGCCGAAGACGGCGAACGAGAAGCACTACGACCTCGACCTGCGCAGTCCGAACGACCTGGCCAGGTCGAAGCTCTTCCACCGGCTCGGGCTGCTCGGCGTGGACTGGGCCGTCGGCGTCGGCTCGCGCTCCTCCGGCACCTTCCGCGAGTCCTGGCAGGTGGCCTGGGAGCCGGTGTTCGAGGTCAGACTCGTCGAGGCCGCGGTGTGGGGCACCACGGTGCGGTCGGCCGCCACCGCGAAGGCGCTGGACACCGCCGCGCAGACCGAGACCCTCGGCTCGCTCACCGTGCTGGTCGAGCGGTGCCTGACCGCCGACCTGCCGGACGCGGTGGACCCGCTGATCGGGCGGTTGCAGAACCGCGCCGCGCTCGACACCGACATCGCCGACCTGGCCACCGCGCTGCCGCCGCTCGCCAACATCCTGCGATACGGCGACGTGCGCGGCACGCGCGCCGACGACCTGGCCACGGTCGTCAACGGCATCGCGGTGCGCATCGCCATCGGCCTGCCGCCGGCCTGCGTGGCGGTGGACGACGACGCGGCCCGGGCGCTGGCCCCCGCGCTCGGCAAGGTGCACGCGGCGATCACGACGCTCGACGACGCCGCGATCGGCGAGCCGTGGACGCAGGCGCTGCGCCAGGTCGCCGACCTCGGCGCCGCCGGAGCCAGCGGGCTGCTGGTCGGCCGGGTGACCCGGCTGCTGTGCGACGCGGGCGAGTTCGACGCCGAGGACGCGGCGGCCCGGATGAGCAGGGCCCTGTCACGCGGTACCGAGCCGGCCGAGGCCGCCGCCTGGCTCGAGGGCTTCCTCGCGGGCTCAGGGCTGGTACTCGCGCACGACAGGACGCTGCTGCGGCTGATCGACCACTGGCTGGCCGGCCTCGAAGCCGACCGCTTCGAACAGGTGCTGCCGCTGCTGCGGCGCACCTTCGCCGGGTTCACCGGCCCGGAGCGGCGCACCATCGGTGACCGCGCGGCGTACCTGGGCACCGCGGACCGCGCCGCCGACGCGGCCGAGGCGGCGCTGCCCACCGGAATCGCCGCGCACTGGGTCGCCGCCGCCCTGCCCACGGTTCATCTGCTGCTCACCGGAAAGCCTTTGGAGCCCGCGCCGTGACCGCGCCCTCGAACGACACAGCACCTGGCGAGACGTCGCCCGCCGAGGAGCGCCTGCGCCGCTGGCGGCTCGTCCTCGGCGGCGAGGCCGAAGGCTCCTGCGGCGGCCTCGGCGAGCGCGACCAGCGCATGGACAACGCGCTCGACGCGCTCTACGCCGCCGGCGCCAACACCGGCGCGAGCCGGCCGCGCGGCGCCTCCGGCGAACGCGGCGCGGGGCTGCAAGCCTCGGCGCCGAACGTCGCGCGCTGGCTCGGCGACATCCGCGAGTTCTTCCCCAGCTCCGTCGTGCAGGTCATGCAGCGCGACGCGGTGGACCGGCTGAACCTGCGCCAGCTGCTGCTCGAACCCGAGCTGCTCGGCACCGTCGAGCCCGACGTCCACCTCGTCGGCACCCTGATCTCCCTCAACCGGCTGATGCCCGAGGAGACGAAGCAGACCGCGCGCCAGATCGTGCGCACCGTCGTCGAGGACCTGGAGCGGCACCTCGCGCAGGGCTTCCGCGCCGCGGTCACCGGCGCGCTCAACCGGGCCGCGCGCACCAACCGGCCGCGGCCGCGCGACATCGACTGGAACCGCACCATCCGCGCCAACCTCAAGCACTACCAGCCGCAGTACCGCACCATCGTCCCCGAGCGGCTCGTCGGCTACGCGCGCGCCGCCAGAGCCGTCAAGCGCGACGTGATCATGGCCGTGGACCAGTCCGGCTCGATGGCTGCGTCCGTCGTCTACGCCTCGCTGTTCGGCGCGGTGCTCGCCTCGATGAAGACGCTCAAGACCTCGCTGGTCGTCTTCGACACCGCGGTGGTCGACCTGACGCCCGAGCTCGACGACCCGGTGGACGTGCTGTTCGGCACGCAGCTCGGCGGCGGCACCGACATCAACCGCGCCATCGCCTACTGCCAGTCGCTGATCACCCGGCCCGCCGACACGATCTTCGTGCTCGTCTCCGACCTCTACGAAGGCGGCGTGCGCGACGAGATGCTGCGGCGCATCGCCGAGATGACCGCGGCCGGAGTGCAGTGCGTCGCGCTGCTCGCGCTGTCCGACGAGGGCGCGCCGGCCTACGACCAGCGCAACGCCGCCGCGCTCGCCGAACTCGGCGTCCCCGCGTTCGCCTGCACGCCCGACCGCTTCGGCCCGCTGATGGCCGCCGCCATCGAGCGCCGCGACCTGGCCCCGTACGCCGCGACAGCGTCCTGATCACGTCCGCGTTCCGGACATCGTTGTGCTAGACGGACATCACACCCTCTCGATTACGGGCGGTCAACCGAAGCGGGATAACCTCGTAGCAGCTTTCCCAGGCCGGGGACGAGCAGCCGCCCCGAGCCGCTCATGTCACCGAGGACGGACGCGCGTGGATCTTTTCGAGTATCAGGCGAGGGACATCTTCGCCAAGCACGGTGTGCCGGTGCTGCCGGCGGAAGTCGCCGGGACGCCCGACGAGGCGCAGGCGGCCGCGGCCCGGCTGGGCGGCAGGACGGTGGTCAAGGCCCAGGTCAAGACCGGGGGCCGGGGCAAGGCCGGCGGGGTCAAGCTGGCCGCCGACCCCGACGACGCGCGGGCCAAGGCCGAGCAGATCCTCGGGATGGACATCAAGGGCCACACCGTGCACAAGGTGATGCTCGCGGTGACCGCCGAGATCGAGGCCGAGTACTACGTCTCCTTCCTGCTCGACCGGGCCAACCGCACCTTCCTCGCGATGGCCTCGGTCGAGGGCGGCATGGAGATCGAGGAGATCGCGGTCAGCAAGCCGCAGGCGCTGGCGAAGATCCCGGTGGACGCCACCGTCGGCGTCACCGCGGACAAGGCCCGCGAGATCGTCGCGGCGGCGAACTTCCCGGCCGACGTCGCCGACCAGGTCGCCGACGTGCTGCAACGGCTGTGGACCGTCTTCGTCGAGGAGGACGCGCTGCTGGTCGAGGTGAACCCGCTGGTCAAGACCGGCGCCGGCGAGATCATCGCGCTCGACGGAAAAGTCAGCCTCGACGCGAACGCCGACTTCCGCCAGGCGCAGCACGCCGAACTCGAGGACAAGGCCGCGGCCGACCCGCTGGAGGCGCAGGCCAAGGCGAAGAACCTCAACTACGTCAAGCTGGACGGCGAGGTCGGCATCATCGGCAACGGCGCCGGCCTGGTCATGTCCACCCTCGACGTGGTCGCCTACGCCGGCCAGGAGTTCGGCGGGGTCAAGCCGGCCAACTTCCTGGACATCGGCGGCGGCGCGTCCGCCGAGGTGATGGCCAACGGCCTTGAGATCATCCTGGGCGACCCGGCGGTCAAGTCGGTGTTCGTCAACGTCTTCGGCGGCATCACCGCCTGCGACGCGGTGGCCAACGGCATCGTGCAGGCCTTCGCGCTGCTTGACTCGCGCGGCGAGTCCGTCGCCAAGCCGCTGGTGGTCCGGCTCGACGGCAACAACGCCGAGCTCGGCCGCGAGATCCTCACCGGCGCCGGGCTGGCCGGCCTCGAGCAGGTGGACACCATGGACGGCGCCGCGGCCCGCGCGGCCGAGCTCGCCGCGGCGAAGTAGGGAGGGACGAACGATGGCCATCTTCCTCGACGAGAACTCGAAGATCATCGTCCAGGGCATGACCGGCTCCGAGGGCATGAAGCACACCCGGCGGATGCTCGCCTCAGGCTCGAAGATCGTCGGTGGGGTCAACCCGCGCAAGGCCGGGGAGAAGGTGGAGATCGACGGCGCGTCGATCCCCGTCTTCGGCACCGTGGCCGAGGCGATCGCGGAGACCGGGGCGGACGTCTCGGTGCTCTTCGTGCCGCCGGCCTTCGCCAAGGGCGCGGTGATCGAGGCGATCGACGCCGAGATCCCGCTCGCCGTGGTCATCACCGAGGGCATCCCGGTGCACGACTCCACCGAGTTCTGGGCCTACGCCCAGGGCCGCAAGACCCGGATCATCGGCCCGAACTGCCCCGGCCTGATCAGCCCCGGCAGGTCCAACGCGGGCATCATCCCGGCCGACATCACCAAGGCCGGCCGGATCGGCCTGGTGTCCAAGTCCGGCACGCTGACCTACCAGATGATGTACGAGCTGCGCGACCTCGGCTTCTCCAGCGCGGTCGGCATCGGCGGCGACCCGGTGGTCGGCACCACGCACATCGACGCGCTCCAGGCCTTCGAGGACGACCCGGAGACCGCCGCGATCGTGATGATCGGCGAGATCGGCGGCGACGCCGAGGAGCGGGCCGCGGCCTACATCAGGGAGCACATCACCAAGCCGGTGGTCGGCTACGTGGCCGGCTTCACCGCGCCCGAGGGCAAGACCATGGGCCACGCCGGCGCGATCGTCTCCGGCTCGTCCGGCACCGCGCAGGCGAAGAAGGAGGCGCTGGAGGCCGCGGGCGTGAAGGTCGGCAAGACGCCGTCCGAGACCGCGCGGCTGATGCGGCAGATCATCGAAGCGCTGTAAGCGGCCCGATAAGAGCCGATAACCCGCAGGCGCGCTCGTCCGAGTGAAGGACGGGCGCGCCTGCGGTGTTACCGCGTGTCCGCGAGGCCAGCATGGGGGCATGGCCGACAGCTCGCCGCAGCCGCCCGTCGAGGCCTCGTCGCAGTCTCCTTCGCAGGTCCTGAGCAACGCGGCGGCTGCCCTAGTCAACGCGGCGCGGGACCTCCCGGGCCAGGTGCCCGATCTGGCCGTCGGCGCCGCCGCGGCCGTCGTGGTGGCCGCCGCCGGCTGGCTCGTCGCCGCCACGCTCACGCTCGCCGTCTGGGCGACGGCCGCCCCCGCGAACGGCTCGTACGCCGCGCCGCTGCACATCGCCGGGCAGCTCTGGCTCGCCGCGCACCACGTGCTGCTGCGGACGCCTGACGGTCCGTTCGGGCTCTCGCCGCTCGGCTTCACCGTGCTGCCGGCCGCCTCGCTCGTGCTGGCCGGGCGGTACGCAGCACGCCACTTC
>JBKOWZ010000061.1:0-11306 GCA_046724665.1 Actinomycetota bacterium
GGACACCAGCGTCAACACCGTGCTGAAGGACAACCCGGCGCTCAAGGGCCAGATCGGCGTCTTCCCGCTGCCCGGTGCCGCGCCCGGCACGACGCAGCCGGTCTTCCTCGGCGGCTCCGACCTGGCGATCGCGGCCAAGAGCCGCAACCAGGACCTCGCGCTGGCGTATCTGAAGGCTGCTACCAGCACCGCGGCGCAGACCGACGCGATCGTCGGCATCGACGGCTGGACCCCGGTCTCCACCCAGCTGATCGACCAGACCTCCGCGAGGCTCTCCGACACCTCCCGCGGCTTCTCCGCCGCCGCCAGGAACAGCGTGGCCACCCCGGCGGCCCCGGGCTGGGCCACCATCGAGAGCGACAAGTCGATCAACGGCTTCTTCGCCGACATCGCCACCGGCCGCAAGAGCGTGGCCCAGGCGGCGAAGGACTTCGACGCGCACCTCGGCCAGGCCCTGGCCGCCAGGCCGTAGGATCGCGAGGTATCAGACTGTGGACACTCGAACCGGCCGCCGCCGAGGCAGGGCTCTGCCGTACACGCTGCTGGCGCCCGCCGCGCTGATCCTGGCCCTGGTGCTCGGATATCCGCTGGTGCGCCTGGTGCTGATCTCCATGCAGGACTACGGCCTGCGGGCCCTGTTCACCGGGGTGACCAGCTGGAACGGCGCGGCCAACTACCGTGCCGTCTTCGGCGGCGGCCAGTTCGCACCGGTGCTGCTGCGCACGGTCGTGTTCGCCGTCGCGCTGGTCGTCGGCACGCTGGTCATCGGCCTGCTGGTCGCGCTGATGACCGGCAGGCTCGGCCCGAGGATGCGCACCGCGGTGACGCTGTGCCTGATCAGCGCGTGGGCGATGCCGAACGTGGCCGCCACGCTGGTCTGGCAGTGGCTCTTCCAGCCGACCTACGGCGTCGTCAACTGGCTGGTCACCTCGACGCACCTGGTCGGCGACTACTCGCAGCACGACTGGCTGGCCGGGCCGAACTCAGCCTTCTTCATGGTCTGGCTGCTGGTGGTCTGGCAGTCGGTGCCCTTCGTCGCGCTGACGCTGCGCGCCGGGCTCTCCCAGATCCCGCGCGAGTACTACGAGGCCGCCGCGCTGGCCGGCGCCGGGGCGTGGACCTCGTTCCGCGTGGTCACCGTGCAGTTCCTGCGCCCGATCCTGCTGCTGGTGGTCATCCTGTCGGCGATCTGGGACTTCAACGTGTTCAACCAGATCTGGATCCTGACTCAGGGCGGCCCGAACGGCGGCACGACCACCCTCGGCATCTGGTCCTTCACCCGCGCGTTCAGCAGCCAGTCCTTCGGCCAGGGCGCCGCGATCGCGGTGGTGTCCGTCGCGCTGCTGCTGATCCTGACCGCCTACTACGTCCGCCGCCTGGTCCGCTCCGGGGAGCAGCTATGACAGTCATCGACCGCCCGCCGCGGCTGCGCTCACAACCGCGCGCGCCGCACTCAGTACATCGGCCAGGCCTGCGGCGCGCGCGGCGCAACCGCGTCGCGCTCAACGCGGCGGCCGCCGTGTTCTGCGTGGTCTGGGCGTTCCCGGTGTACTGGATGTTCGACACAGCGTTCAAGCCCTATGGCAAGATCCTGAGTTCGATGCCCGGCTTCCTGCCGATCCCGTTCAGCCTCGGCAACTTCGCCGACGCCGTGCACAAGCCGCTGTTCGGCCGGTACCTGCTCAACAGTCTGATCGTGACCGGCTCGGTGGTCGTGCTGTCCGTCGTCGTGGCCTTCTTCGCGGCGACCGCGCTGACCCGGTTCCGCTTCCTCGGCCGCCGCGGGTTCCTCATCGGGGTGCTGATGGTCCAGATGGTGCCGCAGCCGGCGCTGCTGATCCCGATCTTCCTCAGCCTGCGCAGCGTGCACCTGCTCAATACGCTGATCGGCCTGACGCTGACCTACGTCGCCTTCGTGCTGCCCTTCACCATCTGGACGTTGCGCGGGTTCCTGCACGGCGTGCCGGTCGAACTGGAGGAGGCCGCGATGGTCGACGGGGCCGACCGGATGACCGTCATCCGGCTGATCCTGCTGCCGCTGGTGGCCCCAGGCGTCATCGCGACCAGCGTGTTCGCGTTCATCACCGCCTGGAACGACTACGTGTACGCATACGTGATGATGAAGGATCAGAACAAGTACACGCTGCCGGTCTGGCTCGTGTCGTTCAGCACGAGCACCGGCACCGACTACGGCGGCCTGATCGCCGCCTCCAGCCTGTTCGCCCTGCCGGTCATCGTGTTCTTCATGCTCATCCAGCGCCGCCTCGTCGAGGGCATGACCTCCGGCGCGGTGAAGGAGTGACGGTGAACGCCCTGATCCCCCGGCCGTCCGTGCTCGTCCCGCGCCCGGGCCGGTTCGCGATCCCCGCCGCGCTGAACCTCGAGGCCGGCCCCGGTACCGAGCGCGCCGCCGACCTGCTCGCCGGATACCTCGCGCGGCCTCGCTGCGCCGAGGGCCCGCCGATCCGGCTCCACCTGGCGCCGACTGCGGACGCCGATCTCCCGTCCGCCGCCCAAGCCGAGTCCTACGCCCTCGATATCAGCGCCGACCAGGTCACCGTCACCGCTGCGCGCGAAGCAGGCCTCTTCCACGCCGTGCAGACCCTGCGCCAACTCCTGCCCGCCGACGCGCGCGACGCGAGTTGGCCGTGCCTGTCGATCCACGACGCTCCCCGCCTGCCATGGCGCGGCGCGCTCATCGACGTGGCCCGCCACTTCATGCCGCTGGACTTCCTGTACCGCTTCACCGACCTGCTCGCCCTGCACAAACTCAACGTCCTGCATCTGCACCTGACCGACGACCAGGGCTGGCGGTTCGAGATCGACGGCCTGCCGCTGCTGACCGACATCGGCGCGTGGCGCGCCGAGTCGATGATCGGCCCGGCGGGCAGTACCCGCTTCGACGGCGTATCGCACGGTGGCTACTACACCCAGGCGCAACTCAGAGCCCTGGTTCGCTACGCCGACGCGCGCGGCGTGCGGGTCGTGCCGGAGATCGGCATGCCGGGGCACGCCCGAGCCGCTCTCGCCGCGTATCCGCACCTCGGCAACAACCCGGCGAACCGGCTGCCGGTGTGGACCAGTTGGGGGATCTGCGAGGACATCTTCGGCGTACACGACGAGGCGCTCGACGTCTGCCGCACGGTGCTCGGCCAGGCCATGGACGTCTTCCCCGACCGGTACATCCATATCGGCGGCGACGAGTGCCCCACGACGCAGTGGACCACCAACGAGGTCGCCAAGCGCCGGACCGCCGAACTCGGCCTCGGCTCCCCCGCCGAGCTGCACGGCTGGTTCCTGCGGCAGATGGCTGACTTCCTGACCGGGCACGGCCGCCGCTGCGTCAGCTGGGACGAGACCGGGCACGGCCCCGACGCGCAGCTCCCCCGCGACATCGCGCTCTGCGCCTGGCGCGACCCCGGCCACGGCGTGCAGGCGGTCCGGCGCGGCCACCAGGTGATCATGGCGCCGCACCTGTCCACCTACTTCGACTACCCGCAGCGCGACCATCCGGACGAGCCGCTCGGCCATCCGAACGGCGTCACCACGCTCGAGGACGTCTACCGGTTCGAGCCCCTCGCGGGCGACCTGCCGGTCGCCGATCCGCACGACGGCGCGCGCCCCGGAGTGCTCGGCACGCAGGCGCAGTTGTGGACCGAGTTCGCCTCGACGCCGCAGCACGTCGAGTACCTAGCGTTCCCGCGCCTGTGCGCGCTAGCCGAAGTGGCATGGACCCACCCCCAGGCCAACTCCCCCACCGGCACCCCCACGCACACGCACACCGACGCCCACCCCCTCTCCCCCGCCTACACCGACTTCACCACCCGACTGGCCCAGCACCTCACCCTGCTGCGCCGACTAGGCGTCACCGTCGCGGACCACGCCGACACCAGTACGACCGATCACGCGGCTGCTGGGACGATGGACGCGTGAAAGGCATGGACCAAGCCGCCCCCACCCGCCAGCCGGCCACCGCGAAAAGGGACGAAGTGCGCCGCCACCTGCTCGACCTGATCGAGCAGGCCGGGCCGGGCACCGCGCTGCCGGCCGAGCGCGACCTGGCGCTGCGGCTCGGCGTGTCCCGCCCCACGGTGCGCGCCGCGATCGACGACCTGGCCCGTACCGGCCTGCTGGTGCGCCAGCAGGGCCGGGGTACGTTCACCAGCCCGCACAAGATCACCCAGGAGCTGGCCGGCGGCACCACCAACGCCTTCGCGGTGCCGCCGGCCGAGGGCCACTGGACCAGCCGCGTGCTCTCCTTCCGCACCAGCCCGGCCGGCGCGCCGCGCGCCACGCGGCTCAAGCTCTCCCCGGCCGAGCCGGTGCTGCGGATCGTGCGGCTGCGCCTCGTGGACGACGAGCCGATGGCCATCGAACGCATCGACGTGCCAGCCGCGCTGGTGCCGGGCCTGACCGAACACGACATGGAGTCAGGGAACTTCTACCGCCTGCTGCGCGAGCGCTTCGACGTCGTGGTGGCCGACGCCGTGCAGACGATCGAACCCACGGTCGCCAACCCCGACCAGGCCGACCTGCTCGACGTGCCCGTATACGCCCCGGTCCTGCTGATCGAGCGCACCACCCGCGACACGACCGGCAGCATCGTGGAGTTCGCCCGCTCGATCTACCGCGGCGACCGCTACCGCATCACCTCCAAGCTGCGCTTCGACAGCTCGTCAGGCTGACCGCGAGCGTGCTGCACGCCTGGGACGACGACCACGCCCGCCGACGGGGTTTCACCTGCGAAACCACGTCGGCGGGCGCATTGCGTATCGCTCAGCCGATCCCAGTGACTTGCAGCGCGGTCGTCCAGTTGGTGCGTATCGCGCTGCGTGCCGCAGACAGCGTGATACGCCCGGAGCACACCGCGTTCTTCAGCTTGGTCTCGACGCTGTCCTTCGTGTACGCGGTCTGGGAGCCGTAGCGCGGCTCAGGCCACAGATTGCCCGGGTCACGCGGTGCGCCGCCCAGCTCGAGCGGCACCAGGTGATCTTCTTCGTAGTCGGACATGTTGGTGTCCGCATAGCCGTAGTCGATGATGCCCTGAGCCTTCAGGGCGTTGGTGTAGGTCGTGGACGGTCGCACGGTCGCGGTCCAACCGGACACGCAGATCGTCGAACCGATGGTTGACTGCGTCACGCTCGGGTTGTAGGAACCCGGCGTGCAGGCCGAGTCGGGCAGCGGCAGCCAGGCGGTGGAGCAGGTACTGGCGTGGGCGGCTCCAGCGGTCGAGAAGATCAGACCGCTGACGGCGAGTGCGAGTGCTGATCCGGTGGCGGTGACGGAACGGGTGAGGGCGCGCATGCGCATGCGAGTCTCCCGCGAGTCGGGCCCGGCGTGGGTTTACCGGGGCTCGCGTTGATCACACTGCACCGCCGCGAGCGCCGAAAGGCGTCGCGGGTAAACATTTGGCAGCATTCTGCGATGAACCACAGAACGCCCCGGTGTTGGCGACCGGACCTCATCGCCGTACCGCGCCATACGCCCCTACGACTTTAACAATCCCCAGATACCCCTCCTCACGCCTCGAACACCAGCGCACCCAACGGACAGCGCCTCGCTACCGGCAACGTAGCGCCCCGCCAAGACACACCAGCGCGGCAGTCGCCGCCAGAGTCCGCGCGACGTTCCAGCTGTTCCAGACGTGCTCGAACCGCTCACGTACGGCGGCCGGATCCGCGATCGTCGCGGGGTCGCCCGCCGCGGCGAGCTCGTTGTTGAGCGGGACGTTCGCGGCCATCGTGATCAGCAGGCTGACGCTGTACAACACGAGCGCGGCGATCGTCCACCCCAGCGCGCCGCCGAGTGTGGACCCCCGCTGCTGCCAGACGGCGATCGCGGTCAGCACGAGCGCACCGAAGAACGCCAGGAAGAACACCGGATTCTGGATCGCCACGTTGATCTTCTGGAGCACCTCGATGAAGGTGCGGTCGCCGACCCTGCGCAGAGCGAGCATGACCGAGCACGCATAGGCGTAGTAGGTGCCGGCAGCCAGGCCACTGGTCACCATCGCCGCAATCAGCACCACGTTGGCGGCGGTACCGCGGCCGGCCTGATTGGCGGTCGAAGCGTATGCAGCAACGACGTTGATTTGCTCATGAGGTGCCATGCCGCCATTCAACGACGCCGCACTGAGACCATCCATAGCCGAGAACGGCATCTCGCATTATCCGTCGTCTACGCTGGACGTTTGGATGTGATCACCGGCCTGCTCAACGGGCCGAAAGCCAACGGGGCGTTCCTCCTGCGCTCCTCGCTGGCCCCGCCGTGGGCGCTACGCATCCAAGACGAAGCGCCGCTCTCCCTCGTGGCCGTCGTGCGCGGCACGGCCTGGGCGCTACTCGACACCGGCGAAGCGACCCCCCTGACCACCGGAGATCTCGCCATCCTCCGCGGCCCAGACCCCTACGTCTTCGCCGACGACCCCGATACGGCACCGCAAGCGATCATCCACCCGGGCCAATGCTGCACGACCCCCGACGGCCAAGAGGTCGCGACGCTGGGCGAACTCGGCGTGCGCACCTGGGGCAACGACCCCGAGGGCAGCACGCAACTGCTCACCGGCACCTACCAGGTTCTCGGCGAGATCTGCCTCCCGCTGCTCGAGGCACTGCCACCGCTGACCGGCATCCGCCGCGAAGAAGCCCGGTCACCACTCATCCCGCTGCTAGCCGAAGAGATCACGAAGGAGCAGCCGGGCCAGGAAGCAGTCCTCGACCGCCTACTCGACCTGCTCCTGATCACCGCCCTGCGCGCGTGGTTCACCCGCCCCGGCGCCGAATCCCCCGGCTGGTACCGAGCCCAAAGCGATCCAGTGGTCGGCGCGGCGCTCAAACTCCTCCACGACTACCCGGCCCGCCCGTGGACCGTAGCCGACCTGGCCGCCGAAACCCACGTATCACGCGCGTCCCTCGCCCGCCGCTTCACCGAACTGGTCGGCCAGCCGCCGATGACCTACCTCACCGACTGGCGCCTCGCATTGACAGCCGACATGCTCAGCTACCCCGACCAGACGATCGGCTCCATCGCCGAAAGAGTCGGCTACGGAAGCGCCTTCGCCCTGAGCGCCGCATTCAAGCGAGTCCGCGGAATCAGCCCCCAACAACACCGCGAGCAAACCGCCCGCGAACGCCCCCCGATCGCACCCGCCAACCCCTGGCGGCCACAGCCTTGAAGCCTCGCCGATCAACGCGGGTAGGACGTAGGACACAGGCGGCCCTGAACCGCGACCGTCAAGAACGACCGGAACCGGTGGCCGAAGGCGCCGGCCAGGCCGTGGGATCGGCCGGGTCGGGCGGCGCGGTGTCGCAGATGACGTACTGGCGCGGGGTGATGGCTGTTGGATGATCCACGAGGGCGGCCATGCAGCGGGCGTGCGCCTGTTTCGGCGTACGGACGGTGTCGGTGGCAGTCAGATGGGCCACCAGCGGGCGGCCGTCGGCCGATGCGAAGACGTGCGACACGGCGGGCGCGACCGCTTCTTCCACGAGGCGTTGCACGTCGGCCACATCGACCCAGCAGGAGTCGACCAGAATCCGGTTCGGCGTGGCGGCGATGGGTTCCAAGCCGATGATTTCAGGCATCCTGGCGCGGGGCACGTCCGCGCGCGCGGCGGCCACCAGCACACGTTCGACCGCTAGCAGCACCGACTCCAGTTCGGCTCGCGGCACCAGACCGGTGTCGGAGCTCCAGCCATCCAGCCGCAGGCAGCCGTCGAGCTGGCTGAGGCTGAACCGGATCGGCCTTCCGGCGCTCGGCATCGGGCGCCATCGCAGCTGGGTTCGGGTGAGCGCGGCGTCGATCTGCTCGGGCTGGAAACCGACGCCCGCGGTGAGCCCGGACCATGATTCGGGCACGAGGCTGTTGAACAAGGGGTCGTAGTTGAGGCGCAGGCCGCGTTCGTGCTCGACCAGTTCGTCCATGGCGGACCGCTTGGCCGCGTCGTACCTGGCGTGGCGGCTCGCCTCCATCACCGCGGTCCAGGTGTGGCCGACCAGCTCGTCGAAGCCCCTTTCGCGGACCTCGACGGTGGCGATGGTGCTCTGGACCAGGGAGCCGACATAGCCCAGCAGATGGTGTTCGAATCGGTTGTTCGACAGCACGGGCAGCACCACGTCCCGATGATTCGCCCGGTGGGCGACCACAGCGCAGACCGCTGCCAACACGGTACTTGACCGGCTCGCGCGCGTGCGCGCCGCGATCTGTCTCACGGCCATCGCCGCGGCAACCGACGACAGTTCAACCGCCAGCGATTCGCCGCCGGCCCGGGCGCCCGGCACCGTGTAGAGGCAGTGGGAGATGCGCCGCGTCTGCTCCCGCAGATACTCCAGTGCCGACTCGGCCCTGCGTTGCTCGGCCGCCGTCGCCTCCAGTTCAGCCTGGTCCAGTGGCTGGTGGCCGGGGCGGCCCAGCTGCCCTCGTCCGGAATGGTCGAGCAGGATGGCGAAGTCGCGCTTGAGGATTTCGATGGCGGCGTGGTCCACGACCAGGTGCGCGAACCCGGCAGCGCAGGCGATGACGCGATCGCCCGCATCGGGAGCGATGGCCACCGCCATACGCAGCGGACGCCATGCTGAATCGGTGTGCTCGCGCAGCCACCTGATAAGTGCCTCGGCCACCGCGGGGCGGTCCCGCGGCCCCCACTGTCCTTCGCCGACCGAGCACACTTCGAGCAGCTGGACGCCGGTCTTCGCGACTTGTTGGCGCGGCTCCTCGCCGGGCGCATAGGTGGTGCGCAGGCTCTCGTGCCGCGCGATCAGCGCCGCCACCGCCCCGGTCACCTCGTCGATGGACGGCATACCAGGTACCGGCAGCTCGACCCAGAGACTCGCGAAGGAGTGGTCGGGCATCGCGCCCAGCCAGTTGTGGATGTTGAGCTGACCCAAGGTGAGCGGTCCCTCGCCGCCCCGCTCCCCGGCGAACTCGACCGGGATCGACCGCGTCGGGGTGAGCAGCACACGGCGCCGACGGCGCGGTGCGGTTTCGACCCCGGTCTCGACACTCATCGCCGGTCAGCCGATCAACTCGCGCAGCGCGGCAGCCAGGCGGTCCTCCGTGCCGCAGTCGTGTGTCCGCTGGACGACGGTCGCCGGCAAGGCCGTGTTCCGGGGGCGGCCGAAGACGTCCACCGGATCGGTGTACGGCGATGGCCGCCAGTCGCGCACGGCGTCCCGGTTGGCCTGCCACACGCGCAACGAGCGCTCGACGAACTCGGGTGCCGCGTTGCGCGGTACCAGGCCTCGCTGCTGCCAGTCCGCCAGAATCTTCGGCAGCTGCGATTGCGGGGGCGGTTCGCGCAGCCAGGACTCGGCGCCGGTGTCCGACGGTTCCAGCAGTTCGGCGTCGATCGCGGCCACGAGCCGGACGTCGTCGAGGCGGACGGCCATCTCGTAAGCGATGGCCGCGCCGATTTCGCAGCCGCCGAGCAGGTACGGGCCGGTGGGGTGTATCGCCCGCAGCGCGCTGACGTATGCGTCGGCCATCGCCGGCACCGTGCGAAGGGGTTCCGCGTCGTGGTAAAGGCCTTCCGCCTGGAGGCCGAACACGGCGAACTCCTCGCCCAGCGCGTTGGCGAGTCGGCAGTAGCGGCCCACTTGACCGTCGTCCGGGTGGACTAAGAACAGTGGCGTACGTGTACCGTCGCCGTCTTGGATCGCGATGAGCGGGCCCGACGGCCGCTTGTCACCGTCGCGTAGCACGGCGGCCAAGCCTTCGACCGTGGGGTGTTCGGTCACCACGTTCAGCGGCAGCTGGACGCCGAACTCCACCAGGATGGCGTCGATCACCCTGGCCGCGTCCAGGGAGTTGCCGCCGACGCCGAAGAAGTTCTCCCGGATGCCGACGCCGAAGCCGAGGATGCGCTGCCACTGCCGGGCCAGCCAGATCTCCACCGGGTCCCGCGGACGCTCGTAGCCGGTGTCGATCGCGGAGCCGGTGTCGATTGGGGAACCCGTGCCGGTCGGCTCGTCGCGAACAGCGGTCATAGCGGGGTCGCACCCTTCTCGTCACGGGGCTCGTCATGCGGGATCAACCGCCAGCGTTGGACCTTGCCGGCCGCCGACCGCGGGAGCTGGTCGATGAACACGAACTGCTTGGGGATCTTGTACCCGGCCAGTCGCCGCCCGCAGTGCGCGGCGAGTTCGGCTTTGCGTACGCCCGCTCCGGGGCGCAGCACCACGTGCGCCGCGACTACGGACCCGAGGCTCTGGTGCGGGACGGCGACGGCGACGGCGTCGAGGACCGCGGGATGGTCGCGCAGCGCCGCCTCGACCTCGTCCGGATCGACCTTCTCGCCGCCCACGTTGATGGTGTCGTGGTCGCGCGGTTCGAGATACAGGTAGCCGTCCTGGTCCACGCGCCCGCGGTCGCCCACCGTGGCGAACCCGTCCGGGGTGGTTCGGATCGACTGGTCGTTGAGATAGTCGGAGCGGCTGAGGCGCTGCGGGGTCCGCAAGTACACGGTGCCGGTCGTGCCGGACGGGACCTGGCGGCCCGCATCGTCCAGGATGCGGATCTGGGTCATGAAGCCGCGGCCGACCGTTCCGGGCCGGGCCAGCCACTCGTCGCCGCGCACCAGCGTCACGCCGATCCCCTCGGTCGCGCCATAGAGCTCGTAGACCCGTCGCGGGCCGAGAAGGTCGATCCAGCCGCGTTTGGTGTCCGGGTCGCAGCGGGCCGCGGTGTGCAGCATCGCCCGCAGGCTGGTGAAGTCCGCCGCGGCCAGGTCCGGCAGCCGCAGGATCTCGCGCATGTGTGTCGGGGTCAGTTGCAGCCATTCGACGGCGTACCGGCGCACCAACTCGACCGTCCACTGCGGGGCGAAGAACGGCTGGAGGACGACGGTGTTGCCGTCCAGCAAGGCGTCAAGGAACGCGGTGAACGGTGCGGCGTGGTACAGCGGCCCGACGATGAGCTGCCGCTGCGCGGTGCGCCAGCCGGTCTGCCGGATCACCAGGGAGGGCGTCGTGGCGGGGGCGTAACGCAGCGGTCCGGGCCGTGCTGAGATCTTCGGGATGCCCGTACTGGCGCCGGTCGCAAGCAGGTAAGCCGTGGTGTCGGTGCCGGTGCTCGGCGGTTCGAGCCCGGCGGGCAGTTGCGCCCGCTGTGGCTCAAGCTGGGCGTCCATCAGATAGATGTCGGCGAACCGCCGACCCAGCAGGCTCAGCAGGACGTCGCGTTCGGCCGGCGCGGTGGCCGGGTTCAGCGGGAAGACCGGCACCTCGGCCGCGAGCGCCGCCGCGATGCCGAGGGCGGCGGCCGGGGTGTTGCCGGCCGGCACGACGGCGCAGGACCGCGCGCCCGGGTTC
>JBKOWZ010000311.1:0-9438 GCA_046724665.1 Actinomycetota bacterium
CCTCCTGGAGGATCGCGCCGATCACCGCGATCACGAGCACCACCGAGCAGCCGACGATGAAGTGCGAGCGGCCGAGTCCCGCGCCGGAGTCGATCGGCAGCGCGCCGAGCCCGGCGAGGAACGCGTACGGCACCGCCGCGCCGCCGAGCACCGCGCCGCCGAGGTGGTCGCCGTACACGCGGGAGCGCAGCCCGCCGGAGACGGTGAGCAGCACGGCCATGATGACGGCGACGAAGGCGGGCATGCCGTGCGGGTCGTTCGACGTCCACAGCACCCACGCGCCGAGCGCGAGCAGCGTCGCGCCGCCGGTCAGCCCGATCTGTCGCAGGTGCGCGGCGCCCCACATCCGGCGGTCGTCGGTGACGCTCTGCGCGATGGCGTCCACCACGTCGTCGAAGACCGGCGGCGGCAGGGTCTCGGTGGCCGGGCGCAGGTAGAGCAGGTCGCCGTTGCGCACGCCCTGCGCGGCCAGCGACATGCCGGTGTCGAGCTCGGCGCCGTCGAGCCGGGCGAGGACGAAGCCGGCGTGTGCGCCCTCGCTCTGCCACTGGTCGGCCATCCGCAGGATGTCCGGCAGCAGCTCCGCAAGCGGCACGTCCTCGGGCAAGGCCACATCGACCCGGACGTTCGGCGCGACCACCGTAATCCGACAGAACCCTGTCATAAGACCGCTGCCACTCACCGCAGCCCCTCCTCGTCCCCGCCGCCCAGGCTGTTAGGCGTTCGGGCATCTTACTCGCAGCGGCACTAGTATTTCGGCATCCGGCGGCCGTTTCGAGCAGCGCGAAGCGGTTGTTCGCCACACACGGGAGGGCTGCGGGCTTGAGTACGGTCGTTGTGAAGAGGCCACCGCGAGTGCATCCGCCTCAGGTGCCCTCGGGGGAGGTCTTCCTCGAGCCGCCGCCGGAGCTGGCGCGGGCCGCGAAGGACGGCGGGGCGCTGATGCAGGCGCTGCCGATGCTGGCCAGCGTCGGATCAGTGGCCTTCTTCTTCATGCCCGGCAGCAACATGCTGATGAAGCTGATGGGCGGCATGACCCTGCTGTCGTCGCTCGGCTTCGTGGTCATGTCGCTGACGAAGGGCCGCAGCGGCGGCAAGGCGAAGACCTCTGACGCGCGCCGCGACTATCTGCGTTACCTGAGCCAGGTGCGCACGCAGGTGCGCAAGACCCAGCAGCAGCAGTACACCGCGCAGATGTGGTCGCACCCGAATCCGGCGCACCTGTGGGCGATCGTGACCAGCGGCCAGCGGCTGTGGGAGCGGCGGCCGACCGACGGGGACTTCGTGCAGGTGCGCCTCGGCTCCGGCGCACAGCGGCTGTCCACGCCGCTGGTCGCCCCGGAGACGGCGCCGGTGGACGAGCTCGAGCCGGTGTGCGCCGACGCGTTGCGCCGCTTCATCACCGTGCAGGGCACCCTCGAAGGACTGCCGCTGGCGGTCTCGTTCCGCACGTTCTGGCACGTGCTGATCGGCCCGGCGGGTGACGGCAGCGCCGACGACGCGCGCGGCGAGGCCCGTGCGATCCTCGCGCAGCTGGCCACCTTCCACGCACCGGACGAGGCGCGCATCTGCGTGATCGCTGCGGAGAACCGGCGGCGGCACTGGGAGTGGGTCAAGTGGCTGCCACACGCTCAGCACCCGAAGCACGCCGACGCGGCGGGCCCGGTGCGGCTGATCTTCTCGGACGCGTCAGAGCTCGAAGACGCTCTCGGTTCCGACCTGGTGGACCGCCCGCGTTTCTCCCGTGACGGCACGCCGCTGTACGAGGCGCCGCACATCGTCGTGGTCGTAGACGGCGCCCGGGCCGGCGGCGAGTCGATGCTGCTGCACGGCGACGGGCTGATGGGCGTGACGATCGTCGAGATCGACACGGACGGCCACGCCGAGCCGGTGCGCGGCGGCGTGCACCTGGGCATCGACGGCGCGACGCTGCACCTGGAGACCTCCAGCGGCGCGCGCTTCACCGGAAACTCCGACCGGCTCTCCGTCCCGCAGGCCGAGGCGCTGGCGCGTCGTTTGGCGCCGTTGCGGGTGGGTGGCGGTGCGGATGGGGACGAGCCGTTGTTGTCGGCTCTTGATTTCACGGATCTGATGGGGATCGGGGATCCGGGTTCGTTCGATCCGCGGCGTGGGTGGAAGCGGTTGTCGCCGCAGGATCGGCTGCGGGTGCCGATCGGTGTGGGCGAGAACGGCGAGCCGGTGATCCTGGACATCAAGGAAGCCGCGATGGGAGGTATGGGCCCGCACGGGTTGTGCATCGGCGCGACCGGTTCGGGTAAGTCCGAGGTCCTGCGCACCCTGGTGCTGGCGCTCGCGGTCACCCACTCGTCGGAGAACCTGAACTTCGTATTGTCGGACTTCAAGGGTGGTGCGACGTTCGCGGGGATGGCGGAGATGCCGCACACCGCGGCCGTGATCACCAACCTGGCTGATGATCTGACGATGGTGGACCGGATGAGGGACGCCATCGTGGGTGAGATGAACCGGCGCCAGGAGATGCTGCGCGACGGCGGGAACTTCAAGAACATCCACGACTACGAGAAGGCCCGCGCGGCGGGGGCGGCGCTCACGCCGATGCCGAACCTGGTGATCGTGCTCGACGAGTTCTCCGAGATGCTCACCGCGAAGCCGGAGTTCCTTGACCTGTTCATCCAGATCGGGCGGATAGGCCGCTCGCTCGGGGTGCACCTGCTGCTCGCCTCGCAGCGCCTGGAGGAGGGCAAGCTGCGCGGCCTGGACACGTACCTGTCCTACCGACTCGGCCTCAAGACGTTCTCGGCGGCCGAGTCGCGGGTGGTGCTCGGGGTACCGGACGCGTTCAACCTGCCCTCGCTGCCCGGCTCTGGGTACCTCAAGACCGTCGGTCAGGAGGGTGGTAACCCGGCCGGTTCGCGGTTCAAGGCGGCGTACGTGTCCGGGCCGTATCGTCCGGCGACGCGTACCACCGTGGCGCGCACGATGGACCACCGGCGCCCGACGCTGTTCACCTCCGTGTACCAGGCGCCGCCGCGGGTGCAGGAACCAGTCGCCGTCGCCCCGACCGCGCAGGACGATGACGCGCTCGCCGACACGGTGCTGGACGTGCTGGTGCGCAACATGGAGGGCCAGGGCCCGCCGGCGCACCAGGTATGGCTGCCGCCGCTGGCCGAGCCGCCGACGCTGGACCAGCTGATGCCCGGGTTGCAGGCCACCGCGCAGCGCGGCCTGACCGCGACCGAGTACTCGGGCGCGGGCCGGCTGATGGTGCCGATCGGCATCGCGGACAAGCCGATCGAGCAGAAGCGCGAACTACACCAGATCGACCTGTCCTCAGCCGCCGGGCACGCGGTGATCGTCGGCGGCCCGCGCACCGGCAAGTCCACCCTGGTGCGCACGATCCTGATGGGCCTCGCCCTCGGCCACACCCCGCAGGAAGTCCAGTTCTTCGGCCTGGACTTCGGCGGCGGCTCCCTGGCCTCGTTGGCCGGACTGCCGCACACCTCCGGGGTCGGCGGCCGCCTCGACGGGGACGTGGTACGCCGCGTCGTCAGCGAGGTCGTCGCGATCCTCGACAAGCGCGAGCAGTCCTTCCGCCGCCACGGCATCGACTCCATCGGCACCTTCCGCGCCCGCCGCGCCCGCGGCGAACTGCCCGACGAGCCGTTCGGCGACGTGTTCCTCGTCGTGGACGGCTGGGCCACCCTGCGCGCCGACTTCGAACTGCTCGAACAGGACATCCTGGAGATCGCCCAACGCGGCCTCGGCTTCGGCGTGCACGTGATCATCACCGCCGCCCGCTGGCCCGAGATCCGGCCCCAGCTCAAGGACGCCATCAACACCCGCATCGAGCTGCGCCTGGGCGACCCGATGGAATCAGACATCGACCGCCGCGTCGCCCAGAACGTGCCCTCCGGCACCCCCGGGCGCGGCCTGACCCCCGGCAAGCTGCACTTCCTCGCCGCGCTCCCACGCATCGACGGGGTCGAAGACCCCACCGACCTGACCGACGGCGTCGCCAAGGCCGTACACGCCATCAACGACGCCTGGCAGGGCCCCGCAGCACCGAAGCTACGCATGCTGCCGCTCATGGTCCCCTACACCGACCTGCCCGCCCCCGCCGCGCGCCCGCGCCAGGTCGTGCCGCTCGGCGTGGACGAAACCCGCCTCGAACCGGTCTACCTCGACTTCAACACCGACCCGCACTTCCTGCTGTTCGGCGAAGGCGAGAGCGGCAAGACCAGCGTCCTACGCACCCTGATCCAAGGCATCACCGAGGCCTACACCCCGCAACAAGCCCGCATCCTCGCCGTGGACTACCGCAGAGCCCTGCTCGGCGCCGTCCCCGAGACCCACCAACTCGCCTACTGCGCCGCAGCACCCGCCGTGCAAAGCGTGCTCTCCGAGGTCAAACCGTTCCTGGACAAGCGCCAACCCGGACCGGACGTCACCGCCGAGCAGCTACGCACCCGCACCTGGTGGACCGGCCCCGAGATCTTCGTGATCGTAGACGACTACGACCTGGTCGCCACCCCCGGCGGCAACCCCCTGCTCCCCCTCGCCGAATACCTGCCCATGGCCCGCGACCTCGGCCTGCACCTGATCATCGCCCGCGCCAGCGGCGGCGCCGGACGCGCCTTGTTCGAGCCGCTGATCCAGCGCCTGCGCGAATCCCGCCAACCCGGACTCGTCCTGTCCGGCGAACGCGACGAAGGCCAGCTCATCGGCCAAGTCCGCCCCAGCCAGCAGCCCCCCGGCCGAGGCACCCTCGTATCACGCAAGCACGGCACGATCCTCGTGCAGACCGCGTACATCCCGCCGGTCGTGTAGTCGATCGCGTGTAGTTGATAGCTGCGGCCCACGCTCCGGGGGCCGCAGCAGCTACATCGTCAGACGCCGACGACGTCGTGCGTCGCGCGCCACGAAAGTCCCGGCCAGCGTGACGATCACGGTCAGGATCGCCGAGCCGAGCGCGATGTATGCGCCCTTACGCTGGTTGACCACGGTCTGCGCCGGGGCCGCGTCCACGACCGGTGCCATCGCGATCCCGCGCTTGGCCGGCTTGGCTTTCGCCGGACCGTCCGCGTTGGGGCCGGCGCCGAACAACCCGGTCAGGTGGGCCGGGTCTGCGCTCAGCGCGACCTGGGCGTTCACCTCGCCCCAGCCCTGCGACGGGGTCCACCGGCCGTTGCCGCTGGCGGTCGCTTCCAGCACCCTGATGACGGTGCTGACCGACCAGTTCGGGTGCTTCTCGATGAGCAGCGCGGCGACGGCCGCGACGTACGGAGCGGCGAAGCTGGTGCCGTTGTCCAGATAGACCTTGCCGTCCGGGAAGATCCCACCGACCTCCACGCCGGGCGCGGTCACCCCTATGTAGTGCCCTGTCTCGGAGAAGTCGGCGACGTCGCCGTCCTGCGTCGCCGCGCCGACCGCGAGGAGATAGGGCGCGTACGCGGCCGGGTACATCACGGGGTTGACGCCGTAGTTGACGTTCCCGTCGGAGGCCTGGCTGTTGCCGTAGTTCCCGGCCGACGCCACGATCAGCACGTTCTTCTTGTAGGCGTCCAGCACCGCTTTCTTAAGCTCGTCGTTCGCGGTGTATCCGTCCTGTGAGATGTTGATGACCTGCGCGCCGGCATCGACCGCCGCGTTGATCGCCTTGGCCAGGGTTCCCTCGTCGTTGCCGCCCTTGACGTTGCAGCCCGCCTCCCGGTAAATCAGGAGTTTGACTCCAGGGGCGATGCCGACCATGCCGTTCTTGGACGAGGGCTGCGCGGCGATGATCGAGGCGACCATGCTGCCGTGGCCGTCCACGTCCACCTTGTACTGGCCGCCGCTGTCGGTGAAGTCCTTGCCGCCGACGACGTTCTTCGACAGCTGTCGGATGCTCCCGGCGATCCCGGTGTCGATGATCGCGACCGTGACGCCGATCCCGGTCTCGTGCAGCGACGCGGCCTGGGTGTTCGCGTGCGAAATCTCCCAGGGCACGGCCGACTGATCGGGCGCGCGCTTCGCCTGGTCCTTCTTGATGGTGCACTCGCTGTCGTCCGCGACCGTCGTGCGACCGCTGCTGGCAGCCGCGACGCCGGTGACCGCGGGCGTGGTCGCGGGTATGAACCCGCATACGCCTACCGCCGCCGTGACCAGTGCGGCGAGTGCGGATGCGTGCTTCCTCGGTCTCATCGCCCTGACTCCCGCCGGTCTCACTCGCCGTTGAGCGACGGCGACGTGCCCGCGACCGACGGATCGAGCGTCGCTCCGGCCTGTATCAGCTGCATCCAGTTGTCCGGCACCGGGCTGACGCGCACGTTGTCGTACTTGAGCTGCTTGATCGCGGAGGTCGGTTCCTGCTGACCGTTCGGACCCGGCACGGTCGCCTTCAACGTGAGCGCGTACCGGGTTCCGGTGTCGGTGACCAGATACTCCGCGCCGCTGTTCTGGCTGTTGCCGCCGCTCACGTCCCGGGCCAGCGCGGCGTGCCCCGGCTTCACCAGCACGGTGTCCACGATCGACGACCCGCTCTGCACGACACCCGCCCCCGGAGGCAGCGGCTGCGGCAGCTGCGTCCCGTAGATCAGCGACAGCTGCGGCGGGTCGCCGTCGAAGGCCCCTGAGAACCCGACGCAGAACACGCCGAAGGCCGGGCCGACGCCGTCCGTGTCCATGATGCTGAGCGTGTTCTGCGGCCAGTCCTTCGCGGCGTTGTCGAGCGAGCTCGGGTCCTTCTGCTCGTCCTTCGGATTGGCCGCGCTGACTTTGGAGGCGTCCAGCTGCATCTTCTGCGCGCCGCTGGTGCTGACGGTGGGTCCGGCGGTGTAGAGCAGGTAGACGAAGTAGTTCACCTCGACGAGCCCGGTGTTGGTCTCGATGTATCCGACCTGCTGGCCGTTCGCGCTCGGCAGCGTCCCGTAGTCGCCGACGTGCGTGCCCGGCTGCGGGGGCAGCGATGCCGGCAGTGAAGCGCCCATGTCCGCGACGGTCGGGAATTGCAGCGAAGAGCCTCGCCGGAACGCCTTGAGCCAGGCGTCCGACACCCACGGTCCCACGGTATCGTCGTCTGCGACCGAGGTACTGATCAAGGAGTTGAACACCTTGTTGTCGTTGACGGGGTACATGTAGTCGCCGGTGACCAGGTAGTTCTTACCCTGAGAATCGTGCACGACGAAGGCCGTGTACGGCCTGGCCACGGTGTCGCTTCCGGCGCCGTATCCGATCTCGAGGATCGTCGTGCCACCGGGCTTCGTCTGATCCCTGCGGTCCTTCGACTGGAGGCACAGCGTCCACTGCGTCAGGTCCACGTTCTCGGCCGTGGGGACGTCCGGCGGCGCTCCCGGGATGCCGAAGGGCGCGCCGATGGTCTCGTTCGTTCCGTTGATGACGTTGTCGGGGACGTCGAACTTCTTGAAGTTGGTGCCGAGCAGCAGCCGTGCCGAGGTGATGTTCAGCATCGGGTGCAGCTGCTTGTCCTGCGGCGAGTAGATGTAGGCCGCGCCGGAGGAACTGTCCACGGCGAGGCCGGTCTCCCAGCCTTCCGGCGCGGAGGGCTTGAACACGCCGAGCACCGCGACAGCGGCTACCGCGATGGCGCTGAGAATCGCCGAGACGAAGAATGTCTTGACCGGGCGCGGCGCCCCCTCGTCGCTGCCCGTGGGCGAGGGCGCGATCAGGTTCGCGACCATCCGCCGCCGCGCGAATACGAACGCGTCCAGTTGGTCTTTACGCGTCGCCATGCCTTATTCCTCGCCCCCGATGTACGTTGCGCGGTCGTGCTGCTCGTGGCGCTGCATGCTGCGTCGCTCGCCGTACGGCTGATGCACGCCGTGCACACGGTACCCTCTTTCGCACCGCTCCCGCGGCCCCGCAACCCGGCTCACGCAAGGTTGCTTCAAAGTTATCCACAGGGCGGGAATCAGCGGTGGAGTTCGGCGCCGCGAACGAAGTACGGTAGCGATGAAATTCCGATTCCACCGGCGGAGCGACCTGGGGGGCAGCCCCCGGTGACACGGCATGGGGGCAGGCACGAGGGAAATGGCGACGGCGACGAGCAGGCGGAGTCCGGGCGGTCCGAACTATTCGAACGGGAATTATTCGAATGTTCCGAACCAACCGGGCGATCAGGGTCCTTCGGGACGGCGCGCGACGGCGGGGCGGCGGCAGGGCGCACCCGTACCGCGTCGGTCCGCCGCGGTACGCGCACAACCGTCCGTGTACCCGCGGCCGGGCCGGATAGGGCCGCTTCGCGTCATCCGCCTGGTCTTCCTGGAGGCCGCGGTCGCGCTGGTCGTGGTGCCGTTGATGACGAAGCACGCGTTCTGGGCCGCGCTGACCGTGCCGCTCGCAGCGCTCTGCGTGGTCGGCGCGCTCGGCGGCAGCCGTGGGCGATGGATCGGCCAGGTCTCCGCGATCCGCGGCGAGTTCCGGGAGCGGCGCTCGCAGCACGCGGACGCATCCGGCGGCGAGGCGGCGCTCGCCCCGCTGCGCGAGACGTTCCCGGCTCTGCGCACGACGAGCGTGAGCAGCCGCACCGGCGAACCGGTCGGCATGATCGGGGACGGGACGTTCCTCACCGCCGTCGTGCGAGTCGGTACGCGGCACGAGCCGCTGCGCGGGCAGCGCGGCGTTCATCCGCTGCCGCTCGGCGTCGTCGCCGGAGTGCTCTCCGACGAGCGGCTCTCCGTGTCCTGCATACAACTCGTGACGCACACACAGCCCGCCCCCGCGCCGCACCTGCCGCCGCACGCGCTCGCCGTGCGCGCGTATCAGGGCGTGATGGGCGACGTACCCGCGCAGCGCACCACCTGGGTCGCGGTCCGCCTCGACCCGGAGCAGGCCGCCGGGGCGATAGAGGCACGCGGCGGCGGCGCGATCGGTGCCCAGCGCACCCTGCTGACGGCGGTGCAGCGGGTCGCCAGCGACCTGGAGGGCGCGGGCTTCGAGGCCACCCCGCTCAGCGAGCTGGAACTGATCAGCGCGATCGGCACGGCCTGCGCCGTGAACCCGCAGGTGGGCATCACGCCAAGGGCCGCCGGCGCGACACACCGCACCGAGGAGACCAAGCGCACCTGGCGGTGCGACGACCGCTGGCACACGTCGTACTGGCTGGACAAACTGCCGAAGCTGTCCGCCGACAGCACGCCCCACCTCGTGGCCGCGCTCACCAGCGTGCCGACCCTGGCCACCAGCTTCGCGGTCACCGCGAGCCGTGGCACCGGCGGCTCGGTCGCCTTCAGCGCGCACGTCCGCGTCGCGGCGCGGTCCGAGGCACAACTCGCCGAAGCGGCAAAGGCGCTGGAGCAGCGTGCCGCGAAGGCCGGAGCACACCTGACCCGCCTGGACGGCGAGCAGCTGCCGGGCGTGATAGCGACAATCCCGCTGGGAGGCGAGGCATGAGCGCAACAGACCCTCGTTCCGGCGGCTACGCGCGCACCACCGCGCCGCGCGGCTACGACCCCTATGAGGCCC
>JBKOWZ010000032.1:0-45150 GCA_046724665.1 Actinomycetota bacterium
CCTCTAACCGAACGACGACGCCGTGCGCCACAGGGGGACACATATGCAATCGATCAGCATCCGCCGACGCCGCGGCACGCCCCGCCGTGCAGCCGAGCGCGTGCCGCGCACCGCACAGCGCCACGCGCATGGCCGTAGCCGTGCGCATGACCGTGCACGCCGCCGCACGCATCGCCGCACAGTCAGCCGGCTGATCAGCACGCTGCTACTGCTCGCCGTCGCCCTAACCCCGGCCAATCTCAGTCAGGCCGCGATGAAGCAGCTGAACGAGTTCCCCCCTGACATCACCGTCGAGCCCTCAGAGACCGTCCTCAACCAATTCACCCAATTCACCATCTCCGGCGTCCGCATGCCCGAAGGCCCCACGACGATCAGGCTGAACGGCCAGGCCGTGCAAAACATCCAGATCATCGGACAGCATTTCGGCCCGATAGACGTCCAGGTGCGCCCCGGCGTGGCGATGTGTGGTCAGAACCCTGTCACCGTTGACCACTCCACCGCCAGCGAAGTCGTCTTCGTGTACTGCCCGAATCTCACGGTCACGCCCAATCCGGTGTTCTCCGGCGGGACGGCGACGGACCTGGACTTCACCGGCGACCACTTCCCCGGGAGCCGGGACATCGGGTTGACCATCGACGGACAGGCGCTGCCCAACGGCCGCACCGACACCAACGGCACGATGTTCGGGACCATCCCCCACAGCGCGCTCAGCTGCGGAAACCATCAGCTCACTGCGACGTTCCTGGCACCGGACGGCCCGCTCGTGCACGTAGTTCCCAGGGTGGCCGCCGCCGCCGTATACCCGCGGCCCTCCGTCTCGAAGACGATCTCTGTACTCGGCTGCGCGTCGTCTAACCCGCCGCCGGAGATCTTCGCGAATCCCGTCGAAACCGGACTCAATCAATTCACCCAGCTCGCGGTCGAGGGCGTGAACCTCCCCGCAGGCCCGGCGACGATCAAGCTGCAAGGCGTGACCGTCGGCACGGTCACGGTTGACACGCTCGGAACCTTCCCCCTGACGGACTTCGACGTCCCGCCCGGAGCTGCGTCCTGTGGTCAGGACACTGTGACGATCGACGACCTCACCCCCGCGCTCGCCAAGGCCACCATCGACGTGTTCTGCCCCACGCTGACCGTCACGCCCGATCCAGTGTTCTCCGGCGGCAAACCGGCCGACCTGACCATCACAGGGACCGGATACCCAGGTGACCGAGCCATCGACTTCACTATTGATGGCCAAGCCGTCGGAACCGTCACCAGCGACGAGGGCGGATCGGTAACCAAGCCGCTGCCCGGCATCGCGCTCACCTGCGGCACGCACCAGGTAGTCGGTACGGCGCAGCCCATGCCGGAGATCGGCTTCCTCTCCCACGCCCGCGCGCAGTTCGCGTCAACAGTGCCGTACGACCCGCCGATCCCCGCGACGACCGCCGTCACCATCCTGGGCTGCGCAACCTCCCCGACGCCGCCACAGATCCACGCGTTGCCGATCGAGACGACGCTGCGCCAGTTCAACCGCTTCTCAGTAGACGGATCACTGCTCCCCGCCGGCCCCGCAACCATCCGCCTGCACGGCGTCCCCGCCGGCACCGTCACCGTCGATCCCCACGGCACCTTCCCCACGACGGACTTCACCGTCCCGCGCACCGCCGCCAAGTGCGGCAGTGCCCCGGTGACCATTGACAACAACCCCAGCCCCACCGGCGCCACCTCCACCTCAACCACCAGCTCCAGCACGCCCCCCACCTCCACCTCCAGAACTCACCTGACTGCCCCCTCCAGCGCTCACCTCACCACCTCCGACTCCACCGCCAGCTCCAGCACTCTCGTCACCTCCACCTCCACCTCCACCTCCAACGCTCACCTCGCCGTCTCCGACTCCACCGCCACTGCTCTCTTCGCCGCAGGCGCAGCCGCCCCCTCTCCCACACCCGCCACCGGCCCTGTCCTCGCTACCACTGAGATCGCCGTCTACTGCCCGACGATCTCAGTCGCCCCGAACCCCGCCGACTCCGGCGGCGGCCCCGCGGTCCTGAACGTGACCGGCACCGGCTTCCCGCCCAACCGCACCGTGGACCTGGGCTTCGACGGCCTGAACCGCGCCACCGCCACGACCGACGCCACCGGCGCCGTGCACGGCACGGTCCGCGGCATCGCCCCCTCCTGCGGCCAACACCAGACCACCGCCACCGCCCGCCCGCCGTCCCCAATCGCCCCCACCGGCCAGCCCACCCCATCCAACTCCGCCGCCCTATCTCCCTCCGCCACCTCCTCCACCCCAGGCACCTCCACCAGCACCAGCACCAGCACCAGCACCAGCACCAGCACCAGCACAGCCATATCCGCTCGAGCCGCCCAAGCAGCCCAGGCCTACCTGCCCGTGAGCGCATCCGCCACAGTCGTCATCGTCGGCTGCGCGAAGATCATCGCGAACCCAGCGGTCGTCCAACAGGGAACACTCACCCACGTCACCGGAACCGGCTTCCTGCCCAGGACGCCCCTGACCCTGACATGGCAGAGCCTTAACGGCGAAGTACTGGCCGCCTGCTCGCCCAATACGGTCGCCCTGCCGGTCCTCGCCACCGACGCAGCAGGCAAGCTCGACTTGTACTGCCTTGCCACGCGAAGCCAGGTGCTCGGCGCAATGCTGATCGCCGCGACACAGAGCCCAGAGCGCGAGGTAGCCCCGGTAGTCATCGAGGGCGGCTCCATGCAACCGTCCAACGGAAACCAACTGGTCTTCCGCCGCTAACCGCTCATCACATACCACCTTGATCGCCCATGAGTCGTTTCATCGTCCAACTCGTCTCACGCATCACGCCGACGGAGGACCACACCGCCGACCACCAGTGCCCCGGCGGCCCACGCAGCGAGTACACCGAGTCCCTCCCACGGTCCGATCGGCAGATTCCCGAGGTTCCTGGTGGCTTGGATTGCTAGCCCCGCGCTCATCGGTGCATAGCGTTCAATCCGGTCGTGCCAGTGCGGATCGCTGATCGCCTGGGCGATGATTGGCGAAAGGTAAAGCAGCCCAAGTACTGTCCCGACGGCTACCGCAGAGTCGCGCACGAGGGTCGCGACACCCAGGCTGAGCAGCGCGATGAGCGCCAGGTAGAGCGCCGAGCCGACGCAGGCGCGCGCTATAGATGCGTCGGTCGGCGACAGCGTCGGGTAGCCGTGCGCAGCGGTGAAGCCGTTGCCCGGCATGATGAGCCGCCCAATCAGCACCGAGCTGAGCACGGCTACGGCACCGGCGAGCAGCGTCAAACCGCCAACCAGAGCTGCCTTCGCAGCCAGCACCGTAGTGCGGCGGGGCATCGCCGCGAAGGTGACGCGGATCATGCCCGTGCTGTACTCGTCGCTGATCGCCAGTACGGCGAGGATGGCGACGACCGCCTGACCTAATTCGATCCCGGTGAGACTGACCTTGGCAGGGTCCTGGTTGCAGTAGGCATTCGGGCAGGTGACGGAGGCGCTGGCTATGGCGCCAACCGCCACCGTCAACACCGCGACAGTCGTCAGCAGCCAGATTACGCCCGGCAGTGTACGTAGCTTCGTCCACTCGGCGTGCAGCACCTCCCGCGGGCTCATGCGTCCCTCCGGCGCAATCGGAACGAGGCCAGGACCAGAGCAAGCGCTGCATAGCCGCACAGGACGGCGAAGCCGGCCCACGGCGAGAGCGGGAAGTAACCACTCGCCGGCGTATAGGTGTCCGTGACCTGGGGATAAGCCACCTGGCTCTGCTGGATCGCAAACGCGGCCGCAGGCGTCAGTCGCGTCAGCCACTGCGCGCCTCCCGCCGGTAGTACCGAGGCGACGGCGAGGATGTACGGCAGCACTACCGCAACGACCACGACGGTAACCGCAGCGGCACTGCGCCTGAACAGCGTGCCCACCGCCAGTGCGAACACTGCGACCGCAGCAAAGAGAGCCGCAGTGCCCGCGATGAGCCGCAGTTGCGTCAACCACGGAGTCGGAAGCACGTAGAAGCCATGGCCGTACGCCAGGTGGTCGCCAAGCGGGAGCACGACAGCGGCAGCGACCAGTCCGGCGAGGAAGCCGACCCCACCGACCACCACGGCCTTGGCCACCAACATCCGGCCACGCCGCGGGTTCGCTGCGAGCGTGACTCGAATCAGCCCTCGCCGATACTCGGCAGTCATGAACATGGCCGCGACGACCATGATCGCAATAAGCCCGGCGAACGTGCCTACCAAACTTTGTTCGGGTGGCCGCCCCGAGCCCAACCCGCCGGTCGGCGCGATGTCGCCGGTCCCGGCCACCGTGAACATGCCACCAACCTGGCTATAGTGCTCCGCCTGTCTGAGGGCCTGCTGTCGCCGTGTGTCGGCGCCGACAGCAGTCCCGGCCCAGGAGCCTGCGGACGTCGAACCCTGCAAGGCGACATTGTCAAAAGAACCGGTCGCCAGACTCGGACCACCGGTCGAGATCGAGCCATCAAAAGACTGAGTCGTCACCGTGTAGTCCGGTGAGGCGGCGAACAAGCCGATCTGGGCCGTTGAGGACAGATCGGACAAGGTTACGGTACCGACCGAGGTCCAGTGTGCGCCGTCGAGCGAGTCGTAACCGGTGATGACGTCGCCGACACGAGTCAGCCGCAGCCATCGCGGCGATGTCACACTGACGGCACCCGAATCACCGGCGATGTCGTGGGTGTAGTTGTACTGCATCCGCACGCCGTTGTTGCCCGTGACCATCATCGCCGCATATGCAGAGCCTTGGGTCATGTTCTGCTTGATGATGATTCCCGCCTTCGACCACGGCTGGATCCCGGACGTCATTCCGGCAGTGCCTCCGTCGGCCATGAGCGCGCCATGGGTCGAGTACAGCCCGGTAAGCGACGTCACGCGGACGGTGATGCTGCCATCCCCGGCGAGTGGCTGGTGCACGAAGTAGAAGCCGTCCGTCACGGCCTCACCGTCCGGTCCCAATGGTGGGTTGGAGCGACATGCCGCGCCGCTCTTCGATTCCGATCCGTCAGGACCGCCGCCACAGCTGATGGTGCCGCCAACCGAGACCAGCAGGCCGAGCAGCACCGTCACCAGCGCCGCGACCATAGTGCCGATGACCCAGCCGCGGACGGTCCGGAACTTGGTCCACTCAGCCCGAAGCAGCTGCGCGAACCCGTCACGCCCAGGCCGCACCTCGGACCGGTATGGCGTGACGGCGGTGGTGCTGCTCATCGCGTCACCCCCGCATGGCCTTCGTCGTCCGACGCGGCGCGAAACTCGACCGCCTCACGAGTGAGTTCCATGTACGCCTCTTCGAGCGTCGCGCGGTGTGACGAGACCTCAGAGAACGGCACCGCGTTGGCATTGAGCAGTTCGATGATGCGTTCCGCCGCCAAGCCGGACACGGTGAGCGCGTCGGCCCCCGTGGAGGCCACGGTGGCGCCAGCGTTCGCCAACACCGTCATGGCCTGGGTGCGCGCGGTGGTGCGCAAAGCGACCCGGTCACCGGACGCCGTAGCGATCAGGTCCGCGACTGCGGTGTCGGCGATGACCTTGCCTCTACCCACCACGATCAGATGGTCCGCGGCATCCTGTAGCTCGCTCATCAGATGGCTGGACACGAGCACGGCCCGCCCCTGCGCGGCCAGCGACCGCAGGAAGCCGCGCATCCACACGATGCCCTCAGGGTCCATGCCGTTGAACGGCTCATCAAGCATGAGCACCGGCGGATCGCCGAGCAGCGCCGCGGCGATGCCGAGCCGCTGACGCATGCCCAGTGAGTAGCCGCCGGCCTTCCGACGGATCGCGGACCGCAGTCCAGCTTGCTCGACGACTTCGTCAACCCGCCGAGCGGTCAGACCCTGCGAGTGGGCGAGCCACAGCAGGTGGTTGCGGGCAGAGCGGCTGGGCTGCAACGCGGCCGCATCCAAGAGCGAGCCGACGTGGCTCAGTGGATGCCGCAGGCTGCGATAGGGCCGGCCACCGACCAGCGCGGTGCCCTCGTCGGCTGCGTCGAGGCCGAGGATCACCCGCATGGTGGTGGACTTCCCCGCGCCGTTCGGGCCGACGAACCCGGTGACCTGCCCCGGCCGGACCGTGAAGGACAGTCCGGCTAGGGCCTGTGTTCGCCCGAAGCGTTTGCTCAGGCCGTTCACTTCGATCGCTGCTTCCATGTCAAACAGGCTAGATACCGGTGTGCAGCGGAATCGTCACCCCACAGAGCAAACTTGCTGTAGCTCGCCTGGGGGACTTCGGGTTGTCCACATCCCTCACGCGAGGGATATGGATTTCCCTGATCATGGTGACGCCAACGCGGCGGTCGGCCACGACAATGGCTTGTGGCAGGTTCGTGGCGAGCTCGCGACGGGCTTGCGCGAGAGCGGAACGACATATGGAGGCGAGACATGAACACGGCAGGTAACCGGCGCGAGCGGCAGGCGCAGAGGGGGTGGCGATTCGCCATGACCCCTCCGCTGTCCGCCGCCGCCGGGACGCTGCCGACCATCGCCACGATGATCGAACTGACCTTGCGCACGACCGGCGCGAGCACGAGGCCGGCGGCGGCGAGCGCCGGAGCGCCGAACCAATCGCTGTACGTCGGCGGTACCCAGGTGAGCTTGCAGGCACTCGTGCTGATCTACGTGCTCGGTCTGACAGCGACGATGCCACCGGTATTTCTGCGTCCGGAAGTCGGCGCCGTAACGATCAGTGTGGCGAACGCGCTGCTGCTCGGGCTCTTCGATCTCATGACTGTCGCGGGCGCCTGCATGCAGCTGTTCGCCCTCTATCGGATCGGGCGGGTCGGGGCGCGGTTGCTTGCTCCAAGCCTCGCGATGCCCTTCCTCGTGTTCGCGCTGATCGGCTCCAGCCCGGCTCGCTCCGAGGCGGAGGTGCTGACTTTGTTGCTCGCCTCGCTCGGCCCGGCGGCGGCGTGGGCCGGGCTGGCGCGTCGCGCGCATGATGACGCAACGACTCGCGGTGCGGAGCAGGAGTCCATTGCCAGTACCCTGCTCGAGCACACGGCCCGCGGCGAGCGCGCACGCATCGCTCGCGAACTGCACGACGTCGTGGCGCACCACATCTCGATGATCGCCGTACAGGCTGAGACGGCGCGTTTAACCACCCCGGGAATGCCCGCCGCCGGGGCGCGGCGGCTGCTAGAGATCGGCGACACCGCGCGGGCCGCACTGACCGAGATGCGACGGCTGCTCGGGATACTGCGCGAGGATGCGCGCGCCAATGAATCAGACCGCCTGAGCACAGACCAGCCGACGAGAGCCGAGCTCCGACCCCAGCCTGGTCTTCAGCAACTCAACGAACTGCTCGACGATGCCCGGAACGCATCGAGAACCAGCATCCGGCTCATCCTCTCGGGCTCACCGGTGGCACTCGACCCTGGTGTAGAACTCGCCGCGTATCGCATCATCCAGGAAGCCCTCACCAACGCTCGGCGGCACGCACCGGGAGCCGCAGTCGATGTGGAGTTGCACTACACCGCCGAAACGCTGCGAGTTCGCATACGCGACAACGGACCGGGGCCGCCGCTCGCGCCGTCGCTTGTATTGACCGCCGGGCACGGAATGCTCGGAATGCAGGAGCGAGCTGCGGCCGTTGGCGGCCGGCTACACACAAGCTCGGCTATCGCCGGCGGTTTCCTCATCGAGGCAACACTCCCCGCCAAGGCAGACGCGGAGGTGATCGCATGAGCGCCATGCCCGGCGAGATGAGGGCCGGAGTCCGAGTTCGAGTCGTTGTAGCGGACGATCACGAGATCGTACGCACTGGTTATGCCGCGATGCTGGACACCCAGCCGGACTTCATGGTTGTCGGCACAGCACGCGACGGGGCCGAGGCGGTGCGGATCTGCCGAGCCGTGCAGCCCAACGTGGTTCTTATGGACGTACGGATGCCGGGAATGGACGGCATCGAGGCGACCAGGCTGCTGCTCGGCCCGGATCGTGACACTGGCCCCGGCTTCGGCCCGGATTCCGACACCAATTCCGGCACAAGCTCCGGCCGCGAACCCGGTCCGGCCCCAGGCTCCGCTCGGGACGGGACAGCCGATCCGCCCAACCTGCCGCGTGTCCTCGTCCTCACCACGTTCGACCTCGACGAGTACGTATACGACGCGCTGCGCGCCGGCGCCAGCGGCTTCCTGCTGAAGGACGTCACCGCCGAACGACTCTTCGAAGCTGTGCGAGTGGTGGCGGCCGGTGAGGCACTGCTCGCACCGTCTGTCACGCGGCGACTCATCAGCGAGTTCGCCCAACTGCGCCCCAAGCCTGATACCGAGTCCACGACCAAACTGACCGCCCTCACACCGCGCGAGACAGACGTGCTGCGCCTCATGGCCGAAGGACTGTCCAACCCCGAGATCGCAACCCGCTTGTTCGTTACCGAGGAGACCGTTAAGTCACACGTAAGCAGAGTGCTGAACAAGCTCGGTCTGCGCGATCGAACACAGGCGGTCGTCGCAGCCTACGAGTCCGGGCTGGTGGTGCCACGGACACACCCGCCGCCGCGCAGCTTGGGACCGTAACGGCTCTGGCAGCGTAAACGGTGCTGACAATGAGCCCGTCGGCCATCCTTCCGTGGCGATGGCACCAGCTCGCGACGCGCGAGGGGTTTCACGGCCCATGCTGTCAGGTTAGCCTGACAGCATGGAGAATCGGGGACCGTGGCAAGAAGGTTCGCACGCGTGGGACCGACTAGAAGCGTGGTATCGGGACATATGGCAGTCCCGAGCCTGGGACACAGGTGACGGCGACCGTGCGCTGGCAGCGCTGGAAGACAGCGGCATGGTGCGGCGCCTGCTCGATCAGGTCGAGTTCGAGGCAGTGCGTACCGCACGAAAGAACGGTCGGTCGTGGGCGGAAATCGCGGTCAAGCTGGGCGTGACGCGACAGTCCGCTTGGGAGCGGTGGCGCGACGTGGACGAGTCCACAAGTACACAGCAGGGCGTCGCCGGGAGTACGCGGCGCGGCGTGCAAGGGCCTACACCCGAGCGATCGCCCGAGGCGACATCTGAGAGGTCGCTTGAAAGCTCACTTGATGAGCCGCCCGAGGAACCGTATGAGCGGCCAGCTGAGGGATCGGCCGGGCAGTCGTTCAAGCTGTCACGCGAGCAGCCGCATGAGCAGTCTCCCGAGCGGTCGGCGCGGGAGTGGCGCAGGCGCTCATCGGTGGTGGTACCGAACGTTGTGGGCATGCCATACGACGTCGCACGCAAGCTGGTGCACGACAAGGGCCTGGTGGCGGTAGGTGCTGACCCCGACGGTCCGCCGCTGGGGACATGGGACTGGCCCGACAGCGTGGTGACGGACCAGAGTCCTGAGTCCGGTGCGAAGGTGCCGCCTGGTTCGCTGGTACGGCTGTGGCTCAGTCGGGGCGGCGGCTCAGGGGTGCGCGAACCGCGCCGACCGGTGCCAGACCCGAAGTCAGGGCGACAGATGCGGGACGAGGCAGCTGATGAGGCGGTGAGCTGACACTCGATGGTTGTTGATATGTGCAGGACGGCTGCGTCGTCGCCGTGAAGTCGGGGCGGCACGGGACAGAAGGCAGAGGGAAGCAGTGCAGGATGCGAGGTGGTATGAGACTGCGCGGGGCAGTACGGGATGGTGAGGGAGGTGGAGGCACGAGAAGGTACAGGTACAGGCACGGGCACGGGCACGGGCACGGGCACGGGCAGGCACGGATACAGGTACGGATTCAGGTAAGGGCACGAGTAGATACAGGCGAAGGGGTGCGGGCGAGCAGGTGCAGGTGAGCAGTTGAGCAGGTACAGGTGGGTAGGTACAGGTGAGTAGCTGCGGCGAGTAGGTGCAGGTGAGCAGGACAGACGAGGAGGTATGGGTAAGAGTGGGTACAGGCAAGTAGGTACGGGCGCGAGGCTACGGGTCATGAACTCTGGCAAGAGCTGTCCGGTGTTGGCGGGGTCGGGTTGTTGTTCGTGAGGTAGGCATCGACGACGAAGCCGATGTTGCCGAGGATGTTGACTCGTGCCCACAGGTTGTCGCCATTTACTGACTCGCCGGTGGCGTAGCAGCTGACGCGGCCGATCGTTCCGTCCGGGAGGCGACGGATCAGCGAGTCGGTGCGTGACGGTCCGGAGCGCAGCGCGACGTTAGGGTTCGCGCGTACGGCTACCAGCGAGCCGTGACCGGGCACCAACCGGTTCTGGAACGTGCGACACAGCACGCTGGAGTCGCTGATCCAGGCGATCGTGTAGTCCTGACCGTCACGCTTGTCACCGACCGTGTCGAAGCAGAAGTCCGGCGTGTCCGACTCGGGGCCGACGCCTTGGAAGAACGGGCCGATCAGCGGGATTTGGCTGATCAGGTAGCAAGCCACGGTGTCCGCGACGGCGCCGACTCGGCCTCGGATGACTGCGACCGCGCCGACTGACCACGCGGCATGCGTGTTGTGGTAGACGCGCACGGCAAGTCGGTCGGTCGTGTAGGCGCAACTGACCACGCTGTCGAGCTGGCTCAGCCGGTTCACAAAGCGACCGAGGTTGTCACGCAGCAGCGACACGTTCTGCGCAACCTTCTCTTCCTGCTGCGGATCGGCCGGGATCAGGTCGAGCACCTGGTCAATCAGGCCGACGGCTGGAATGCAGGGGTTGTCGATAATCGAATAGCCTTCCACGCTAAGTCCCGCCAGCTCGCCGGAGGTCAGCGGGCCGGCCTGCGCGCAGCCGCCCTTCGCGGAGGTCGTACTCACTTTGGCCACCGGGTTCGCGCCGCCTAAACCGCCTACACCACCTCCCGTGCCTCCGATCCCGCCGTTGTTCGAACTCCCGCCGGAGCCGCCGATCGACTTGCAGCCACTCACGAGCGCGCCGGCGAGGACGAGCGTGACTAGGCACGCGACGATCCGCCGCATTGGTTCCCCCTCGGTACGGATCTAGTTCTCACGAAGGTGAGTGCTCGAAGTTGCGCTGTGGATACGTCGTGGAGACGCGAATACCGCGTGGAGACGTGGATGCGGAGCGGGGTGGAACGGGTACAGGTGCCGGGCAGACACAGCGGTGCCGGACGCCTGAATCATTCTCAGGTGTCCGGCACCGCGTGACTACGGATTTTGCCTAGCTGTGGCTACGGCACCGGGAACGAGACCGGGGCCGGAGCTGGGGCCGGGCTATGGACATTGACATAGGGAACGGGACCGAGACTGGGACCGGACCACGGCATCGGGTCAAGAACCGGCGCCGGGCTCGCAATCAGGATCTGGATCGGATCGATTCGGATTCAGGTCACGTACCGGCTCCGGGACCGCAATCAGGATCTGGATCGGACCGGGTCGGAATCAGGTCAAGAACCAACGCCGGGACCGCGACCGGGATCTGGGTCGGACCGGGTCAGGATCGAGTCAAGAACCGGGTCCGGGACCGCGATCAGGATCCGGGTCGGAATCAGGTCGAGAACCGGGTCCGGGGCCACGATCGCGATCTGGGTCGGATCTGGTCAGGATCAGGTCAAGAACCGGGTCCGGGTCCGGGATCGCGATCGCAATCGGGATCTGGATCGGGTCGAGAACCGGGTCCGGGATCACGATTGCGATCACGATCGGGATCTGGATCGCAATCGTGATCCGGATCGAGTCCGCGATCTGGATCGGGATCGGTCCGCAATCGGGATCCGGACCGGGTCCGCGATCTGGATCGGGATCGGGTCGATCCGGACTCGACTCGGGTCGGATCGACTCGAGTCGAGTCCGGATCGAGCTACGGAGCTACGGCATTGGCACCGACCAGATGCCGCGGCCGTGCGTGGCGACGTAGAGCGTCTTGGCGTCGGGGCTCGGTGCCAGGTAGACGGCGGTCGCGGTCGGCAGGTTGCCGGTGGCCGTGATGTCGGCCAAGCCGAGACGCTTCCAGTGGCCGACGCCGTCCGTCTTGACGTTGTCTACGAAGACACCCAGGTCGGTGGCGACTACGACCGAGCCGTCGGGGGCGATCAGCGTGCGGTTGGCCGGGGCGTCGGGGAACGAGTCTGGCGCCGCGGTGGCGCCGCTGCCGTCGGTCCAGGTCGCGCCGCCGTCCTTGGTGCGCCAGATGTGGCCGTAGCCGGCTCCGGGGGCCTCGTGCCATGCGCGCGAGAAGCCGGAGAAGGTTACGTACGCGGTGGCGCCGGTCGGGTCGGACGGGTCGATCGTCACTCCGGAGATGTAACGGTTCGGGAAGTCCGCCGGCATCGCGACCTGGTGCCAGGTGCCGCCGTAGTTGGTCAGGACTCCCCGGCCGAAGCTGCTCGACGGGTTGCACGCGCCGCACCAGCCGGCCCAGATCACGTGGTCCTGGCTCGCGATCGCGGTGATGGAGTGGCCGGCACCGGAGTCGGCCAGCTGCTGCCAGTCCGCGCCGGAGGTGCTGCTCCACGTCTTGGTGTTCGCCCAGACGAACTCACCGCCGGCGACCCAGTAGGCCGAGTCCTTCGTGTCGGCGCCGAACGGGGCGATGAAGCGCGCGTTCGGGTCGCCCGGCGCGATGCTGGTGATGGCGGACGGCGTGCCGTCGCTGTTCGCGGTGTAGCCGCAGTTGTTCGTCAGCGACATGGCCAGGTTGGTGTACTCGCCTACCGTCTGGCAGCCGTTTGCCGGGTTGACCAGCTGGTCGCCGCCGTCGCCGCCGAACGGTTCCGTCATCTCGCCCGCCGGGTTGAGCTGCTCGGTCACCGGGGTCGTCGTGCCGGGGTATGTGTACGTGTACGTCGATCCCTTGGGCGAGAGGAAGGACGCGCCGTTGTCTTGCAGGCCGCCCCACACCGCCGTGCCGCCGCTGGACAGGGTGCCGACGCCGACGGAGTAGTACTGCAACGTGCGCAGCGTTCCGCTGGCGTTGAGGTTGCGCCATCCGGGTGCGGTCTGCGACGTCGGACGCGCGTAGACGCCGCCGTCGTTGCCCGCGTACACCTCGGCGGCCCGGCCCGGCCACGAGCTGAAGGCCAGCGCGTGCTGGTCGGAGTGCATCACGTTGCCGTCGCAAGTGTTCTGCGAAAGCGTGTAGCTGAAGCAGCGCAGGCCGAAGTTCCAGTAGCGGCCGACCGTCTGCCAGCTCGCACCGGCGTCGTGGGACTCGTAGACCTCTTCCAGCCCGAGGTAGACGTGGTTCGGGTCGGCGGGATCGACCGCCAGCGACTGGTCGTACCAGGCCTGGACGCCGGGCTGGTACCCGGGGCCGATCAGCGTCTTCTTCATCGCCGAGCCGCTGTTGGCCAGTACGCTCGACGTGGCCACCTGGTTGTACGGTCCGTTGATGTTCCCGGACGGCGAGACGTAGACGCCGGCCAGCACCGTGCTGGAGCCCGCCTTGTTGATCAGCGTCGGCGACTCCATCACCACGTACAGGCGACTGCCGTCGGCGGAGTAGGCGAAGGTGGCGTTGCCGATCTCCTTCGGGTTGATCGCGCCGGTCGGGTTCGCCTCGGCCCACGTCGTGCCGCCGTCGCGCGAGTAGTAGAAGCCGTTGTACGCGGCGCCGCTGCGCCACGCCACGTTGGCCACCAGCGAACGGCCGGAGCTGCCGGGCTGCACCGCCACGTCGGACGCGATGTCCGCGAACGCGCTGCTGACGCCACAGGTCACGCCACTCACGCCGATGCCCGCGCAAGGCGCCAGCACCGCGGTCCACGCGGTCGTCGCCGACGATGTCAGCGACCTGCGGTACACGCCGTGCGAGGTGGCCGCGAAGACGTATCCGGCCTGCGCGTCGAGGCGCAGTTCGTGGATCGACGTGCCGTCGAGTTCGCCGCCGCCGACCCGGTCCGCGGACGAGAAGCTGCCGGTGGCCGGATCAGCCAGCCGGTAGACGCCGGAGCCGGCGTAGTTGTCCGAGGCGGTGGTCGCCTCGCCGGTGCCGAGCCAGAGCGAACCGTCCGGCATGAGTGCCAGCGCGCCGACCGACAGCGCGGGCAGATGGTCGGCGATCGGCGCCCAGGTCGCGCCGTCGTCCGCGGAGCGGAACACGCCGCCGTCGGCGCCGCCCGCGTACAGCACGCCCGGGTGCGTCGGATCGACCGCCAGCGCGGCGATTCGGCCGGACGAGTAGCCGGCGCCGCCACCCGAGTTGGACGCGGCGTGGTCCCGGAAGTGCAGCGCGTCGGCGTTGTACGGCTGTGTCGTCACCTCGCTGAAGGTGGCGGTGCTGACAGGCATTTGGGTGACGTGGTTCCACGCCGCCGTGTAAGCGCCCGCAGTCACGGCGCCGTCCGGCGAGAGCCGTGGATCGTTATACGCTTCCAGCGAACTCATCAGATCGTCGGACTCATCGCCCGCCGACCCCACGCCGTTGACGTGACCGCCGTCCGCGGGTTCGGCACCCGCCGGAACCGCAGCCCAAGCCGCCGACGCGATCATGGCGCCGACGGAGAGCGAAATAAACGCGAGCCTGCCGGATCTCCAGGCCGATCGGCCCATGAGTTCTCCTATCCGGACGAACCCGGGCCTTTTGTGCCCGCCCCGCCCCATCGAAAAGGGATGCCAAACAAGAGGCGGATAGTACCGTGCAGGCGTTACGCCTACGCCGACCTTCGCAGCCCACCCGCGTGTCGCCTCGTGCCGCCGACCAACGTGGTCGATAGCCGGATCCATAGCCAGTCCGGCACCCAGCCATGTACGTGACCTGGCACCGATTCGATAACGTTCCCGGCCTGGCAGAACCTTGACCAGTCGTTGATGCCGCTTACGTGTGGATTCAGGTAGCCGAAGACGAACAGCAGGACGAGCCGGCTGGATGGTTGCTGGACCTCCTCGTGCCGCCAAGCTCCCCGGTGGACGCCGACCTGGCGGAGAAGGGCCGAAGCGGCGGCGACGTAACCCGGCGTCCGCAAGGCTGTCCTATGCTGGCCTGGTCATCGGTCAGATGTACGGGAAAGGATGCGCCTGTGGCAGAGGGGCAGGACTCCGACAGAGGCGGGGCGCGTCGTGGGCCGGGTGAGCTTGAGCAGGCGATCCTCGCGGTGCTGTGGGAGGCCGACTCGGCGCTGAACCCCGGCGAGGTGCGCGACCGGCTCGAGGCGGGCGGCGACGAGCTCTCGTACAGCACCGTCGTGACGATCCTCTCCCGGCTGCACGAGAAGGGCGCGCTCGTACGCAAGCGCGACGGACGCGCATTCCGCTACACGCCGGTCGCCGACAAGGCGGGCCTGGCGGCGCGGCGGCTGAGCGCGCTGCTCGACCGGCAGCCTGACCGCGAGGCGGTGCTCTCCCGATTCGTCGCCGATCTGTCGGACCGGGACGAGGACCTGGTACGGCAACTGCTTGAGCGGCAGTCCCGCGACGGCAGGCCGGGCAACTAAACGACATGGGATTGCTGGTCTACTTCCCGCTGTTGGCGTCGCTGCTGGCCGCCCCGTGCGCCCGGCCGCTGGCACGCCGGCTCGACCCGCAGTACTCCACCTGGCTGCTGACCGCCGCCGCGCTGATCCTGGCCTCGGCGAGTACCGCGGCGCTCGGGCTGCTGACCGCGAACGCGCTGGTCCGCGTACCACTCGTGGCCCGCTTAGGGCACTGGTCGCTGGCGGTTATCCATCGCAACGACGAGAGCACGGTGACGATCGCGTACGCGGCAGGAGTGCTGCTCGCCGCTTGTTGCAGTGCCGTGGCGCTCTTCACGGTGCGTCGGATACGCGCACTGCGTGCCGCTTACGCAGAGGCCGCGTGCCTGCCGAACACAGACCTGGTCGTCACCGACGAAACGGCCGCCGACGCCTACGCACTCCCGGGACGCCCTGGGCATCCGGGGCGGATCATCGTCACTGCCGGGATGCTGGACGCGCTGGACGAGGCGGGTCAAGCCGCGCTGCTCGCACACGAGCGTGCACACCTCGACCACCATCACTACGCATACACCAGCGTCGCGCGGCTGGCCGCGGTCGCCAATCCGCTGCTGCGGCCGTTGGCCACGGCGGTCGAGTACACCGTCGAGCGCTGGGCCGACGAGGAGGCGGCCCGAGTCGTAGGCGACCGCCACCAGGTGGCGGCGACGATCGCCCGCGCCGCCATCGCCGCCAAGACGACCCGGCCGCAGGCGCGGATCGGGATAGGGATGGCGCTCGGCGCCGTGTTCGGGCGTTCCGCGCACTCCGGGCCGATTTCGCTGGCGGGCGCCGGGCCGGTGCCGCTCCGGATGGCCGCGCTGCTGGAGCAGGCGCCCAACCGACGGTCGCTGCTGATCGCGATCGGCGTGGCCGTGCTCGCGGTGACGTGCGTGAGCATCCTGCGGGCGGCCGACGACCTGCAAAACCTGCTTTCGGTCGCGCACCACTACGCCCGTCACAGCCACCACTGATGTCCCGAGGCTGGCCCGCACGGCGCGACCTCGGTTAGGCTGCCAAACGGATCAGGTCTCGAAGGGAACACTCAGAGCGCTGATGATGGACGCGATCGCGCAGCACCCGGCGCCGACGGGCCGTACCCGGCGCCGCGCACTGGCCGTGTTCGCCGTCCTGATCGGGCTGTTCCTGATGCACGGGATGCCGGCCATCGCTAACGCGGCGTGTGAAACGCCGATAAACGCGCAAGTCGCGATGAGTACTGCCGGGCAGTCCACGGCGCCCGTGCACGCGGAGTCCTCGCCGAGCATCCAGGCTGCCGACGACTGTGTGTGCGATGACGAGATGGCCTCGTGCACGCCGCTGGCCGGCCGCGATTCAGGCGAACTGCTCGGCGCGCTGCTGGCGCTCGCCACGGTGCTCGCGCTGCACCTTGGAGTTCCCCCGCTGCCTGCCGTGCGCGCTCGGCGTGAACGACGCGGCGGCATATCTGCCCCGATCCTCGATCTGGTCTGCGTCTCACGCACCTGATCAGCCCCGCCCACACATGCTCTGACCATAAGACAGTGTGAGGAATCGGGCCATGAGCTACCAGATCGATGCCTTTGATGACAAAGGCACAGGCGCGGTCGCGCCTGACCGTTTCGGGGTACGCCCCGCCGCTGACGACGCCGAGCAGGACTGCGACTGCGAGTTCTGCTCCCCCGAGCCGGAAATCATGCCGCTGCCACGCTCGGGCGCCGCACGCAACGCGGCGCGTGAGTCAGCCGACGACGCAGACGGCGCCCTCGAGCCATTCAGGCAAGCGTAAGCGCGCCGATCCGTTCACGCGCCGCCAGGCGCGTCCGCAGAAAGCCACGTCTCCATGCGTATTCGTACTCATATTCACGTTTCGCCTGTCCCCCGGCGGCTGCCCGCCGCCCTGGCCGCGGCCGTCAGCGCAGCGGCGCTGGCCGCCTGTGCCAGTTCCGGCTCGTCGTCCGCGTCAAGCACGCCTACCACCGCGCCAGCCTCGGCCTCGGCCAGCGCCAGCGGCATGCCCGGGATGGACATGAGCGGGTCCGAGCCGATGTACAGCGGCACCGGACTGTCCGCCACCGACGGCGGGTTCACGTTCACGCCCGACCGCACCTCGCTCACCGCGGGTCAGGCGCAGTCGCTGCACTTCAAGATCAACGACTTGATTGGGATGGCGGTCACCTCGTTCGTCCCGGACCAGACGAAGCTCATGCACTTCTACCTCGTCCGCTCGGACCTGACCGGGTTCCAGCACGTGCACCCGACGATGGCCGCCGACGGTACCTGGACGGCGGACCTCGCTGCCCTTACGCCGGGCAACTACCGGGCGTACACGGCGTTCGACGCGAAGGGTGCGTCCGGCGCGACGGTCGCCGAGGTGCTCAGCACGCAGCTGGCCGTACCTGGTACGTCCCCGACCACACCGCCATCAGCACCCTCGTCAACGGCGAAGGTCGATGGCTACACCGTGGCCGTCAGCGGCGAGTTAATGGCCGCGATGAGCCACACGCTGACCGTCACGGTCACCAAGAACGGTCAACCGGTCACCGACCTGCAACCGTACCTGGACACCTATGCGCACCTGACCGCGATCCATGCCGGCGACCTCGCGTTCGCGCACCTGCACCCCGAGGGCGCGGCAGCCGCCACGAACACCGCAGGGCCCACTTTGAAGTTCCAGGCGATGGTGCCGAAGAGCGGTGACTGGCGCTTCTTCATCCAGTTCCAGACCGGCGGCGTCCTGCACACGGCGGCGGTGACCATGCACGTCGGCTGACACGGAACGCCTCCCGGAATACCCCCATGGGGTATATTGGTTGGCGGTGACCGACGCTCCGACAGCTGACGAGGGGACGGACGGCCATGCACGCACTGGCACACATGCTGGCGATCGCCGGGTCGATGACTTGGGAGATCCTGTGGGCGCTGATCCTGGGGTTCTTCCTGTCCGCCGCGGTGCAGGCGGTCGTGTCCAAGGAGTCGATCGGGCGCCTGATGCCCGACGACTCGCCGCGTACGCTCGGTGTGGCCTCGCTGCTCGGCGCCGCGTCCTCGTCCTGCTCCTACGCCGCGGTGGCGTTGGCACGCTCGCTGTTCCGCAAGAGCGCCGACTTCACCGCGGCGATGGCCTTCGAGATCGCCTCGACCAATCTGGTGGTCGAGCTCGGCGTGATCATGGCGCTGCTGCTCGGCTGGCAGTTCACCGCCGCGGAGTTCTTCGGCGGACCGGTGATGATCCTGCTGGTGGCGCTGTTGTTCCGGCGGTTCGTGCGCGGCGAGGTGATCAAGGCGGCGCGGGCGCAGGCCGAGCGCGGGCTGGCCGGGTCGATGGAGGGGCACGCGGCGATGGACATGGCCGTGCCCGCCGGAGGCACGGTCTGGCAGCGGCTGGGATCGAAGCGCGGATACACCGCGGTCTCGCACATCTTCGTCATGGAGTGGGCGGCGATCCTGCGCGACATCGTGGCCGGCCTGCTGATCGCCGGGGCGGTGGCCGCGTGGGTGCCGGAGTCGTTCTGGCGGCACTTCTTCCTGACCGGGCACCCGCTCGGCTCGGCGATCTGGGGGCCGCTGGTCGGGCCGGTGATCGCGGTGGTCTCGTTCGTGTGCTCGATCGGCAACGTGCCGCTGGCCGCGGTGCTGTGGAACGGCGGGATCAGCTTCGGCGGCGTGGCGTCGTTCATCTTCGCCGATCTGATCATCATCCCGATCCTGCTGATCTATCGCCGCTACTACGGCACGGCGATGGCGCTGCGCATCTTCGGGCTGTTCTACGTGGCGATGGTCGGCGCGGGGTACGTCGTCGAGCTGGTGTTCAAGCCGCTGGGCCTCGTCCCGGCCACCCGCTCGGCGAAGGTGATGGAGGCCGGGATCAGCTGGAACTACACCACCTGGCTCAACCTCGCCTTCCTGCTGCTGGCGGCCGCGCTGGTGATCCGGTTCCTGCGCAGCGGCGGGCGTCCGATGCTCAAGATGATGGGCGGCGGACCGGACGACATGGCCGAACACAGTGGTCACGGCGAGAGTGATCATGGCCACCACGGCGACGGCGGTCACACGCACCCGGCGGGTACGTGATCCGTTCAGACGTCGCGGCGGTTGACGAGCGTGAGTCCGGCGAGCACCGCCGCGGCGGCGTGAGGGCAGAAGACTCCGAGGCTGCCCAGGTCGAAGCGGGTCGCGATAGCGGCGCTGGTCGCCGCCGTCGCCGGCTGCGCCCCGCGAGCAATGGCTGATGACACTGCGTGTGCGAATGTATATTCTCTGTGAGCGGAGGCGGTAGATCTGGAGGCGTGGCCGAGGGGAGCAGATCGTGGCGGACGGATCCAGGCCCGATTGGGCTCCGGAGACGGTCAACCTGAACGCGCCGAGCGCGGCGCGGGTGTGGGACTACTTCCTCGGCGGCTCGCACAACTTCGCGGTGGACCGGGAGGTCGCCGACGCGGCGATCGCGCTGAAGCCCGACCTGCCGCAACTGGCCCGCGCGGTGCGGATCTACCTGCGCCGGGTCACCGAGGCGATCTCGCGGGCCGGCGTCACCCAGTTCCTGGACATCGGTTCGGGCATCCCCACGGTCGGTTCCGTGCACGAGGTCGCCCGCGCGGTCAATCCGGGCGCAAGGGTCGCGTACGTGGACCATGACCCGGTCGCGGTGGCACACGGCCGGGCACTGCTGCGCGACCTCGACGGCGTGACCGCGGTGCGCGGGGATGTTTGTACGCCGGGCGAGATCCTGGATGACGCGGAAGTGCGCGCGACACTCGATTTCACTCAGCCGATCGGGCTGCTGCTGTGCGCGGTGCTGCACTTCGTGCCCGACGAGGCCGACCCTGCAGGCATCGTCGCCACGATTCGCGACGCGCTCGCGCCGGGCAGCTTCCTGGCCGTCCAGCACGCCACCAACGACGCGCAGCCGCCCGAGACCATCGCGATGCTGAAGATGTGGAACGCGAACTCGCCCGAGCCGATGTACTGGCGCACCCACGAGGAGATCACCGGGCTGTTCGCGGGGTTCACGCTGCTGGAGCCGGGGGTGGTTTTCCTGTCTCATTGGCGCCCGGACTCGTGGGAGGAGCTCGACACGAACCCCGAGCGGTTCGCCTCGTACGCCGCGCTCGGCCGCAAGGACTGAGCCGAAACCGGCCGACCCGTCGTGCGCTGTCCCGATGGACAGTACATTGACGGGCCGGCCGGGGCCGCCGTGGGTAGCAGCGGCCGTCAGGGGGTTGTCAGAGCCTTTAGAGCGTGACGGCCTTTCCGCCGAAGGTCACGACCAGGTGGCCGTCGGAGGCGTAGGACCAGCCCAGTGCGCCGCTGTAGGCGGAGCAGCGCGAACCGTTGCCGCCGCTCCAGAACTGGTCGGAGGAGTCCACGTCGCCGACGACCTTGTCGTTCATGCCGCCGCTTGCGGTGCTGAAGCGGCAGGAGGTGTCGTTGCGGAAGAGCGAGTTGCCGGTCTCCCAGTGGAAGTTGCGGTCACCGTTGTCGATGCTGACGTCGTTCGTGACGGTCATGTTGCCGGGGTTGCTGTTGTAGGTGAACCCGTCGTGCCCGTTCCCGACCGCGATGTCGTGCTGCGCGACGTGGTTGACCGCGATCTTGTCGCCGCCGAGCTTGAAGCCGTTGCGGTCGCCGTTCGTGGCCTGGGTCCCGTTGGTGAGGGTGCCCTGGTTGTAGGACAGCGAGTACTCGATGGTCACCGGGCCGATGGGGCCGGTGTCGGTCTTGGTGTACAGGTCCCAGCCGTCGTCGATGTTGTTGTGCGAGACGTCGTAGCGGAACACGTTGCCGGTGCCCACGGTCAGCTTCGCGGCGAAGCCGTCCGCGTTCTCACCGGCCGAGTCCGCGTTGTCGTAGGACTCGCAGCTGATCACGAGGTTGTTGGACGGCCACGCGCTCTGCGGCGTGTCGGAGGAGGCGCGGCCGATCTGCAAGCCGGTGTCGTGGTTGGCGCGCGTCACCGTGCGCTCGATGACGTTGTTGCTGCCGGCGACGTAGATCCCGTTGTCCCCCGCGTGCTGCACCGTGAGGCCGAACAGGTGCCAGTACGAGCCGTCCAGCTCAAGCCCGCGGTTCGACGAGCTCTCGCTCTGCGCCGAGAAGTCGAGGACCGGGGTCTCGCCCGGATAGGCGGACAGGGTCTTGCGGGCGCTCGAGCTGCCGCTTCCCGAGATGGTGACCGTCTGCGAGATGTTGTAGGTGCCGCCGCGCATGTAGATCGTCCCGCCCGAGCCGATGCGGGAAAGTGCGGAGGTGAGGGTCGTCGGGTTCGACTGCGTGCCGGCCGCGCTCGCGCTGCCGCTGGTCGAGACGTACAGGGCGTTGCCCGCCGGCGGCGTCGTGGTGGAGGTGGCCGTCGGCGTGGGGCCGGACGTCGCGGTCACCGTGGGTGACGGCGAGGCCGACGTCGGCGTGGCCGAACCGCTGGCGACGACGCCGGTGCACGCCGTGCCGTTGAGCGTGAAGCTCGTCGGCGAGACGTTGCTGGCGCCCCAGCTGCCGTTGAAGCCGATCGACGTGGTCGCGCCGGTGGCCAGCGAGCCGTTGTAGCTCAGGTTCGCGGCGGTGACCTGGCCGCCGCTCTGGGTGAAGGTGGCGTTCCAGCCGGAGACCACCTGCTGGCCGGACGGGAAGGTCCAGGCGAGCGTCCACGAGCTGATCGCGGAGCCGAGGTTGGTGATGTCGATGTTCGCGGTGAACCCGCCGGGCCACTGCGTGCTGACCGTGTAGGCGACGCGGCAGCCCGCGGTCGCGCCCTGGGCCGCGGCGGCGAGCGCGCCGACGCCCGCTGCCGCAGCGACCAAAACCGGCGCGGCGAACAGCGCGGTCGTGCGGGCGCGCCGCGAGCGAGGGGCGAGCGATTGCGGTCTTGGATGGGAATCACGCACGGTGGGCTCCTTTGTCCGCTGTGCATTCTTACGGGCATATTGCGTGCGCCCGAGTTAAGCCGTTCGAGTAGCGGCCGAGCACGCAGACCGGACCGTAGGCAGGGGCCGTCGGAGCGTCAACGAATACGGCACGCGGCGACGCTCGACGCAGGCGAGCAAGCCGCAGGGCCTGAAACTTACCGATTAGTCGAATCGCTTCGACATTCGGTATCGGCGAATCGACACGCTATGTATTAAGGCTGTCGCGGGAATTCCCGCCGATCAAACAGGCTAGCTCCCCGGCGCCGTTCGACTCCTTCGATTTCCGCTTCCGGGTACGGTGAGTTCGGACAGTGCGGTGTGGCCGTTTTGCCGAAGTGCTTCGATACCCAGCGAACGAACCTGACCGGTCGGATTGGCCGCACTGTTTGGAGTGGCCGAGGTCTTCGCCGTAAGCCGACCGTTGATGCCGGTACGGAACTGGCCGACGGTCAGCGGAACCAGGGTCGCGCCGTCGTAACCGGGCACGCCGTTGTAGCACTGGAACGCGTAGCCGTAAGGCGCGCTCGCCGCGCCGCTCGCAACGGTGCCATCGAAGCAGACGTCGTACTGCGTGCCAGGCGTCAGGTTGCCGATCGTATACGTACCATCACTTCCGGTATACCCGATGGTGCTGCCGGATGCGTACCCTGCGTCTGGGTCGATGGGCAGCTCACCGCTGACATACACCGTGACGTTGCTCAGCGGGTTGCCGCTCGTGTCCGTCACCTTGCCGGACACCGCGGCACCCTTGCCGAGCGAGATGTTGATGCCGGGGTCGGTCTCGCCGGCGGTCACCGGGATGGCGTTGTTCATCGCGATCGATATCTGGAGGTTGCCATAGCAGTTGCTGCCGTAGCCGGTGAAGCTGGGACTGATCGGCGAGGCGTAGCCCTCGAAGCAGATGCCGTAGTAGCCCTGGGCGATCCCCTTGATCAGATAGTTGCCGGCGGCGTCGGTGAAGGCGCTGGGCGTCATCTCAGGGTCCGGCAACAACCCGCCGCCGTACCACGAGAGCGCGCCGCCGTACGCGTTGTTCGCCAGCGCGTGGCCGCTCGTGTCCGTGATGTGGCCGCTGACCGCGCCGCCGGACACCAGCGACGCCCCGACGCCGGACGTGGTCAGACCGCCGGTGACGGTCAGCCGGATGGCCTGATTGCTGGTTGGGCTGTAGCCGTAGCAGGTGAAGACATAGCCCGTGGCGTCCGAGATGCCGCCGGTCGCGTTCGAGCCGTCGAAGCAGACCACGTACCCGCTGCCGTTCGCGATGTCAGTGAACGAGTACGTACCGTCGGCGGCCGTGGCGGTCCCGTTGATCGGGCCGCTGACGCAGTACGGGCTGCACTGGTAGAGCGTGACGTTCACGCCGCCGAGCAGGTCGCCGCGGGTATCGGTGACGCGGCCGCTGATCGCGCCGGTACCCGGACTCGACCCCTGGTTCACAGTCAGCGTCGCGGCGGCCTGCACGCTGTGCCCGGTGGTGTCGTTGAAGCGCAGGGTGAAGTGCGCGGTGCCCGCCGCAGTGGGCGTGCCGGAGATCGTGAAGCCCGACAGGTGCAAGCCCGCGGGCAGCGAGCCGGATGCGACGCTCCAGCTGCCCGTGCGGTGATCGGCCGTGGTCAGCTGCGCGCTGTACGCCTGCCCGACGAGGGCGTCGGGCAGGTGCGTGGTGACGATCACCGGCGGCGAACTCGTCGCCGATCCCGAGGCCTGCGCGAGGGTGAGGCTCGCCAGGTCGAACGTCAGGCTCATGTCCAGGTGGAAGATGAGGATCTTGATGTGCAGCGCGGCGTTGGCTTGCAGGTCGAACGACAGCCGCCACCATGGGGAGTCGGCCGGGCTCGCGTGGGCGCGCAGCGTGGCGATCAACGCGGCCTCGGGCCCGGCGATGCCGTACAGCTTGCCCTCCAGGTCGCCGGTGACGGTGACCGAGGCGTCTGCGTCGGCCGCGGTCAGCACGGGACCGGTGTGCATCACGGTGTTGGTCAAGCGCTGATACGGACTGACCGCGTCGTCCTGGTACGCGATGCCGGCCTGCGCGTGCACATTCTGACTGATCGAGGCGGACACCTGCGCGTTGCCGTGCGCGTCACCGTGCATTGTCAGAGTAAATACGGGCACGATGACCACCGGTACGTCGCCGACCATGAACTCGACCGGCTTGAACGTGTACTTCGCCAGCTGCGCGCTCCACTGGCAACCCACGCTGCCGCCATAAGCGACGGACGCACCGAGTTGCTCGGTGATGTCGATGCCTGCCTTGGCCGTGAGCGTCGGGGTGAAGCCGCGATGGCCGATGTGCGCCTCGAAGATCAGCGCGGGGTTGAAGCTCGCGGTGACCGAGACGGTCGAGCCGTGGTCGGCCGAGCACGCGCTGGTGCCCGAGGCGTTGATCGGACTGCCGCTGTCGGCCGCCGTGGCGCGCTCGCGCAACTGCGGCACCCCGATGACGCCACTGTGGCCGGTCACCCGAGGCGCGGCCTGCGCGCTCGCCTGAGTCGTAGCCACGTCGGCGGCGCCAAGCGGCACGTCCAGTGCGATGTCCGCGTCGCCGAGCGCCTGCTGGAGCGTGGCCGGTTGCAGCGTGGCGACGCTCGCTCCCCCAGAGTCTGTGGTCACCGACGTGACCTGCCCGAGCACTCCGCCGGGCGCCGCGCCGCTCGAACCCGCGGCGATGATCTGTCCGATCTGCGGCGCCGGACTCCCGGCGGCGATGGTCACCGAAGACGGCCCATCCGTACCCTGAGTCACCCCGACAACCGCACCCGCCGCAGGCGTAACGGTCGAACTCGGAATGTGTACGTCACCGATGAAGTACCCCGACAAGTCAACGACGAATTCGCTGTCGCCGCCCGAGTTGTAGACGTCCACGGCCCCATCCACGCCGAGCGCACCGAGCGTCAGGTTCGCGATGACCCGATCCTGCGGGGCGTTGACGTCCGAGGCCAGCGGGCGTGCCGACAACGACGGGTATACGGTCGCGTACATACCGCCGGTATTGCCCGCTACCGTGACGGTGAGCGCGGCGGCGGTCGCAGGCATCGATGTGTTCGCAGCGGGTAAGCCATTCTGTCCGGCCACCTGCACCGGTAATACGCCGCCGGGCCCAACCGCGGCCGCCGGTGCACCCGTGCCGATGCGCGTGTCCACGAGCCGATAAAGCGGCAGCGCGACGTAGTACGAACCGCCGGCCGACGCGTCGGTGCCGTCGGTATACCAACCGGTCACGTCAGCAACCAGATGCGTGTTGCCGGCGAAGTTGAACAGCGTGACCATGCCGCCCTGCCCGACGCGCACCACGACGCGGTTCGCAATCGTCTGACCCGGACTGAAGTTGAGCGTCGAGGTGGTCGGCCGCGCCGTCCCGGCCGGGTACACGGTCACGTAGCCACCGGCCGTCGGCCCGGTGACCGTGGCATTGAGCACGACCGCTGACACACCGGTCGCGGGCACGCCGCCGACGCCGGTCACCTGCAAGCCGATCGACTTGCCCGAGCCCACCGGCGCGGCCGCACCGCCGGTCCCGTTGCGCGTGTCCAGCAGCCGCGAGGGCGGCAGCGCGTGGAAGAGCCCTGTGCTCGGTGAGGCGGCAGCCGTGGTGGTGTAGTACCCGGATACGTCCGCGACCAGCTGCGTGACCGCGGAGGAGTACAGCTCGACCTTCCCGCCCGCGCCGACCTGCACGACGACCAGGTTCGCCTGCGTCGCCCCGGCCGGGAAGTTCAGGTTGGAGGCCAACGGCCGCGTCACGCCCGCCGGATAGGCGGTCACGTACCCGCCGGACCGCGGCCCGGTCACCGTCACGTTCAGCGCCACCGCCGAGACCCCCGAGGCCGGCACACCGCCGCGCCCCGTCACCGCGAGCGAAACCAGCTGCGTCGTTCCCGCAGGCGCGCCGAACCCGCTGCGCGTATCCAGCAACCGCGCCGGATTCAGCGCCACGTACGAGCCGCCCGGCGCCTGCGTACGAACCGCCGCCGGCGCGGCGACCGCGGTTCCCGTCCCCGCAGCGGTCTGCGCGGCGACCCGCACGGTATACGACACGCCGGGCCGCAGCCCCGTCAACACCGCAGACGTCGCCCCCGCGGGAACAGTGATCGCAGGAGACTGCGGCACCGTGGACACGACGTACCCGGTCACGTCCACCGAGTCGCCGTCAGTCCACGAAACCGCGACGTTCAACCCCTGAACACTGGCCGCGACCCCTGAGGGATCAACCGACGCCGCATCCGCGCGCGCCGTCTGCGCCACCAAGAGGCCCGCCAACAGCGAGACTACGACCGAACCGAGCAGAACACGCCGCATCGCGACCCTCTCCAACCCCACCCACGAGACGCCGGGCCCGAATCCGGCACACCGCCCCCACCGGCGGCGCTACGTCCCGACCGTAGCAGCACCCGGCGTCACGCGCGGCTCATCGCAGCCATTGAAGTCAGCTTTGGCCGCATTGGGCGTTCAGCTGGTCATGGTCCCGGTGTGGTCGGAGGTGTTCGGAATGCACCTTGCTCGTGCTCAGGCAGAGGGTGGCCGGCGGGCAGCTAGTAGCCTGACGCCGAAGGTCGTGTCCTCCCAGAGCGTGCGAATGTGTCCGCAGCCTGCGTCGCGAAGCAGCGCCTCCAGTTCGCCGGGCGCCGGGGGTTCGGCTCCGGCGAGGAGTGACTCGACGCGGGTGACGGCCGCGCCGAGGGCGCGCTTGGGGGGTGCGGGGCTGGCGAGTACGATCCAGCCGCCTGGCGCCAGCGCCGCGACGGCCGTCCTGACCTGGTGGTTCAGGTCGGCGATTTGGCGGCCGACGGTCGGCAGCCAGGCCAGGGCCAGCTGGTCGGAGGGTTCGAATCCTGCGACGTCGGCATCGCGTATCTCGATCGGGGCGCTGCCGGGCGGCTGCGTGGCGAGGGTGCGTTTGGCCGCTTCGGCGTCTGATTCGAGAGCGAGTACTGACACCGTGGGCAACTGCATGGCCAGTGCGTAGGCACTACGCACGCCGTCGCGGGCGGCGCAGCCGATTCGCGCGTCCGGGCGGTTGAGTAGTCCGTCGAGGCCTTCCATGCGCCCGACCAGCGAATCGGCGAGCACGTCGGCCAATCGCGGTGTATCGCCGCCGGTGCCAGGGAGTTCGCGCGCCGGATCCGGCGAGTACGACGACGAATGCGGCTGTGCTGCTGAGCGTGAGAGTGCTGGTGTGCGTAGTTCGGCAGCGCCGACCAGGGCACGACTCAGCCGCGCGGTGAACGCCGTGGTGTGCGGGCCGCCTACCAACAGGCGTTCCATGCCGGGGTCGGTGACGTAACGGCCGTCGTCTTGGATGCGGACGATACGCGCACTCGCCAATACGTCCAGCAGGCCTTGGGTGAACTCGGCGGGCAGTTCGGCGCGCTCGGCGGCCTCCTGCGGCGTGCCCGGCCACAACAGACTGGTGAGCAGATTCGTGCGGACCGCGACGACGCAGGACACGAAGGCCCATGCCTGCGCGGCCAACTCGGCGAGTCGGCTTTCCGGCTCTGCTATGTCCGGGGCGGCTGGGTAGATGCCTGGGACGTTGGTATCGGTGAGCAGGGTATCTGCACGTTCGAGCACTGCTGCTAGGGCGGAGCGTTGCGCGGTGTCCGGGTGCTCGTCGAGGCCGGATGCCTTGAGCAGCGCGGTGATCGCGTCGGGCAGGTCGATGTGACTTGCGTCGTTAGGGTTTGCGTTGAGTGCGGACATTGCCCACCAGGCGTCGGCGAGTCTTGCGACTGTGCGCAGCGCGCTGTCCTCGCGAAGCGCCTTGCCCTCCAGGCCGACGATCGAACGCTGGCCCAGCTGGATCAGCAGCAGTTCCTGCGAGCCCTGACCTCCGATCAGGCCGAGGACGTCGCGCATGTAGCCCTCCCAGGGGAAGGCGCTCATGTAGCTCTCCCCGCCCTGGAGGTTCATCACCAGCCGACCCACCTGGATCGCGGCCTCAGAAGCCTGATGCTTGGCTGCGGTGGAGATCGCGTCGAAGTAGGGGTCGCGGCCCGCCGAGCGGGTGCCGTCGAGCGCGCGGTAGACGATCGAGCGGACCGACTCGACCAGCACTCGCATCTCGCCGACCGAGCGTTCGACGTTCGGGTAGTCCAGCACCCGCCGGCCGCCGCGTCGGCGCGCTTCCAGCGATTCGACGCAGGCTTCGACGATGCCCTCCATCGAGCCGAGCACCCCGCAGGCGCTGATCATCCGCCGGTTGCGCGCGTACGTGTTCAGCTCGCTCAGCGCGTCCGCGCGCCAGAGCATCCGCCACTCGGGCAGCCGCACGTCGTGCAGCAGCACCTGGCCGAGGCCCATCGTGCGCAGGCCCATGGTCCCCATCGGCGCCACGGTCACGCCGGGATCGTCGCGTTCGACGACGAACGCGATCATGTCGTTGGACGCTTCGTCGCGCACGTACGCCACGAACAGGCTCGCGTAGATCGCCGCGGCCACGAAACGCTTGGCCCCGTTGAGGATCCACTGCCCGTCCTCGAAGCGGGCGGTGGTCTGGTAGTCGTACGGGTCGCGGCTCTCGTACGCGCCCTGCACCGCGAAGTGCCGCCCGGCGACCAGGCCGGGCACGTAGCGGTCGATCAGCTCGGGCCGGCCGCTGGCCAGGATCAGCTCGGTGTTCTCCACGTTGATGTCCAGCATCACCGGGAAGTTGGGGTCGCGGGCCAGCCGCGCCAGCTCGGCGACCAGCACGCCCCAGTCGAACCGCTCCCGTCCGGCCCCGCCGATCTCGGTCGGCAGCGCGAACCGGTACAGGCCGAGTTCGCCCGCTTCGACCAGCAGCGCCGGATCAAAGTGCTCACTCGCCTGGTTGCGCAGCCGCGAGCCGGGGTTGACCCGGTCGAGCAAGAACCCTGCGAAGCATGCGCGCGCCTCGTGCCGGATCCGCTCGGCCCGTGCCTCCAGCGTCTCCTCGCCGTCCGCCACGGCTCGGTCCATCACGTCGACGGCGCGCCTGCGCGGCGCGTGGCCGGTCACAGCGCACCCGCCGACGCCGGTCCGGCCGCGGGCACGTCCTCGGCCAGCCGGCGCGCGACGTCCAGCAGCGTGTCCGTGCCGAGGAAGCGTTCGAGCGGCACGTTCGCGCCGGTGTCCTCCTCGATCCCGGCGGAGAACTCGGCCGCGGTCAGCGAGTCGATCCCGAGCTCGCCGAGCGGCTGATCGATCGCGACCTCCTGCTCGGGCAGGCCGAGCAGGGCGGCCAGCTGCGCACGCAGCCAGGCGAGATTCGCCTCGGCATCCGCGGTGATGATGGCGTCCTCCAAAGTCAGATCGGGTCGGGTCAGGCCTGGGCCGCGACCGCTCCGCGGTGCTGCGCGGCGAGCCGCAGCGGCACCAGCGAGAACGCGCGGTCCTCGTCGTCGAGCCGGGCCAGCAGCAGCGCCAGCCGATCCTCGGCCGCGCGGTCCGGTTCGGCCGGCAGGCCGAGGCGCCCGGCGATCCGGCGCAGCGCGACGCGGAGCCAGGCCGGGTCCGCCGCGAGATTGCCGAGCACCTCGCGGCGCTCCAGCCAGGTGTGCACGCAGCAGGCGCCCGCGTGCACCAGCGCGTGGCGGCGAGCGGCCTCGTACGCCTCGGCGGTGCGGTGCGCGCTCAGCCCGCCAAGCGAGTCATGGGCCTGATCCCGCACGGCGAGCAGCGGCCGAGCCAGTGCCCCGAGCTCAGGGTCCTGATCGGCCAACCGCTCGACGGCGTCGTCCAGCAGGTCCACGACCTCGTCCGAGTTGCCGTAGATGAGCGACGGACGCGGCTTTCCGGGCGTCCAGTGCGGCACCGGCTCGCCGAATCCGAACAGCAGCTCGAGCGGCAGCTGCGCCGGCCCGCGCCGCCGGGCGCCACTGACCAGCTGCGAGTGAATCGTCTCCAGCTGCACCAGCGCGGTGCCCTCGAACACCGGCGTGATCGCCGCGTCACGGGCCAGCTTCTGGAACGCGCCGCCGGCCACGCCCTCGCGCAGATACGCCCTGGCGCTGAGCACCTCGCCGGACGCGTTCACCACATCGATGCAGAACCCTGGCACGACGTACTTCGCCACGGCCGACCACAGCGCCATCCGCTGCGGCGCCACGTCGAGGCCGCGGGCCGCCGCGAGCGCGGTGCACTCCGCGGCCAGCAGGTCCGCGAATGCGCGGGCGAGCAACGCGCGCACCGGCGCCAGACTCAGCGCGGGCTCGCCGTACAGCAGCCGCTCGCGGGCGTGCCGCAGCGCGATGCGCAGCGCGGTGTCCGCCGCGCCGAGGCTCATCCCGCCGACCAGGGTCCGGGTGTACTGGAGCATGCCGGAGACCTGCTCGATGCCGCGGCCGGGCCGCCCGATCCGGGCGTCCGCGGCGATCCGCACGTCGTCGAGCTCGAATCCGCTCAGGTCGTGCCCGCGCAGACCGAGCGTGCGCACCTTCGGCAACCGCCGCACGCCGCGTTCACCGAGCGCGTCGAAGTCGAGCAGGAACAGCCCGAATGAGGGCTCTGACGCGGCGAGCACCGAGGCGAAGGCCGAGCGGCGACCGTTGCCGACCAGCCACTTGCGGCCGTGCAGCGCGAAGCCGCCGGAGCCGGAGCCGGCACCGGGAACCGGGACGGCGCGTGTGCGGGTGGCCAGCAGGTCGCTTCCGGCCGCGGCCTCGCTGACCGCTGCGGTGCCGAAACGCCGGTCCAGCACCAGTTCGGCGACCCGGCGGCGCTGCGCCTCGTCGCCCCAGATCCACACCGGCGTAGCGGCGAGGAAGGTCGAGCCGAGGCCGACCGAGACCGCCACGTCCCGGCGCGACATCGCGCGCACCACGGCGAGTAAGCCTTCGAATGAGGACAGCCGCCCGCCCTCGCCGACCGGCACCAGGTACTCCTGGCACCCGGCGGCCCACGCCGCCTCGAACGCCGCGGTCGGCACCGTTTCGAGCTCGTCGGCGCGCACGCCGCCGTCCAACGACATCGCGCTGGACGGGTCGAACGGGCAGCCGAGGGCCTGTTCCAGGGCGGCGGCGTCGGTGAAGTTGGGGAGTGCGGACTCGGATGAGGACGCGGACCTGGGCTCGGTCTGTGGCAGTGCGCTCATGCTCGCTCCACGACGATCGCGCACGGACCGCCGCCGTCGCCGACCAGGCCGAGTTCGTGCACAAACACGACCTCGTCGCGGTGTAGGTAGGCGTCCGTGCGCACGGCGAGCACGTCCCACAGCTGTCCGGCCCGCAACCAGGTCGCGTCGATCGTGCGTACGCCTTCGACGAGCGCGCGGCGCAGCTGCGGCGCCCTGCCGCCGTGCCGCATCACGAACTCCTCGCGAGCGGCTCCGGCGAAACCGACCGACTCGGCCCAGTACCACTGGTCGGCCACTTCGCAGTGGTGCCGGTACAGCCGGAAGTTCGAATCATGCGATCCCAGGTGCTCGCCCTCGCGTTCCAGCGCCGCGCGCAGCGCCGGGATCCGCGAGCGGAACGCGGAGCGCTCGCGCTCGTCATCGCGGAACCGACCGACCAGGTCCGGCGGCAGCGGCGCGGCGGCGCCGGAAAGGGCCAGGTCGCCGGACAGCCGCAGCGGCACCGACGCGGCCCGGGTACGCACGGCGACTCCGTCCGGGCCGCCGATGGTCATCTCCACCTCAAGCTGCGAGGAGCGCGGACCGCGTATTCGAGCGCTGACCTCGACCTGCGCGGCGTCGGCGTCCTCGAAGCGCAGCGGCTTCTCGTACTCCAGCTGCCAGGCCCACAGCACCAGGCCGACCCGGTGCCGGGCCACCAGCGTGCGGTGGCTGGCCACATGGTCGCGCAGCCAGCGCGTGCCGGCCTGGAAGCCGAGCCGTCCGACCGCGACCGGCTGCATCTGGTCCGGGGTGAACAGGCTCGCGTCGAGTACGACCTCGTAGGAACTGCGGCGAGGCATCGCCCGCTAGCCTCCGGAGACCGCGGTGACGATGTCCACCCGGTCGTCCTCGGCGGTCTCGCGGTCGAGTTCGTCCTCTGACAGCTGCTCGCCGTTGAGCGCGATGAAGTGCGTGGCGCGCACCGCGTCCTCGCGGTCCATCAGCACCTCGCGCAGCCGGGGGAACCGCTCGGTCAGCCGGTCGAGGCCGTCGCGCACGGTCTTGCCCTCGACCTCGATCTCGTTCTGGTAGTCGGTGAAGCGCAGCAGGATGCCCCGCACCTTGACGATCATCGAAGGCTCCTTCCCGCCCCGGCCGGGACGGCTGCGGCGGTCGGCGGACGGCTCGGGCCGGACGCGGGCGGCGGTGCCTGCCAGCGCACGAGCTCCTTGAGCTCCCCGGCCAGATACTGGCGGCGGCACAGCCAGCGCTGCACCTTGCCGCTCGAGGTCTTGGGCGTGGTGCGCGGGGCGACCAGCACCACAGTGTGCGGCGGCACGTTCAGCTCGCGGGAGAGCGCGCGGCGGATGCCGTCCACGGCCTCGCGATGACCGTGCTCGCCGATGCCGACTTCGGCCTCGTAGACCACGACGAGCCGCTCCACGGCCCCTTCGTCGTCCTCGACGGCGAACGCCGCGCCGCCGCCGCGCCGGATGCCGGGCACCGCGGCCTCGCAGACCTGCTCGATGTCCACCGGGTGATGGTTGCGGCCGTTGAGCACGATCAGGTCCTTCATGCGGCCGGCCACAAACAGCTCGCCGTCGTCCAGGAATCCGAGGTCGCCGGTGCGCAGGTACGGTCCACGGCCGTCCGCGGTGTACGCGCCGAAGGTGTCAGCGCTCTCATCCGGTCGGTGCCAGTAGCCGTCCGCGACGCAGGGCGAGGCGACCCAGATCTCGCCGACGCCGCCGGGCTCCAGCGGCTCGTGGCGCTGCGGGTCCACGATCAGCAGCTCGATGCCGCGGCCCGGTACGCCGCAGCCGACCAGGCGGCGGGCCGACTCGCCGGGCGCGGCAAGTCGGGCGACCGCGTCGAACTCGAGGGCGTCGCGGGCGACCGACACCGTGCGCCAACCGCGGAGTCTGCGTTCTACTTCACCGCCGCCGGCGTGGCGGCCGGTGACGTAGAGTGTCGCCTCGGCCAAGCCGTAGCAGGGGAAGACGGCCTCGGGCCGCAAACCGTGCGGCCCGAAGCGCTCGACGAAACGCTCGAGCGTGTCAGGCCTCACCGGCTCGGCTCCGGTGAACAGCAGCTCGAGCGAGGACAGGTCGAGACCTTCGAGGTCTGCCTCGGTCAGCCGGCGCAGCGCGAGATCGAACGCGAAGTTGGGGCCGCCGGTGTGCGTCGCACGGTAGCGGGAAATCGTGCGCAGCCAGGCCATCGGGCGGCGCAGGAACGTGGTCGGCGCCAGGAAGGTGATCGGCATCGCGGCGACCACCGGCGTGAGGATCCCGCCGATCAGTCCCATGTCATGGTACGGAGGCAGCCACAGCACTCCGGAGCTGTCGTCGCGCACTTCGAAGGCCCGCGCGATGATCTCGCAGTTCGCCATCAGCTGCGCGTTGGTGAGCATCACGCCGCGTGGTAGCGAGGTCGATCCGGACGTGTACTGCAACACCGCGACCGAGTCCGGGGGCGAGGACGAAGGCGGGCCGTCGAGCGGGGTGCCGTCTCCTTCGCCAGTTTCGTCGATCGCGAGCACGCGCGGCACCGAGCCGCGCACCGCGCGCCGCACTTCGTCAGAACCCAGCCATGCTCGCAGATCCGGCGCCGTCTTGGTCGCGGTGAGCACCAGGCCGGCGTCGGCGTCCTCGATGATGCTCAGCAGCCGCGACATCGTGCGCGGCAGTCGCGTCGCGCCCGGCGGGAAGGCGGGGACCGCTGGGACTCCGGCGTAGAGGCAGCCGAACAGTCCGGCCAGGTAGTCCAGCCCCGGCTCGTAGAGCAGCAACGCAGGGCGCGCAGATCCCTGCGCTGCGGCCAGCACGGCGGCCGCGACGGCGCGTGCCCGCAGGTCGAGCTCGGCGTAGGTGACCTCCCGCGCCTGGCCGTCGTCGAGGACGAAGCGGAACGCGAGCGTGTCAGGCAACTGCCGTGCTCGGTTGTGCAGCATGCGCGCGAAGCCGTCCGCAGGGCGCGGCGGCACGCCTGTCACACCTGTCAAGGTGATGCTTCCCCTATGGTTTCGCCCGATTTGGCACCCAGAACGGGCACCGCGACGCGTACCGACTCCTGAGCGGTGTGCCCTCCCGTGGCAGCGCCGTCCAGACCTCGAGTCAGGTAGCCTGCGCGCAGACTACCCCCTTCCGCAGACGGGTGTACACCATATGAGTACGCTGCCACCGCTCGTGGCTCCAGGCGCCGCCCTCGACCGGGATGAGGTGGCACGTTACAGCCGCCACCTGATCATCCCCGACGTCGGCATGGACGGACAGCGCCGCCTGCGCGCAGCAAGGGTGCTGATGATCGGCGCCGGAGGCCTCGGCTCGCCGGCGCTGCTGTACCTGGCCGCCGCCGGGGTCGGCACGATCGGGATCGTCGAGTTCGACACCGTGGAGCTGTCGAACCTGCAACGCCAGGTCATCCACGGCGAGTCGGACGTCGGGCGGCGCAAGGCGCACAGCGCGCGCGACACGATCCGCGAGGTGAACAGCGCCGTCGAGGTGCGCCTGCACGAGGTGCGGCTGGACGCGGACAACGCCGTCGAGCTGTTCTCCGAATACGACCTGATCGTGGACGGCACCGACAACTTCGCCACCCGCTACCTGATCAACGATGCCGCGGCGCTGGCCGGCAAGCCGTACGTGTACGGCTCGGTATACCGCTTCGAGGGCCAGGTCTCAGTGTTCTGGCAGGACGCGCCGGACGGCCGCGGCATCGACTACCGCGACGTCTATCCCGAGGCGCCGCCGCCGGAGCTGGCACCGAACTGCGCGGAGGGCGGCGTGCTCGGCATCCTGTGCGCGACCGTCGGGTCGATCATGGCGACCGAGGCGGTCAAGCTGATCACCGGCATCGGCGAGCCGCTGCTCGGCAGGCTGCTGATCTACGACGCACTGCGGATGGAGTATCAGACCCTGAAGCTGCGCCGGGCACCCGGACGTAGGCCGATCACCGGGCTGATCGACTACGAGGCCTTCTGCGGCACGGTGTCCGAGCAGGCTCGGCTCGCCGCGGCCGAGGCCACGATCACGGCGCCGCAACTGCGTGAACTGCTGGAGTCCGGTGCGGACGTCGCGCTGATCGACGTGCGCGAACCGGTCGAGTGGGACATCGTGCGCATCGACGGCGCGACGCTGGTCCCGAGGGACGAGATCCTCTCCGGCGAGGCGCTCGGCCGGCTGCCCCGCGACCGTCCGCTGGTGCTGCACTGCCGCAGCGGCGTGCGATCCGCCGAGGCGCTGGCCGTGCTGCGCGCATCAGGCTTCGACAATGCCCGGCACCTGCACGGCGGCATCCTGGCCTGGGCTAAGCAAGTTGATACTAGTTTGCCAGTATACTGACGTGCCGTGAGTGACTCGCCCCTTGCCCCGTGCTGACCGCGGTGACCATCCGGCCGTCCCACCCTTCCTGGTAGCATCCCGCTCACAAGCCAGACCATCTAATTGTTCTGCTACGTGCCGGGGGGCTTCAGTTGGCACCTGCCTTGGAAGAGATCGAGTCGTACATCCGGCAGAGGTTCGCGCAGCACGCCGGAATCACCGTGGAGCAGCTCGCCGCCGACGGCGTGACGCTGGCTGATGTCATGGCCCTGAGCTCTACGATGACCAACAGCATCGACCTGATGGAGTCCTTCGCGCGCACCGCGAACGGCCTGCGTAAGGACTACGGCGTGCGCGTGCGGCTTCCCGCGCTTCCGCTGGACACGCCGATCCCGGACGTGGTGAAGACCTTCCTCGAAGAGTACGAGCGGCAGCGCGAGGAGGCTCAGCGATGACCGTCGAACAGTCGAACCCTGCGATCGCGCCCGCGTCCACGCCCGGAGTCCGGCTCGCCCCGGTGCCACAAGAGCCGCCGGTCATCATCCCAGACCTCTACGACGCGCTGACCGAGCGCGGCATGTCGCTGATCGACGTGACCTGGGAGCAGCAGCGGCTGCACGAGTCGCGCCGGTGGAGCGTCGTCGAACTGCTCCAGCAGATCGACTTCGGCGCGCTGACCGCGCGCGACCTCAGCCTGGTCTGGAACGCCGGACGCGCCGAGCTGACCACCAAGCCCGGCGCGGACCGGCTGGAGCGGCAGGCCGACAAGGAGTGCCGGCGCTGGCAGGAGCGCAACCCGACGGTCGCGGCGATCATGCAGGCCTGCGGGACCTGGAGCCGCTACTGGAACGAGGAGGAGGCGCACCACGAGACGGTGTTCAACCGGCTGGCCATCGTCTGCGGGATGGACCCGATCACCGACGAGACCTTCCTCGAGTTCCGCCAGGTATTCCCGGACGACGACATGCTGCGCACGCTGGTGCTGCTGGCGATCTCCGAGATCACCGCGGCGGTGAACTACGGCCAGTGCCAGCTCGTCACCGGGGAGCCGGGGCTGCGCAAGCTGTTCAAGCAGGTCGCCGCGGACGAGATCCAGCACCGCAACTACTTCATCGCCTTCGCCAAGGCGTTGATCGACAGTGGCGAGTATCACGCGAAGGACGCCTTCGCCGTGGCGCACCTGTTCCTGCGCGAGGACGGCGAACTCCAGGGCAGCGCCCGCAAGCAGGTACAGGCGCGCGGCAGCCACGTCAACTGGTGGGACCACCTGGAGAATCAGGGCCATGATCACCCGCCCGCGGCGATCGAGCGCAAGGAACAGCTGGTCTTCAGCGCGCTCAAGAAGATCACCGGCATCGAGGTGCGTTCGCGCGACGAGGTGGAAGAGACCTGGCTCGACCTCGTCGGCAGCTGATATGCGATTCGGCGAATCGATCCTCTCGCTCCAGGTGCGCCCGAACGATCTGGACGCACTGGGGCACGTGAACAACGCAGTCGTCCTCGAATACCTTGAGGCCGGCCGCTGGGACTGGCTCGCTGCACAGGGCATCGTCCGCGGCGGCGACGTCACCGCGGTCGTCGCCCGGGCCGAAGTGGACTATCGCGGCGAGATTCCGTTCGGGCCGATCGAGGTCCGCACCGTCCTGGAGTCGCCGAGCACTGAGGAACTAGCGGAGGGCGAGACCGTGTACCGCGCGGTGTTCCGGCAGCGGATCCGCCGCGCGGACACGGCCAACGGCGATGTGGACGTCACTGTCAGGGTGCCCTGGGCAGTCGAGGCGCTGATCACCGTCGCCTGCATCGACGCGCGACGCCGCTGTCTCGTCCCGCTCGACGAGTTCCTTTCCACGGCCCGCCCGGCTCCCGTCTGATGCGTTGAGAGATACGGGAAACAGTGCTCGAGCTCATCGCTGCCAATGCTCAGTCCCCACCGGAGCGCGGCCTGCACCTCTACCCGAAGTTCGCGCAGACACCCGAGTTCGTCGCGTACCAGGACTTCCCGGGGCGCGTCGCCGCGCACGCGGAACACTTGCGGGGCCAGGGCATCGGACCGGGAACCAGGGTGCTGTTCCCCTTCGAGACTTCGATCCCTGTCATCGTCTCCTTCCTGGCCCTGATGGAGATCGGCGCACTGCCGCTTTCGGTGAAGCCGCCGCTGCTGAGCACGACGAAGGAGGCTTACCGGGACTTCATCGGCAGGGTCGCGCGCGATCACCGGGCCGAGTACATCCTGAAGGTGCCAAGCCTGGCCGAGATGGACGCACCGGTACCCGCCGCCACGCTGCCGCCGGCCGACCTCACGCCATCCGCGGCCGGCCTGCGCACGCCTCGTGGCGAGGAACTCGCGTTCGTGCAGTTCTCCTCGGGATCGACCTCGTTCCCCAAGGGCATCCCGGTCAGCCATGGCATGCTGCGTAAGAACCTTGCGATGATCCTGCGCACGGACGGACGCCTGCCGCACGAGCGGGTCAGCACCTGGCTGCCGCTCTACCACGACATGGGCCTGGTCGGCGGCCTGCTCTCCTGCCTCGCCCACGGCTGCGACCTACTGCTCTCGACGCCGGAGACGTTCCTGTTCGACGCGTCCGGCTGGTGGGAGCACCTGGCGCGGGAGCGGGTCATGGGCTCGGTCGTGCCCAACTTCGCGATCGACTACTCGCTGCGAATGATGGCACACGCCGCGCCGGAAGACATCGCAGAGCTCGACCTTTCCGCTGTCAGGTCGATCTATCTGGGCAGCGAGCCGATCAACATTCCGAACCTCGAAGCGCTGCTTGACCTGTTGGCCCCCGCCGGGCTGCGGCGCGACGTGTTCATGCCCTGCTACGGCATGGCCGAGGCCGTGCTGCTGGTCTCGAGTATGCCGCCGCGCCACGAGATCCGGCTGGTCAAAGCGCCGTCCGGAGTGCAGGCCGTCTCGGTGGGCCGCCCGATGCCGGAGTTCACCGTGCGGCTGCGTGACGAGGAGGGCCGGCTGTGCGCGGAGAACGAACTCGGCGAGATCGAGCTGGCCGGCGGCAGCCTCGCCGCGTCGTACTTCGAGTCCGATATCACGCTGATCGGCGAGGACGGCTTCTACGCGACCGGCGACATCGGGTTCGTAGACGACGGAGAGCTCTTCATCACCGGCCGTATCAGTGACCGGATCAAGGTCAACGGGCAGAGCTTCTTCGCCGCGGACTTCGAGCAGGCCGTGGAGCGGCTGCCCTTCGTCCGGGACGGCCGGTCGGCCGTCCTGCAACTCGACGGCGCCGACGGCGCGATCGTCATCCTGGCCGAGGTGGAGCGTGCGGCGCGCGCGGATGTCGAAGGCAGCCGCGCTACGATCGTCGCGCATCTCGTACAGTCGATGGCTGTGAAGGTGAACGCCACCGACGTGCACTTTGTGCGGCCGGGTCAGCTCAGCCGCACCAGCAGCGGCAAGTTGCGGCGCCGGGCGATCGCCCAGGCGTACCGGAACGGGACACTCGAAATCCTGACGCTGGATCACTGAGCACGGAGTCGAAAGGAAATCGCGTGCCGAAGCTCGGGCACGAGGGCGACGTATACGTCCTCTACCTCACGCCGGACGACGAGAACCGGTTCCACCCCGACTGGCTCGGCGAGGTCGAGGCCGCGCTGGACGAGGTCGAGGCGGCGCCGCGCCCCTGCGCGCTGGTCACCGCGGGGGCCGGGAAGTTCTGGAGCACCGGCCTCGACCTGGACTGGCTCGGCGGCCACCTGGACCAGTCCGCGGCGTACCTGGACCGTGTCAGCCTGCTGCTGGCCCGGACGCTGTCGTCCGCCGTGGTGACGGTGGCGGCGCTCAACGGCCACGCGTTCGGCGTCGGCGCGATGTGGGCGCTGGCGCACGACTTCCGGGTGATGCGCGCGGACCGCGGCTATTTCTGCCTGCCCGAGGTGGATCTCGGCCTGGCCTTCGAACCCAGACTCGCGGCCCTGACTCGCTCGCGGCTGTCCCCTGCCGTGGCGCACGAGGCGATGACGACGGGTCGGCGCTACGGCGGCGTCGATGCGCTCGCCGCGGGCATTGTGGAGCAGACTGCGACCACCGACGAACTGCTCGCCGCCGCGGTCGCCAAGGCCGGGGAACTGGCCGCCAAGACCAAGCCGGTGCGCGGTCAGATCAAGCAGACCCTTTACTCGGAGGTCCTCGCCGCGCTGCGCAAGCCGAGCGCCGAGTAGCCTCAAACGCCGACTCCCCTCCCACTGGTCACCACGCCGACCCGGTCATGTCTCACAGTGGTACGTTGGAGGAAATCGCGGTGACGCGCGCATAACGGGGAGGGTAACGCGTGGTCGGGGGCATCACCGGTTCACCCGTGCTGAATCAAGGCTCTGCGGCGTCCCGGGAGCGGTTCGCGGACGGCCTGCGCGGCAACCGCGGCAGCCTTCGAATACTGCTGGGCCTCACGCTCGCGCTGACGCTCGCCTTCGGCGCCACCGCCGGGCTGGCGATCGCGGCCCGCTCGTCGGCGACCAACGAGTTCGCCGCCCGCGACGAGTCGGTCGCCATCGACTTGCAGCAGCTGTACACAGTGCTCGACGACGCCGACGCGACCGCCGACGCCGCGTACCTTTCGGGCCCTGTCATCGGAAAGGCGCTGCGCGACCAGTACAACTCCGACATCGCGCGGGCCGAATCGTTGCTGTCGGCCGCGTCCCGGGGGATGGCAGGGGACGAAGACGCCTCGGCACGCCTCGCCGCGATCGCCGCGCAGATCCCCGTCTACACCAGCCTGATCGCGACCGCGCAGACCGACAACCGGCAGTCCACCTCGCCTCAGCCGATCGGCACCGCCTATCTGCGCGAGGCGTCAACGCTCATGCGCTCCACGCTGCTGCCGTACACGCTCAACGCCTACCAAGACGAACTCGCCGCCACCACAGCGGCCAAGGCAGCGGCGACCGGCATGCCGTGGTTGATGACGTTCTGGCTGGTGCTGGCGTTGGCGGTGCTTGTCGTGGCACAGCGGCAGATCTCCCGCCGTACCCGCCGCGTCATCAACCCGGGCCTGCTGACAGCCACCGGACTGCTGGCTATCGCGGCGCTGTGGACTATCTCAGCCCTCGGCGCCCACCGCACCCACCTCAATGACGCGCTGAACGAGGCAACACAGATCCGGACGCTCGCGACCGCCGCCGACGCCGCGATCCAAGCCCACGCCGACGAGACGCTGATGCTCATCGCGCACGGCAGCGACGACGGCGAGTATGCACGAGACTTCTCCGTGCAGACGAAGACAGCCAACACGACGCTCAGCGCCGTCGGAACGACACCCCGGCTCACGGACGCCGCCAACCGCTTGCGCGACTGGGAGGGCGTAGACAAGAAGGTGCGCGATCTGGCGGCCGCGGGCAACTATCAGGCTGCTGTCACCGCGGCACACGGCGGCGCTTCGACCGACGCCGTGCGTATCGGCAACGATCTGAACGCTGAGATGACCGCCGCACAGCGGCACTTCGTCGATGACGCTAACGCCGCGGCGTCGGCGCTCGGCGGCCTGCTCGCCGGTGAGGTCATCCTCGCGCTGCTGGCTGCGGCGGCCGCCGGCTACGGCGTCAACCGCCGACTCGCCGAGTACCGGTGACGGTAACACCGTCGATGGCCGACCACGGAGGGAGAACCGTGACACGCACCAGGCTGGCAATCGCGCTGACGGCCGTCCTGTTGACCTCAGCGTGCGCCGACGCGAGCGGCGCCAAGCTGGTGGCCATCGGGGCGAGCGCGTCCGTGGCCCCGCCCCTGCCCGCCGGCGTGTCCCCCGCCGCCCGATCGACGTCCCCTGGCACGGCGACTCAGCCACCTGAGACGTGCAACCCTGTCGCCTCATACCGTCCCCCGGCGACGATGCCCGCGCCGGGCGCCATGCCCACCGGCTCGACCATGGCCAACATCCAGGCGCGCGGCAAGCTGATCGTGGGCGTAGATGAGAACACGTACCTGTTCGGCTACCTCAACGCGAGCGACGGCCAGGTCGAAGGGTTCGACATCGACATCGCCTCCGCCATCGCCGCCGCGATCTTCGGCACCGCCGCCGGCCACGTCCAGCTCAAGGTGATCGGCTACGACCAGCGCATCCCCGACCTACAGAACGGCTCGGTGGACATCGTCGCCGACACGATGACCGAGAACTGCGCCCGCTGGCAGCAGATCGCGTTCTCCACCGAGTACTACACCGCCACCCAGCGGGTCCTGGTCAACAAGAACACCCCGTACCAGTCGCTAGACGACCTGCGAGGCCAGAAGGTGTGCGCGACGGCCGGCTCCACGTCCCTCGCGACGATCATCCGTGCCCCCTCGCACCCCATCCCGATCAGCGCGCAGAGCTTCACCGACTGCCTGGTCCTCCTGCAACAGTCCGAGGTAGCCGCCATCTCCACCGACGACGCGATCCTCGCCGGCCTGGCCGCCCAAGACCCCCAAACCCACATAGTCGGCCCCACCCTGGAGGCCGAACCGTACGGCATCGGCATCGCGAACACCCACCTGGACCTGGTCCGCTTCGTCAACGGCGTCCTGGACCAGCTGCGCGCCCACGGCTGGTCCGCCCTCTACCAGAAGTGGCCAGGCCGCTTCAGCGGCACCACCCCGCAACCCCCGCGTGCCGTCTACCGCGACTGACCGATCGGCCGCGTTCGCCATAAGAACAAGCCCCTGACTGCATTCGCAGCCAGGGGCTTGTTGTCGTTCTGGTGGCAGGTCCAGGATTCGAACCTGGGTAGCTTTCGCGACGGATTTACAGGACGCGGCCGGTACCCGGCTGACCAGTGCGGAGCGAATTGGTAGGTGGTCTGTTGGGACCACATTGGGATCGATCTTGTCTTTCGCGGCGGCGCGGCGATGGAGTATGGGTGCGCGGACTCAACAGCAGAGGACCTCAGCGGCGCCTTACTCTGGAGCGTCAGCTTTGTGGCTGGCTTCTAGCCGCGCCTGTACTTGCAAGGACGCCGCTAGATCCTTCTGATAGATGGCCGGGCGTGCCTGGGCGAGTTCGCGGTAGATGTCGGCGGCTTCGCGGATCGCCTCCAGCCCCTCCTCCCGCCGCCCCAGCTCCCCGAGCCGGACCGAGAGGTTGTTCAGGCTCATGGCCAGGTCGGGCAGAAACGCATCCGGGCGCGCCTGGGCGAGCTCGCGGCGGATCTGAACGGCTTCGCGGATCGCCTCCAGCCCCTCCTCCCGCCGCCCCAGCTCCCCGAGCCGGTTCGAGAGGTTGTTCAGGCTCATGGCCAGGTCGGGCAGGAACGCATCCGGGCGCGCCTGGGCGAGCTCGCGATAGATGTCGGCGGCTTCGCGGATCGCCTCCAGCCCCTCCTCCCGTATCCCCAGCGCCCCGAGCCGGGTGGAGAGGTTGTTCAGGCTCATGGCCAGGTCGGGCAGGAACGCGTCCGGGCGTGCCTGGGCGAGTTCGCGATAGATGTCGGCGGCTTCGCGGATCGCCTCCAGCCCCTCCTCCCGCCGCCCCAGCGCCCCGAGCCGGGTGGAGAGGTTGTTCAGGCTCATGGCCAGGTTGGGTAGGAACGCGTCCGGGTCGCTGTGCGCAGCCGGCCTCAGCTCATCGACGATCCGCTTGCTCAGCACGGCGGCATACTCGGCCAGGGCGTGGCTGGTCTGCGGCAGGCTGTCCGCGAGCCGCATCAACTCCTGCACCCCGACACCGGGATCCCGCGCATACTCGCTCAAAGCCGCCAGCAACGGCCCGGGAACCTCCACCCGGGTGGCGACCTGCACCGCCGCAGGCACCAGCACCCCCCGGTGCCGCAGACACAACCTAGTCAACTGCGCATCCAGCTCCCCTGCGAACACACCATGCCCGGCCGCCCGCGCGAACAGCGTCAACAGCCCCTCGCCCTGTCCCGGATCCGCGCCCGCAGCCAACGCATCCGCCAACCCCGCACCGCGCTCCAACAGGTGACGACCCCACCAACGCTCCGCCAACCGGTCCGGCGCCACCCCCTCCCACGCCCGGCCCGGACCGGCGGGAGGGTACAGGCCCGCGATCCACCCGTGCACCCGCTCGCGCACATCGTGTGACTGGTCTTTAAGCCCCGGCACCCGCGCCAGGACCCCGTCCGCACCCGAACGCTGCACCGCGCCCACCGCGACCGACGCCGCCATCGCGTCCGCCAATGTCCCCTCACCCAACAACGGCGCCAAACCCGCCACCCGCGCAGCCCGATCCCAATACCGCCGCTCGTGCCCCAGCAACCGATCCTCCACCCCAACGCCCGGGGATCCATCGCCCGCTTGCGCACCCTCAGTACCCGCGTCCAACAGATCCGCCAGCGCGGTCATGTGCAGTGTCAACGCACCCTCGAAACGCGCCGCCCCCAACGGAGGGGTGCCCAGCCCCGCGAGCACCGCTGCCCAGTCGATCCCGCCCAACCCCCGCACCGCAGGTAACCGCGCCGCGAACGCCTCGGCCGCCAGCCGGTACGCCTCCCTGCGCCCGGCGGCATCCGGCTCCAACGCCGCCAGCCGTGTCACCCAGGCGCCGGAGAGCAGCTCCTCCGCGACCGGGGAGGATTCGCGGGTCTGACGCCACCACGCCCCGTCGGTGCGCGCCAGCAGCAGCACCCGCAGCGCCCCCACCCCCGGGTGCCGGGCGCACACCCGCCACAACGCATCCAACTGGCTCCCGCGCGTCTCCGCGTAGTCCACCACCACCAGCGTCGGCACCGCCGCCTGCGCCAGCGAGCCCAACGCCTCCTCCGCAACATCCGGGCGCAGCCACAACACCGCCCACCGCTGCTCCGCGACACGCTCCGCCAGATGCGCCGCCAACCGGGTCTTGCCCTGCCCGCCCGGCCCGTGCACCAGCCACGCCCCGAACCCCCCACCCCCCGCCCACGCATCGAACCGCTCGATCAGCTCCCCGCGATGCCGGAAACCCACCACCTGCCGACGCGCCCGCAACAACCCCGCCGGCGTCTGCAACACGACGCTACGCGCCTCGCCCGCATCCGCCAGCCCCTGCCACTCCACCGCCGCCAGCCCCGTGTCCGCAGCCCCCCCCGCCAGCGCCAACACCCGGCGGAAACCAGGGTCGCGCAACAGCACATACGCCGGCACCGCCTCCACCGCCCCATGCACCCACCCAGCCGGATCCGCGACCACCACCCCCGCCACCAGATCCCCACACACCACCGCCGCCCCCGACAACCCCGCCCACGGCGACCCACCACCCCCAGGCGCCCGCGGGGCGGCACCATCCAGATGCACCACATACCGATCCCCGGCCACCCGGTCACCCGGATTGATCCACCCCGACACCTGACCGGTATCCAACGCCCGCCCCGGCGCCTGCACCAACTGCGGGAAACCCCACGCCTCACACCCGGTGCGCGCCGTCCCCGTCACCACCCGCCCCCACGAAACCCCACCCGGCGGCAACGACCCGTCCGCACCGGTCACCCGCACCAGCGCCGCATCATCCCGACCCCCCGGCGTCCCACACCACACCACCAGCCCCGACCACGACCCCGCCCGACCCGCCGGCGCCAACGACACCACCGAACCCTTCCCCCCAGACACGTGCGCCGAGGTCAACACCAACCCCGGCCCCACCACAAACCCCGACCCGCGCACCCCCGCACCCTCAACCGCCACCACCCGCGACCCGTCCACGCAAACCCCTGCCC
>JBKOWZ010000030.1:0-7500 GCA_046724665.1 Actinomycetota bacterium
GGCCACGGCCGCGCTCGAACGGCGCCGGCTGGCCCGCGCCGCGGCCGAGGCCGCCAACCTCGCGGCCGCGGACAAGCTGCGCACCGCCCTGCTGGCGGCCGTCTCGCACGACCTGCGCACTCCGCTGGCCGCCGCGAAAGCCGCCGTCAGCACCCTGAGCGACCCCGACCTGACCCTGCCCGCCGGCGATCGCGCCGAACTGCTCGACGCCGCCGACCAGTCCCTCGACCGGCTCACCCGCCTCGTGGAGAACCTGCTGGACATGTCACGCCTCCAGTCCGGCGCCCTCAAACCGCACCTGGAGACGATCGACCCCGCCGAGATCCTGCCGCGCGCGATCGACGACGTACCCGACGCCGAGGACCGCGTCACCCTGGAACCCGCCGAACACACCGTGCCCGCGCGAGCGGACGGCCCGCTGCTGGAGCGCGCCGTGGCCAACCTGATCGGCAACGCGGTGGTGCACACCGACTCCCCGATCACCGTCACCGTCTCCGCGCTCGGCCACCGCGTGGAGATCCGGGTGATCGACCGCGGCCCCGGCATTCCCCAAGCCGACTGGGACCTGGTCTTCCGTCCGTTCCAGCGCCTCGGCGACCGCGACAACGGGGCAGGCACCGGCCTCGGCCTCGCGCTCGCGCGCGGCCTGACCGAGGCCATGGGCGGCACGCTGGCGCCCGAGGAGACCCCCGGCGGCGGCATCACCATGGTCCTGTCGCTGCCCGCCGCCGTCGCCGCACCCATGCCCGCCGCGGACGAGGAGCTCCTGGCATGAGCCGCATCCTGGTCGTTGACGACGAGAAGCAGTTGCTGCGCGCGCTGCGCATCAACCTCACCGCACGCCGCTACGAGGTCATCACCGCCCAAGACGGCGCCACCGCCCTCGACGCGGCCGCCAGACACGTCCCCGATCTGGTCGTGCTCGACCTCGGCCTGCCCGACATGGACGGCACCGACGTGATCGCGGGCCTGCGCGGCTGGACCAAGATCCCCATCCTCGTCCTGTCCGGCCGCACCGACGCGGGCGACAAGGTGGACGCGCTCGACGCCGGGGCCGACGACTACGTCGCCAAGCCGTTCTCCATGGACGAGCTGCTCGCCAGGATCAGAGCATTGATGCGCCGTACCGAGGCCGACACCGCCGTGACGCCGGTCACGATCGTCGGCCACCACGCGGTCGACCTGGCCGCCAGGACGGTCACCCGCACCGCGCACGCGCCTGCCGGGGCCGAGGAGCCGGTGCACCTGACCAAGACCGAGTGGGCCGTGCTGGAGATCCTGCTGCGCAACCCCGGCCGCCTGGTCTCCGGCCGCCAGATCCTGCTGGAGGTCTGGGGCCCCGCCTATGAGGCCCAGGCCAACTACCTGCGCTTCTACATGGGCCGCCTGCGCCGCAAGCTCGAGCCCGAGCCGTCGCGCCCCCGCCAGCTGCTCACCGAGCCCGGCATGGGCTACCGCTTCCAACCCTGATCCGGGCTCGGCGTGCGCATATGAGAGTCGTGCGCATATGAAAGTCGTCAGAATTCGCGCGGCCGACGTATGAACCACGTCAGAAGCCTCCCCTGCGCCGCGCACGCTCGCTGATGCTGGTGCCACGGCACTAGCACGATCTATGCCGTCCAGCACAGAGCAGGGGCTACCGGCTGACATGAGCACCTCCACCACGCGGACGGCGCACGAGGCGACGGCTCCACCCCCGGCACTGTCCGCGTCGGTGGACATCCCGGAGAGCGTCGGATACCGGGTCAAGCGCACGGTCCTGGGCAAGCCGCTGGTGACCGAGCAGCTGAGCACGGAGCGGCTGAGCAAGAAGATCGCCCTGGGCACCATGGGCATCGACATGATCTCCTCCTCGGCCTATGGCTCGGAGCAGATGCTCACCCAGCTGCTGCCGTACTTCGGCACTCTGGCGTTCATGCTGATCATGCCGATCACCGGCGTGATCCTGGCGCTCGCGTTCCTGCTGCTGCTGTGCTACCGCGACGTGCTGAGCGTGTACACCAAGGCGGGCGGCTCCTACGTGGTCGCGCGCGAGCAGTTCGGCCCGAAGGTCGCGCAGATCGCGGCGGTCGCCCTGTTGATCGACTACATCGTCACGGTGGCGGTGCAGACCTCCTCCGGCACGGACGCGATCGCCTCGCTGCTCGCGCTCAGCTTCGACATCGACATCACCGGCGCGACCCTGTGGATCTCGATCGGGGTCATCCTGCTGATGGCGTTCATGAACCTGCGCGGGGTGCGCGAGGCCGGCCGGATCTTCGCCACCCCCGCCTACATCTACCTGCTGCTGGTCGGCACCACCGTGCTGCTCGGCCTGGGCCAGCTGATCACCGGCAGCCTGACACACGCGGACAACCTGCACGACACCGGCTACGGCGGCGTGATCGACCTCGGCGGCCACACGCGGTTCCTGCTCAGCCTCGCCGCCGTCTCCGCGATGCTGCGCGGCTTCGCCAACGGCGGATCCTCGCTGACCGGCCTCGAGGCGATCTCCAACGGGGTGTCGGTGTTCAAGAAGCCGGTGGCCCGCAATGCCCGCACCACCCTGACCTACACGGTCGCGGCGCTGGGCACGCTCGTGCTGGGCATCTCCATCCTGGCCTGGCAGGCGCGGACGATGCCCTACTCCGGCGGCAGCCCGACGGTGCTGGCCCAGCTGACCCACCTGATCTGGGGGAAGAGCGGCTTCGGGAACGTGATGTTCATCCTGGTGCAGATCGCCACCGCGCTGATCCTCTACACCGGCGGCAACACCTCGTTCAGCGGATTCCCGTTCCTGACCTCGTTCGTGGCCGGCGACTCGTTCCTGCCGCGCCAGTTCACCCACCGCGGACATCGCCTCGCGTACTCCAACGGCATCCTCGTGCTCACCGCGCTGTCCCTGGCGCTGATCATCGTGATGGACGGCAACCTGACCCGGCTGGTCGCTCTGTACGCCATCGGCGTGTTCACCGGCTTCGTGATGGCCTCGGCCGGCATGTTCAAGTACCACTACACCCGCAGCGAACCGCGCCGTACCGTCAACCTGGTCATCAACGGCTCCGCCTGCGTGGCCTCGGTCCTCGTGGTGGCCGTCTTCGCGATCTTCAAGTTCACCGAGGGCGCCTGGATCGTCGTGGTGATCTTCCCGATCGGCGTGTTCGCGCTGATCAAGCTGAACGAGCGATACCGGCGCGAGGAGGCCGCGCTGGAAGGGGCCCCGGCGAGCGCGAGCATGCCGACCCTGACCCGCTCCACGGTGCTGGTCCTGGTGGACTCGGTGGACCTGGCCGTGATCAAGGCGCTGCGCTACGCACGCTCGCTGCGGCCGGTCGAACTGCGCGCCGTCCACCTGATGATCGACTCCAAGCACGCCGAGCAGCTGCGCAAACGCTGGGACGCCTCCACGGCCGCGGACGTGCCGCTGGAGGTCGTCGAGGTCCCGGACCGCAGACTGCGCCGAGCCGCGACCGAACTGGCGGCGCGCACGGTCCGGCAGACCGGCACCGAGGTCACCCTGATGCTGCCGCGCCGCGCCTTCCACTTCACCAGCCGGCTGCTGCACGACCACACCGCGGACAAGATCGCCGGCGCTGTCTCCCGGCTGCCGCACGTCTCGGCCATGATCGTGCCCTTCGACGTCGTCGAGGCGATCGAGGAGATGCAGGAAACCGAGGCCGCGGGCAAGACCGGGCCCGCCACCGCGGCGCATCGTTCGAACAGTACGCCGCTGCGGCCGGCACGCCGCACCAAGAAGATGCTGCTGGACGCGGAGTGCCAGATCGACCAGGACCAGAGCGCACACCGCGCGGGCACCGAGACCGGCGACCCGATCCCGGCCCGCGACGTGCGCTGGCGCAACCGCGCCATCCTGGAGGGCCGTATCCGCAGCATCTACGTCGGCCCCGTGTCGGGTTCGCCCTCGCTGGAGGCGGAACTCTACGACGAGACGGGCGGCATCACCCTGGTGTTCCTCGGCCGACGCGACATCCCCGGCATCGAGCCCGGCGCGAAGATGCGCGTCGAGGGCATGGTGGGCGAGACCGAGGGCTACCTCGCGATGTTCAACCCCTCCTACCGGCTCCTGCCGCGCGAAGGCGATGACCAGGAAGCCTGACCCAGGCGGGTCATCGGCCCAGCCAGCCGCCGTCCACGGGGAGCATGATGCCGTGCACGTAGGCGGCGGCGTCTGAGGCGAGGAAGACGGTGGCTCCGGCGAGGTCGTCGGCGGTTCCCCAGCGTCCGGCCGGGATGCGTTGCAGGATCGCCGTATTGCGTGTCGGGTCGTCGCGCAGCGCTTGGGTGTTGTCGGTGGCGATGTAACCGGGGGCGATGGCGTTGACGTTCACGCCGTGCGGGGCCCACTCGTTGGCCAGCGCTTTGGTCAGGCCGGCGACGCCGTGCTTCGCGGCGGTGTATCCGGGCACGGTGATGCCGCCCTGGAAGCTGAGCAGCGACGCGGTGAAGATGATCTTTCCGCGGCCGCGCTCCACCATGGCCGCGCCGATCGCGCGCGCGAGCGTGAACTGCGCGGTGAGGTTGACCTGGAGCACCAGGTCCCAGTCCGCGTCGGAGTGTTCGGCCGCCGGGGCGCGGCGGATCGTGCCGGCGTTGTTGACGAGGATGTCCACCGGCCGGGTACGCCCCGCCAGGTCGCCGGCGAGGGCCGCGACGGCTGCGGGGTCGGCGAAGTCGGCGCGGATCGCCTCGAAGGCGCGGCCCGCCCCGGTCACGTCCTTCTCCACGTCGCTGCCGGCCGGCTCGAGGCTGGCGCTGACCCCGATGACGTCCGCTCCGGCCTCGGCCAGGGCGCGGGCCATCGCCCGGCCGATGCCGCGGCGCGCGCCGGTGACGACCGCGAGCCGTCCGGTCAGGTCGAATGGGCTCGGGCCTTGGTTCGGGCTCATGCGTCGCCTCCGGCCGCCTCGGCGCAGTCCACCAGGATCTTCATCACGCCGCCGCCCGCCTCCAGGGCCTCGAAGGCCGACGCCGCGTCCGTGAGCGGGACGACCTTGCTGATCAGCTGCTCGGCGGGGACCTCGCCGTCCGCGACCAGCGCGACGGCCTTCTCGAAGTCCGCGCGGTCGTACAGCCGCGCGCCGATGAGCGTCAGCTCCCGCCAGAAGAAGCGGTGGAGGTTCACCTCCCGCGGCCGCGGATGAATCGCCACCAGGCACAGCCTGCCGCGCACCGCGAGCACGTCCACGGCCGTCTGTACCCCGGCCGCGGCGCCGGAGACCTCGAAGGCGACGTCCGCGCCGGCATCGCCGGTCCATTGGCGCATCAGGTCCGGCAGGTCCTCGTTGCCGGGGTCCCAGGCGGTCAGCCCGAGTTTCTCGGCGAGCAGCCGCCGATGGCCGTTCGGCTCGACGACGCGCACGTCGGCGCCCGCGGATCGGGCGACCAGGGCGATGAGGACGCCGACCGGCCCGCCGCCGACGACGACGACCCGCTCGCCCGGGCGTACGTCGGCGCGGCCGACGTCGTGCACGGCCACGGCGGTGGGCTCGACGAGCGCGGCCGACGCCAGCGGCAGCCTGTCCGGCAGCCGGACGAGCGTGGCGGCGGGCACGGTCCAGCACTGCTGCATCGCGCCCGGCGAGTCGATGCCGATGAAGTCGAGGTTCTGGCACACGTGCCGATGGCCCCGCAGGCAGGCGGGGCAGGTCCCGTCCCAGCGCAGCGGCATGACGGTCACCGGGTCGCCGGGCGCCCAGCCTTCGACGCCCGCCCCGACCCGCAGGATCCGCCCGGACATCTCGTGCCCGATGACGGCGGGCGCCTTGACGCGCGAGTCCATGTCACCGTGGTAGATGTGCAGGTCGGTGCCACAGATGCCGACGTACGCCGGGGCGATTTCGACCTGCCCGGTGCCGGGTGGCGCGCAGTCGGCGGCGCCGGTGGACAGCGAGCGGGCACCGGCATAGCGGACTGCGAGGTGCGTAGCCATCGTCAAGGTCCTCTCACGCTGGCGGTGTGCGCACAGACATCCCATGTATAGCGAGCGGTGGGAGGTCTTGTCTAACGGGCCCGAGCACCATAGAGCGCATGCGTGGTGCCTCGGCGGGCTGCCGAGGCACCAGCAGGACGTCCTATGTCTGCGGTGAGCGCACCATGTGCTGTGCCCCGCGACCGGTGTGGCAGGCTGGTCGCGGGGCACAGCGGTTGAGCGTTGAGCAGTCAGGCCGAGTGTGGCGCGGCCTGTTTAGCGCAGGGTCCAGCGCTGGTTACTGCCGCCGTTGCAGGTCCACAGCTCCACCAGGGTGCCGTTGGCGGTTCCGGCGCCGGTGGCATCGAGGCAGAGCCCTGACTGAACGCCGGTGATGGTGCCGTCGGCGTTGAAGTTCCATTTCTCGTTCGCCTGGCCGTTGCAGGACCAGATCACGACCTTGGTGCCCGCAGTCGTGCCCTGTGCGTTGGCGTCGAGGCAGAGGCTACTGAAGACGCGCAATTCACCGGCCGACGTACGGGTCCACTGCTGATTGGCCTGGCCGTTGCAGTCCCACAGCTGTAGCTGAGTGCCGCCGGTCTGCGTGCTGTTGGGCACGTCGATGCAGCGTCCTGAGGCCGTGCCGACGATCTGACCGGTCGTGGCGGGCGGCGGGCTGCTCGGCGGCGGCGAGGACGGCGGCGGCGACGAGGGCGGCGGGCTGGACGGCGGGCCGCTCTGGAACTGGCTGAAGAAGTTCCACACCACGCCGGAGGTCCAGGTGCGCCAGCCGTCGCACGTGCATCCGTCGATGGGGCCGGGGTCATGGCCGGCTCCGTCGAACGCGGCCCAGACGACCGGATAGCCGGTCATGCATCCGGAGTACGCGGTGACGATGTGCGTGAGGCTGCCGTTGGCCGGCTCGGGTGGGTTCTGCGGGGTGCAGTGATTGTTGCGGACGAAGGTGTCGCGCAGTGAGCGGCCGTTGGCGATTGGCAGCACGTTGTCGCGCAGGCCGTGCAGTCCGATGTACGCGACGGGCTGGGTGCCGGGGTTACAGCCGCTCAGGTTCGCACCGGAGTAGACCGCGACCGCGCGGAACACGGTCGGCCGGGCACAGGCGAGGGCGTAGGTCATCGCGCCGCCGTAGCTGAACCCCGAGGAGAAGACCTGCGCGGTGTCGACGCACAGCCCCGCTTCGAGCTGGCGGAGCATGTCGTCGACGAAGGTCACGTCCTGGCCGTTGGAGTTGGCCCAGCCGTTGTTGATGCCCTGGGGGGCGACGAAGATGGTGCCGTTGCCCGCGGCGTCCGCCAGTCGCCGCAGCCCGTAGAAGGACCAGTTGTAGCCGTCGGTGCCGCCGGAGTCCACGTCGTGGGCGGTGCCGCCCACCCAGTGGAATCCGAAGACCAGCCGGTACGGGTGGTTCATGTCGTAGTTGGCGGGGACTTCGAGGATGTAGCTGCGGCTCTGGCCGCTGCTCTGGATCGAGTGCGTGCCGCTGGCCAGCGCCGGAGCCTTTCCGCACCCGGCGGTGGCGGCGAGCGGGGTGCTCGCCGCGGCCGGGGTGGCGCCGCCGCGCGCCACCAGGC